>NZ_SMKI01000114.1 GCF_004348415.1 Streptomyces hainanensis
GAGGACCCCGAGGCCCCGAGAGGCACCGGGGCACCGGGGCCGCAGGCCCCGCAGGGCACCCCGGCCCCGGGTCCGGGGCGAAGCCCCGAGCCGAGACCACCCGACAGCAACCCCCAGGCGCGAGCCGCAGGCCCCACGGCACCAGGCCGAAGCCCCCGGCACGGGCCGCAGGCCCGCAAGCCCCCGGGGCCGCAGGCCCCGGAGCGCACCGCGCCCCCCGCGACCGGGGCGGAGCCACGGGCCGAGACCACCCAACGGCAACCCCAGGGCCCGGGCCGCAGGCCCCGGAGCGCACCGCGCCCCCCGGGGACCGGGGCGGAGCCACGGGCCGAGACCACCCGACGGCGAGCCAGGGTGCCGGGGCGGAGCCCCGGCCCTGGCCCGGGCCGCCCCCGGGGCCGGGTGCCGGGGCGAAGCCCCGGCCCGGCACCGCCCAAGCCCTGGGGCCGCAGGCCCCGGCGGGCACCCGGCCCCGAGGGGTCGCGCCGTGGCCGGGCCCGTCGGGAAGCGTGCCGCGCCTAGGCCCCGCAGGAGGACAGGAAGCGCCGCGTGCGTTCGGCGATCGGCAGTGGCTGGTCGGGGGGACACGGGTACATGTCCTGTTCGACGATGGCGAAGAGGTCGGTGCCGAGGGCCTGGGCCGCCGCCAGGACGGGTGGCAGTTCGGGGACGCCGGTGGGCGGTTCGCACATGACGCCGCGTTGGACGGCCGGTCCGAAGGGGACCTCGTGGGCGATGACGTCGGCGAGGATCGCCGGGTCCACCTGCTTGAGGTGGAGGTAGCCGATGCGCTCGCCGTAGGTCTCGATGAGCTTGACGCTGTCGCCGCCGCAGTAGGCGTAGTGCCCGGTGTCGAGGCAGAGGTCGACCACCGCCGGGTCCGTGGCGTCGAGGAGGCGGGTGACGTTCTCCTCGGTGTCGACGTGCGTGTCGGCGTGCGGGTGGACGACGATGCCGAGGCCGAACTCGTCGCGGACGGCGCGGCCGAGGCGTTCGAGGCCGGCCGCCAGGTCGGCGAACTGTCCGGCCGTCAGGGCGGGTTCCTCGGTGCGTTCGCCGGTGACCGGGTCGCGCCAGAACTCGGGGATGACCACCAGGTGGGAGGCGTCCACGGCCCGGGTGAGCGCGGCGACCTTCGCGACGTGGGCCCAGGTCTCGTCCCAGACGGCGGGCCCGCGGTGCAGGGCCGTGAAGACGGTGCCGGCGGAGACGCGCAGGTCGCGGCGGGCGAGTTCGTCGCGCAGCACGGCCGGGTCGGTGGGCAGGTAGCCGTAGGGGCCGAGTTCGATCCAGGGGTAGCCGGCCTCGGCGACCTCGTCGAGGAAGCGGTGCCAGGGGGTCTGTCGGGGGTCGTCGGCGAACCAGACTCCCCAGGAGTCGGGGGCCGAGCCGACCCTGATCCGGTCGAGTGCCGGCGCGTCGCTCATGGTGCGGATTCTCCTTGCAGTTCGTGGCGGAGCTCGTCCAACTCGGCGCCGCCGGCCATCTGGTGGGTGAGCTGGTCGAGGTCCACCGCGGACCGGTCGGCGCTCAGTTCGACCGCGCCGAGCCGGAGCACGGTGAAGTGGTCGCCGACCAGGTAGGCGTGGTGGGGGTTGTGGGTGATGAAGACGACGCCGAGGCCGCGTTCGCGGGCGGCGGCGACGTAGCGGAGCACGACGCCGGACTGTTTGACGCCGAGCGCGGCCGTCGGCTCGTCGAGGATGAGGACGCGGGCGCCGAAGTGGATGGCGCGGGCGATGGCGACGGACTGCCGCTGGCCGCCGGAGAGCGAGCCGACGGGCTGGTCGAGGTCGTCCAGCACGATGCCCATGGCGCGGAGTTCGGTGTCGGCGATCCGCCGCATCCGCGGGATGTCGAGGGACTGGAACGGCCAGCGGCCGCAGGTGAGTTCGGAGCCGAGGAAGAAGTTGCGCCAGACCGGCATCAGGGTGACGGTGGCGAGGTCCTGGTAGACGGTGGCGATGCCGCGGTCCAGGGCCTCGCGGGGGGAGGAGAGCCGGACCGGCTGGCCGTCGATCAGGAACTCGCCGGTGGTGTGCCGGTGCAGCCCGGAGATGATCTTGATGAGCGTGGACTTGCCGGCGCCGTTGTCGCCGAGCACGCAGCCGACCCGGCCGGGCTCCACGGTGAGGTCGACGCCGTGGAGGGCGTGGATGTTGCCGTAGGACTTGCCGACGGCGCGGAGTTCGATGACGGGAGCCATGGGTGTCACCTCCGGGTGGCCTGGCGTCGGACCCACAGGTTGAGCAGCACGGCGAGCAGCAGCATCGCGCCGAGGAAGAACATGAACCAGTCGGGGTCCCAGTTGGCGTAGACGATGCCCTGGTTGGCCATGCCGAACAGGAAGGCGCCGATGGCCGGGCCGATGATGGAGCCGTAGCCGCCGGTGAGCAGGCAGCCGCCGATGACGGCGGCGGCGATGTAGAGGAGTTCGTTGCCGATGCCGCCGTTGGACTGCACGGTGTTGAACGCGAACAGCTGGTGCATGCCGACGAACCAGGCGGCGAGGCCGACGGTCATGAAGAGGCTGATCCGCACGAACGCCACGGGCACGCCGACGGCGCGGGCGCTCTCCGCGTTGCCGCCGACCGCGAACACCCAGTTGCCGTAGCGGGTGCGCAGCAGGACCCAGGTGGCGAGGGCGGCGAAGCCGAGCCACCACAGCACGGTGATGCGCAGTTGGGTGTCGCCGATGGTGAGGGTGGCGGCGAAGACGCTGCGCGCCTGTTCGAAGCCCTCCATGTCGCGGATGGAGTTGGTGGCGACGTTGCCGGTGATCGCCTTGGTGACGGCGAGGTTGAGGCCCTGGAGCATCAGGAAGGTGGCGAGCGTGATGAGGAAGCTGGGCAGTCCGGTGCGGACCAGCAGGACGCCGTTGAGGGCGCCGACGGCCAGTGAGAGGACGAGCGCGACCAGCACCCCGGCCCAGACGTTGAGGGTGAGTTGGAACGCGAACATGCTGGCGGTGAGCGCGGAGGCGGTGACGGCGACGCCGGCCGACAGGTCGAACTCGCCGCCGATCATCAGCAGGGCGACGGCGATGCCCATGATGCCGAGGGTGGACGCCTGGTAGAGGACGGTGGAGAGCGAGTCGAGCTGCCGGAAGGTGGGCGCGACGACGGAGAAGAGGACGTAGACGGCGGCGGCGCCGACCAGCGCGCCCATCTCGGGGCGGCCGAGCAGCCGGCGCAGCGGGGAGCGGCGCGTGGTGCGGCCGTCGCCCACGGGCCGGGGCGCGGCCGTGGGTTCGACGGTGGTGTCGGTGGTCATGTCGTGGCTCAACTCCCCGCTCACCTGGTGCCGTTGGCGGCGAACTCGGCGACGGTGGCGACGTTCTCGGCGTCGACGAAGGCCGGTCCGGTGAGGACGGGGGCGGTGCCGCCGCCGCTGACGTTGCCGTTGGCGTGGTAGAGCCAGAGCGCGTCGATGGCCAGGTAGCCCTGGAGGTAGGGCTGTTGGTCGACGGCGAACTCGATGTCGCCGGCCTCGATGGCGGTGACGAGTTCGGGGTTGAGGTCGAAGGTGGCGATGTCGGCGTCGCTGCCGGCGCCGGATACGGAGTCGACGGCGGCCAGCGCGTAGGGGGCGCCGAGGGCCGCGACGTAGTCGATGGAGCCGTCCTGGCGGAGCTTGGCCTCGATGGTGGAGCGGACGGCCGGCAGGTCGGCGCCGTCGACGTAGAGGATCTCGCTCTCGCCCTCGAAGGTCTCGTCGAGGCCGCCGCAGCGCTGCTCCTGGGAGATGTTGCCCTGTTCGTGGATGACGCAGACGGTGTGCTGGGCGCCGAGTTCGTTGAGCCGTTCGCCGAAGGCGCGGCCGGCGACGCCCTCGTCCTGGCCGAAGTAGGAGAGCAGGCCGGCGTCCTGCCAGGCGGGCAGCCCGGAGTTGAGGCCGACGACGGGGATGCCCGCGTCCTCGGCGGCGGCTATCGCGTCGGCCAGCGCCTCGGGGTTGGCCATGGTGAGGGCGATGCCGTCCACGCCCTGGTCGACGGCGTTGTCGATGAGGCTGGCCTGGCCGGCGGCGCTGGGGTCGCTGGAGTAGATGAGCTCGGCGTTGTCCTTGCTGGCGGCGTCCTCGGCTCCCTTGCGGACGATGTCCCAGAAGGTGTCGCCGCGACCGCCGTGGGTGATCATGGCGACCCTGATGCGTGGGGTGTCGGCCTGACCGGCCGTCAGGTCCTCCGCCTCCTCCTGGGCCCGCCGGCCCCCGGAGTCGCTGGAGCATGCGGTGACGAGCAGCAGGGCGGCGGCGCAGCCCGCCGCGAAGAGGGAGCGACTGATCCGGTTCATCGTTCCTGCCTCACTTCGGTGTGAGAGTGGAGGGTTGGGGGGCGGGTCGCAGTGGGGAGCAAACCGCCGGGCGGGCCCGACTGTCAATAGTTTGTCAGGACAATCCTTCGTCAGGACAACGCTTCATCCTTACGTCATCGAGATGTCCATATGTAAAGACAAAGCATTGACAGCGGGTCCCGGGTGGGCCGACGCTGGGGGGCGGCGCGACAGGGCGGCGACGCACGCCAGGGACGGCGGAGGGAGAGCGCGGATGACGACGGCCGGGACAGCATTCGACGTCATCACCATGGGGCGCATCGGGGTCGATATCTACCCGCTGCAGACGGGTGTGCCACTGGCCAGGGTCGATTCGTTCGGCAAATTCCTCGGCGGCTCCCCCACCAACGTGGCCGTGGCCGCCGCCCGCCTGGGCCGGGCGGCAGCGGTGATCAGCCGCACCGGGCGCGACCCGTTCGGCGACTACTGCCACCAGGCGCTGCGGGAGTTCGGGGTGGACGACCGCTGGGTGACGGCGGTGTCGGAGTACCCGACGCCCGTCACCTTCTGCGAGATCTTCCCGCCGGACGACTTCCCGCTGTACTTCTACCGGCTGCCCAAGGCGCCCGATCTGGTGATCCACGCCGACGAGCTGGACCTCGCCGCCGTCCGGGCCGCCCGGATCTTCTGGATGAGCGGCACCGGTCTGTGCGAGGAGCCGAGCCGCGGCGCCACCCTCGCCGCGCTCGCCGCCCGCGCCGAGGACCGCGGTGACCAGGTGGCCACCGTCTTCGACCTCGACTGGCGGCCGATGTTCTGGACGGAGGGTTCGTCTGCCGCCCGCGGCCTCTACCGCGAGGCGCTGTCCCACGCGACCGTCGCCGTCGGCAACCTCGACGAGTGCGAGGTCGCCACCGGGGTCCGCCAACCGCGCGCCTGCGCCGAGGCGCTGCTGGCCGCCGGCGTGGAGCTGGCGATCGTCAAGCAGGGGCCGGCCGGGGTGCTCGCGGTGCACCGGGACGGCAGGGAGACGCAGGCGCCGCCGCACCCCGTCGAGGTGGTCAACGGCCTCGGCGCCGGGGACGCGTTCGGCGGCGCGCTCTGCCACGGGCTGCTGGCCGGCTGGGCCCCGGACCGGCTGACCCGCTTCGCCAACGCCGCCGGCGCGCTGGTCGCCGGCCGGCTCGCCTGCTCGTCGGCGATGCCCTACGCCCACGAGGTCGAGGAGCTGCTGGCCGGCGTCACCGGCCGGGGCGTCGACCCGAGCACCGTCCGGCAGCCCTGACCGAACCGAAGGAGAGCCTTCCGTGACCATCAGCATCTCCGAGCTCGCCGCCGTGCGGAGCCGGCACCCCGAGGCGATCGCCGAGGCGGCGGCACGGCGGGCGCGGCGCCCGCTCCTCGGGGACCGCGGCCGACTGATGATCATCGCCGCCGACCACCCGGCGCGCGGCGCGCTCTCGGTCGGCGGCCGGCCGCTCGCCATGGCCAACCGGGTGGAGTTGCTCCAACGGTTGACGCTGGCGCTCGCCCAGCCGGGCGTCGACGGGGTGCTGGCCACCGCCGACGTCCTGGACGACCTGCTGCTGCTCGGCGCCCTCGACGGCAAGGTGGTGCTCGGCTCGATGAACCGCGGCGGCCTGGCCGGCGCCTCGTTCGAGCTGGACGACCGGTTCACCGGGCACCGCCCCGAGGACATCGAGCGGCTCGGCTTCGACGCCGGCAAGCTGCTGCTGCGCATCGACCGCTCGGACCCCGGCTCGCTCACCACCCTGGAGTCCACCGCCCGGGTGATCGACGAGATGGCGCGCCGCCGGCTGCCGGTGTTCGTCGAGCCGTTCCTCACCCGCCGAATAGCCGGCAAGCCGACCAACGACCTGAGCGCCGAGGGCGTGACCACCGCCATCGCCATCGCCTCGGGCCTCGGCGGCACCTCCGCCTACACCTGGTTGAAGGTGCCGGTCACCGCCGACCGGGACGAGATGGCCCGGGTGATGGAGACCTCGTCGCTCCCGGCGGTGCTGCTCGGCGGCGAGGTGACCGGCGACCAGGACGGCCTCTACGAGAGGTGGCGTGCGGCGCTGCGGCTGCCCACGGTGCGGGGCCTGGTGGTGGGCCGCTCGCTGCTGTACCCGCCGGACGGCGACGTGGCGGGCGCCGTGCGCACCGCCGTCAGCCTGCTCTGACCCCCGTTCATCCCCTCGGTCCACCCCCAGAAGGAGAGGTCGTCGACGGTGACACCCCCGAGCCCGGGCGCGGCGTCCGGCCGCCACCACCTGCCGGCCGGCAGCGCGTCCGCCGGCCCCTACACCCTGGACATCAGCCCCGAGTCGGCCGGCTGGGGCTACTCCTCGCTGCGCGTGCTGCCGCTGGCGCCGGGCGACACGCACCGCCTCGCCACCGGCGACAGCGAGTGGATCGTGCTGCCGCTGGCCGGCGGCTGCGTGGTGGAGGTCGACGGCGAGCGCTTCGCACTGCGCGGCCGTGCCGGCGTCTTCGCCGGCCTGACGGACTTCGCGTACGTGCCGCGCGACGCCGAGGTGGCGGTCTCCTCGGCCGGCGGAGGCCGGTTCGCGCTGACCGGCGCCCGCTGCGAGCGGCGGCTGCCGGCCCGGCACGTCACGGCCGACCGGGTGCCGGTCGAGCTGCGCGGCGCCGGCTCCTGCACCCGGCAGGTCAACAACTTCGCCGCGGCCGGGGTGTTCGAGGCCGACCGGCTGATCGCCGTCGAGGTGCTGACGCCGGGCGGCAACTGGTCGTCGTACCCGCCGCACAAGCACGACGAGTCGCGGCCGGACGAGGAGTCCCGGCTGGAGGAGATCTACTACTTCGAGATCGCCGCGGCCGAGGGCAACCCGACGGCGGAGGGCGTCGGTTACCAGCGGGTCAGCCCCTCGGGGCACGGCACCGGCACGGACGTGCTGGCCGAGGTCCGCACCGGGGACGCGGTGGTGATCCCGGACGGCTGGCACGGCCCGTCGATCGCCGCGCCGGGGCACGACATGTACTACCTCAACGTGATGGCGGGGCCCGACCCGGACCGCGCCTGGCTGATCCGCGACCACCCCGACCACGCCTGGATCAGGGGCAGTTGGGTCGAACAGCGGCCGGACCCCCGGCTGCCGCGCTATCGCTCCCAGGAGGCCGACCGATGAGCGGAAGACCGATGAGCGGCAGCGGCGGTCTGAGAAGCAGTGTCCGGCTGACCGTCGCCCAGGCGCTGGTGCGCTTCCTGGCCCGGCAGTACACCGAGCGGGACGGCCGCCGGGAGCGGCTGGTCGCCGCCTGCTGGGGGATCTTCGGGCACGGCAACGTGGCCGGTGTCGGGCAGGCGCTGCTGGAGAGCGGCCAGGGCCCGGGCGCCGAACTCCCCTTCCTCCAGGGCCGGAACGAGCAGGCGATGGTGCACGCCGCGGTCGGCTACGCGCGCCAGCGCGACCGGCTCTCGGCGCACGCCGTCACCACCTCCATCGGGCCCGGCGCCACCAACCTGGTGACCGGCGCCGCGCTGGCCACCATCAACCGGTTGCCCGTGCTGCTGCTGCCCGGCGACACCTTCGCCACCCGGCCGGCCGACCCGGTGCTCCAGCAGCTGGAACACCCGGGCGCCGGCGACGTGTCGGTGAACGACGCGCTGCGGCCGGTGTCCCGCTGGTTCGACCGGGTGCACCGTCCCGAGGCGCTGGTCCCGGCCGCGCTCCAGGCGATGCGGGTGCTCGCCGACCCGGTGGAGACGGGCGCGGTGACCCTCGCCCTGCCGCAGGACGTGCAGGCGGAGGGCCACGACTGGCCCGAGGAGTTCTTCCGCGAGCGGGTGTGGCGGGTGCCGCGGCCGGCGCCCGACGCGGACGCGCTGGCCGAGGCGGCGCGGGCGGTCAGGGCGGCCGCCCGGCCGCTGATCGTGGCCGGCGGCGGGGTGCACCACAGCGTGGCCGAGGAGGCGCTGCGGACGCTGGTCGAGGCGACCGGCATCCCGGTGGCGTCCACCCAGGCCGGCAAGGGCTCGCTCCGCCACGACCACCCGTGCGACGTGGGCGCGATCGGCCACACCGGCACCGCGGTCGCCAACGAACTGGCCCGCGCCGCCGACCTGGTGATCGGCGTCGGCACCCGCTACTCGGACTTCACCACGGCCTCCGGCACGCTGTTCGCCGATCCCGCCGTCCGCTTCGTCAACCTCACCGTCGCGCCGTACGACGCCCACAAGCTGGCCGGCCTGGCGCTGGTCGCGGACGCCAGGGCCGGCCTCGACGCACTGGCCGGGGCGCTGGCCGGGCACCGGGTGTCCGACGGGTACGCGGCCGGCTACCGGGCGGCCAAGGAGCGCTGGGAGGCGGTCGTCTCGGCCGCGTTCACCCCGGAGAAGGAGAGCGACCGGCCGACGCAGAGCCAGGTGCTCGGCGCGCTGGACGCGGTCGTCGGGGACGAGGACGTCGTGATCAACGCGGCCGGCTCGATGCCGGGCGACCTGCACAAGCTGTGGCGGGCCAGGTCGCGCCGCCAGTACCACGTGGAGTACGGCTACTCCTGCATGGGCTACGAGATCCCGGCCGCCATCGGCGTCAAGCTGGCCGCGCCGGACCGCGTGGTGTGGGCGCTGGTCGGCGACGGCACCTACCTGATGGGGCCGACCGAGCTGGTGACGGCCGTGCAGGAGGGCCTGCACGTGGTGCTGGTGCTGGTGCAGAACCACGGCTACGCGTCGATCGGCGGCCTCTCGGAGCTGACCGGCGCCGAACGCTTCGGCACCGCCTACCGGTTCCGGGCGCCCGACGGCGGTTTCACCGGCGACCCGCTGCCGGTCGACCTGGCGGCCAACGCCGCCTCGCTCGGGCTGACGGTGCTGCGCGCCGGCAGCCACGCGGAGCTGCGGGCGGCGCTCAGCGAGGCACGCGAGGCGACAGGGCCGGTCTGCGTGTACGTCGAGACCGACCCGGGGGACACGACGCCGCCCGCGCAGGCGTGGTGGGACGTGCCGGTGGCGGCCACCGCCACCCGGCCGGCGGCGCGCCGGGCCCGCGAGGAGTACGAGCGCGGCGCCGCGGGCCGCCGCCGCCACCTGTAGGCCACTCGTGACGAGGGAAGGCACCATCGTGAAGACCATCGGACACTTCGTCGACAACAAGCCCGTGCCGGGCGCCTCCGGGCGCTACGGCCCGGTCTTCGACCCGGCGACCGGCGCGCGGGCCGCCCGGGTGGCGCTGGCCTCCGCCGCCGAGGTGGACGCGGCGGTGGCCGCGGCCCGCGCGGCGCACCGGTCCTGGGGCGGCACCTCGCTGGCCAGGCGCACCGGCCTGCTGTTCCGCTACCGGGAACTGCTGGTGGCGCGCCGCGACGAGCTGGCCCGGCTGATCACCGCGGAGCACGGCAAGGTGCACGCCGACGCGCTGGGCGAGGTGGCGCGCGGCCTGGAGATCGTCGAACTGGCCTGCGCCATCCCGGAGAAGCTGAAGGGCGAGCTGTCGACCCAGGTCTCGACGGGCGTCGACGTGGCGTCCATCCGGCAGCCGCTGGGCGTGGTCGCGGGCGTCACACCGTTCAACTTCCCGGCCATGGTGCCGCTGTGGATGTTCCCGGTGGCGATCGCCTGCGGCAACACGTTCGTGCTGAAGCCGAGCGAGAAGGACCCGTCGGCGGGGCTCCGGTTGGCGGAGCTGGCGGCCGAGGCCGGGTTCCCCGAGGGCGTGTTGAACGTCGTCAACGGCGACCGGGAGGCGGTGGAGCGGCTGTTGGCGCACCCGGACGTGGCCGCCGTCAGCTTCGTCGGCTCGACGCCGGTGGCGCGGGCGATCCAGCGCGGCGCCGTGGAGCACGGCAAGCGGGTGCAGGCGCTCGGCGGCGCCAAGAACCACATGCTGGTCCTGCCGGACGCCGACCTGGACGTGGCGGCCGACGCGGCGGTCAGCGCGGCCTACGGCTCGGCCGGTGAGCGCTGCATGGCGGTGTCGGTGGTGGTCGCGGTGGGCGACGAGACGGCCGACGCGCTGGTGGCCGCCGTCGCCGAGCGCGCGCGGGCCCTGGTGATCGGTCCGGGCGACGACCCGGCGTCCGAGATGGGACCGCTGATCACCGCCGAGCACCGCGAGAAGGTGGCGTCCTACGTGCGGGGCGCGGCCGCGCAGGGCGCCGAAGTGGTGGTGGACGGCACGGGGTTGACGGTGCCGGGGCACGAGGACGGGTTCTTCCTCGGGGTCTCGCTGCTCGACCGGGTGTCGCCCGGGATGGACGCCTACCGGGACGAGATCTTCGGCCCGGTGCTGTGCGTGGTCAGGGCCGCCGACTACGACGAGGCGGTCGCGCTGATCAACTCCTCGCCGTGGGGCAACGGTTCGGCCGTCTTCACCCGGGACGGCGGGACGGCCAGGCGGTTCCAGCTGGAGGTGGAGAGCGGGATGGTCGGCGTCAACGTGCCGATCCCGGTGCCGGTCGGCTACCACTCGTTCGGCGGCTGGAAGGAGTCGCTCTTCGGCGATCATCACATCTACGGCAACGACGGAGTACGGTTCTACACGCGGGGCAAGGTCATCACCACCCGCTGGCCCGACCCGGCGGAGAGCGCCGTGAACCTCGGCTTCCCGAGCCACACCTGACGCCCGCACAACCTGTCGGTTTGGCCGCACTCCGCGACAGCCGTCACCGTTACGCGCCTTGCCCGTCACAGATGATCAACAAGCCCGGCCCCCCGGCGTCACGCGTCGTTCTCGGGGGGACAGGCCCACTGGTTATCGGGAGGTGCGAAGAGATGGCGGACCGCGGACTCTGGTCGTACAGGGAGATCGCCGCGCACATCCAGGTGCAGCCGGACACCGTACGGTCCTACCGCAAGCACGGCCTGCTGCCCCAGCCGGACGTGGTGGAGCGCGGCCGGCCGTACTGGTATCCGGACACCATCAGGGAGTGGGTGCGACGGCGTCCCGGGAACCGGCGCCGCTGACCAGCCGGGCGACGCCGGCCACCGCCAACGAGATCCCGCAGGCGACGATCACCGAGGCGAGCGGGCCTTCCAGGACGGCGGCGCCCCAGTAGCCGAGGGCGACGCTGTAGGAGGCCCAGACGGTCTGGGCGACGCCCATCCCCAGCAGGTAGCGGCGGACCGGGAAGTCGACCAACGCGGCGGTGAGACCGCCGATGACCCGGCCGCTCGGCAGGAACCGCACGCCGACGACGAACGGCAGCCCGTGGGCGTGCATCCGCTCCCCGGTCCAGGCCAGCGCGGCCTGGCGCCGGGGCGAGCGGGACAACCACCGGACGACCCGTGGCCGGCCGGTCCGGCCGGCCAGGTAGATCAGCGCGTCACCGACGAGCGCACCGAAGGCGACCGTCAACAGGACCAACGGAAGGCTGAGTTCACCGGCGTGGACCATCACGCCCGCGGACGCGATCAGCGCGCTGTTCGGAAGATAGGGCGGTGCGCTGGTGAGAACCAGAAGCGCGTACATCCAGAGTGCGCCGTCCATGCCGTTGCCCGTCCCTGTCGTGGCCGCCCCCGTCGTGCAACCTGTAAGTCAACGCTGACACGTGTCCACGGCGGGAAGGAAGGCCACCTCGCCCTTTCCCGGGTCCATGCCGGGTATCCCCTAGGGGCCCACGGAAACGCCGCGCTCGGCTTACCGGGGCGCCGAGGGCCTGGCGGCCCTCGTGCCGACCGGCCGCCAGGCCGCGGGGGCGCGGCGTGGCCGGTGCGCGGCGCTTGTGCGGCCGGTGGCGCAGGGGTCCGGCGATCGCCGCCGCGAGGGCGGGCGCGGCCGGGCCGTCGGGGGAAATGAAAAGCGCCCCGCCGACGGGTCCCCCCACAGGGCCCGGCGCGGGGCGCTTCCTGCCGTCCGCACAGAGCGTCCCCCCACGGGACCCCGGCTGGACGGCCGCCGGCGTGGATCCAGCCGAATCCGCGCCAACGCTGACGGGTTAGACCGACGGCGGCGTGGAAGGTTGCGCTGGCAGATATGTGACCTGCGTCACATCTCCGCCAGCGCCGCGACGGCGGTCCTCAGCGCTGCTCGACCGGCCGGTAGTCGCGCTCCACCACGCCCGTGTAGACCTGCCGCGGGCGGCCGATCCGGGTGGTGGGGTCGTTGATCATCTCGTGCCACTGGGCGATCCAGCCGGGCAGCCGGCCCAGCGCGAACAGCACGGTGAACATGCTGGTCGGGAAGCCCATGGCCCGGTAGATCAGGCCGGTGTAGAAGTCGACGTTCGGGTACAGGTTGCGGGAGACGAAGTAGTCGTCGCTGAGCGCGTGCTCCTCCAGCTTGAGGGCGATGTCCAGCAGCTCGTCGGACTTGCCGAGCGCCGACAGCACGTCGTGCGCCGCCTCCTTGATGATCTTCGCGCGGGGGTCGAAGCTCTTGTAGACGCGGTGCCCGAAGCCCATCAGGCGGACGCCCTGCTCCTTGTTCTTCACCCGGCGGATGAAGGCGTCCACGTCGCCGCCGTCGGCCTGGATGCCCTCCAGCATCTCCAGCACCGCCGCGTTGGCGCCGCCGTGCAGGGGGCCCCAGAGCGCGTTGATGCCGGCGGAGATGGAGACGAACAGGTTGGCCTGCGAGGAGCCGACCAGGCGGACCGTGGAGGTCGAGCAGTTCTGCTCGTGGTCGGCGTGCAGGATGAGCAGCTTGTCCAGCGCGTTGACGACGACCGGGTCGAGGTCGTAGTCCTCGGCCGGCACCGAGAAGGTCATCCGCAGGAAGTTCTCGACGTAGCCGAGGTCGTTGCGCGGGTAGACCACCGGGTGGCCCATCGCCTTCTTGTAGGCGTAGGCCGCGATCGTCGGCAGCTTGGCGAGCAGCCGGATGGTGGAGATGTGCCGCTGCCGCTCGTCGAACGGGTTGTGGCTGTCCTGGTAGAACGTGGACAGCGCGCTGACCACCGAGGTCAGCATCGCCATCGGGTGGGCGTCGGTCGGGAAGCCGTCGAAGAAGCGCTTGATGTCCTCGTGGAGCATCGTGTGGCGGCTGATCTCGCCGCGGAAGGCGGCCAGCTCGTCCACCGTGGGCAGCTCGCCGTTGATGAGCAGGTAGGCCGTCTCGATGAACGAGCCGCGCTCGGCGAGCTGCTCGATCGGATACCCACGGTAGCGAAGGATGCCCTGCTCGCCGTCCAGGTACGTGATCGCCGATTTACACGACGAAGTGTTGCCGAAACCGGAGTCCAGGGTCACCAGACCGGTCTGGGCCCGGAGCTTGCCGATGTCGAAACCACGGTCACCCACCGTGCTGCCCACCACCGGGTAGCGGTACTCCTCGGCGCCGAAACGCACGAGTACCGCGTCGTCCGCGTTGCCTGCGCTGTCGCTGTTGCGGTTTTCGCTCACGTCATCCCTCACCGACGTTGTGCCTCTTCTTCGAGGTGCCCTGACTCCCTCCTACTGTCCCCCATCTGGGCGCAGAATGTGCACTCGGGGTCGGCCAAGTGGCCACTTTCTGGCACGCCGTGCCGCGCGAATACGGATATTTACGGGCGCTCCGGACGAAGTATTCTGCCGGCCAGCCGCGCGTCCAGCGCCGTGCAGCGGCTGCCGGCCGAGACGGAGCGCACCGCCTGGCCCAACGCCCGCCGGGAGCCGACGAGCACCACGAGCTTCTTGGCGCGGGTGACGGCCGTATACAGCAGGTTCCGCTCCAACATCATCCAGGCACTCATCGTGACCGGAATGACCACGCAGGGGTACTCGCTGCCCTGCGAGCGGTGGATGGTGACGGCGTAGGCGTGGGAGAGCTCGTCGAGCTCGGCGAAGTCGTAGGGGACCTCCTCGTCCTCGTCGGTGAGCACGGTCAGCCGCTGCTCGTCCTCGTCGAGCCCGGTGACCACCCCGACGGTGCCGTTGAAGACGCCGTTCCGGCCCTTGTCGTAGTTGTTCCTGATCTGGGTGACCTTGTCGCCGACCCGGAACACCCGGCCGCCGAACCGCTTCTCGGCGAGCCCCGGCCTGGCGGGCGTGATGGACTGCTGGAGCAGCCCGTTGAGCACGCCGGCGCCGGCCGGGCCGCGGTGCATCGGGGTGAGCACCTGGATGTCGCGGCGCGGGTCGAGGCCGAACTTCGCCGGCACCCGGCGGGCCGCCACGTCGACGGCGAGCCGCCCGGCCTCCTCGGTCTCCTCCTCGACGAACAGGAAGAAGTCGGCCAGGCCCGTGGTGACGGGCGGGATCCCGGAGTTGATCCGGTGGGCGTTGGTGACCACGCCCGACTGCTGGGCCTGCCGGAAGATCCGGGTCAACCGCACGGCGGGCACCGGGCTGTCCGTCGCGAGCAGGTCGCGCAGCACCTCGCCGGCGCCCACCGAGGGCAGCTGGTCCACGTCCCCCACGAGCAGCAGGTGGGCGCCCGGCGCCACGGCCTTGACCAGCTTGTTGGCGAGCAGCAGGTCGAGCATGGACGCCTCGTCGACCACCACGAGGTCGGCGTCGAGCGGCCGGTCCCGGTCGTAGGCCGCGTCACCGCCTGGCCTGAGCTCGAGCAGCCGGTGCACCGTGGACGCCTCGGCGCCGGTGAGCTCGGCGAGCCGCTTGGCGGCCCGCCCGGTGGGCGCGGCGAGCAGCACCTTGGCGCCCTTGGCGCGGGCCAGCTCGACCACCGACCTGACGGTGAACGACTTGCCGCAGCCGGGGCCGCCGGTCAGCACGGCGACCCGGCTGGTGAGCGCGAGCCTGACCGCCTCCTCCTGCTCGGGCGCGAGCTCGGAACCGGTGCGGCCGGCGAGCCAGGTGAGCGCCTTGGCCCAGTCGACGTCCTGGAAGGCGGCGAGCCGGTCCTCGTCGGCGCCGACCAGCCGGCGCAGTTGCCCGGCGAGGGACAGCTCGGCGCGGTGGAACGGCACCAGGTAGACGGCGGTGAGCGTGCCGTCCTCGCCGTCGCCGTCCGGGTGCGGGACGCGCTCCCGCACCAGGCCCTCCGGATCCTCGGCGAGCTCGCCCAGGCACTCGATGACCAGCCCGGTGTCCACCTGGAGCAGCTTCACCGCGTCGGAGATCAGCCGCTCCTCGGGCAGGAAGCAGTGGCCCTGGTCGGTGGCCTGCGAGAGGGCGTAGGCCAGGCCGGCCTTGACCCGCTCGGGGCTGTCCTGCGGGATGCCGACGGCGCGGGCGATGCGGTCCGCGGTGAGGAAGCCGATGCCCCACACGTCGGTCGCGAGCCGGTAGGGCTGGTTCCTGACGACGGAGATGGACGCGTCGCCGTACTTCTTGTAGATCCGGACGGCGATGGAGGTGGAGACCTCCACGCTCTGCAGGAAGACCATGACCTCCTTGATGGCCTTCTGTTCCTCCCAGGCGGTGGCGATCAGCGCGGTGCGCTTGGGGCCGAGCCCGGGGACGGCGATCAGCTTCCGGGGGTCGGCCTCGATGACGTCGAGGGTGGCCGTGCCGAAGTGCTCCACGATGCGCTCGGCGGTCTTCGGGCCGATGCCCTTGATCAGGCCGGAGCCGAGGTAGCGGCGGATGCCCTGCACGGTGGCGGGCAGCACCGTGGTGTAGTTCTCCACCGTGAACTGCCGGCCGTAGCTGGGGTGCGAGCCCCAACGGCCGGTCATCCGCAGCGACTCGCCCACCTGGGCGCCGAGCAGCGAGCCGACGACGGTCAGCAGCTCGCCGCCGCCGTGGCCGGTGTCCACCCGGGCCACCGTGTAGCCGTTCTCCTCGTTGGCGTACGTGATGCGTTCGAGGACCCCTTCGAGCACCACCGCACTGTGCGACATGGGTCCGACGTTAGCCGTCGGCACCGACACGGCGCCGCCGGCCGTCCACAGGCGAACGGGGTTGGACGATTTTCCGACACATCCCGTTTTGCTGTCAGGTGCCTGACGTTTCCCCGGCGTCTCCTCCGGCGGGACGACCGCCCGGAACGTCTTGGAACGTCTTGGAACGTCTTGGGGTGAGCGATGGACATCAAGGACATCGGGATCGACGACGACACGCGTGACCCGTCACGGACGACGGGCCAGGACCTGACCCTCCCGCTCGACGACCCGCGCGCCGGCCGGGTCGACCTCGCGGGCTCCAAGGCGGCGGCGCTGGCCCGCGGCACCCGGGCGCGGCTGCCGGTGCTGCCCGGGTTCGTCGTCCTGCCGCCGGGCACCGCCGTCGGCGGCGGCCGCGATCTGCGGTCCGCCTGGCGGGAGTTGAGCGGCGACGGCGCCCGGCCACTGGTGGTCCGCTCGTCCTCGGCCGCCGAGGACACCGAACGGTCGTCCATGGCCGGCCGGTTCGCCTCGGTGCTGGACGTGCGCGGCTGGGCGGCCTTCCGGGACGCGCTGCGCACCGTGCGGGAGTCGTCGGACGACGCGATGGCGGTGCTGGTGCAGCCGATGGTCCGCTCACGGATCGGCGGGGTGTTGTTCGGCGCCGACCCGGTCGCCGGGCGGGCCGACCGGATGCTGCTGAGCGCGGTGCGCGGCGGCCCCGACCGGCTGGTCGGCGGCGAGGCCGCGGGCACGGACCTCCGGCTCACCCGCCGCGGCCGGCCGGTGCGCGAGGGGCGGGCGGCGCGACCCGGGTTGTTGACGACGGCCGAGCTGCGCCGGCTGACCGCGCTGGCCGGGCGCGCCCGGGGAGTGTTCGGCGGCGCGCAGGACATCGAGTTCGGCTTCGACGAACTCACGGGCCGGCTCTGGCTGTTCCAGTCCCGGCCGATCACCGCGATGGCGCCGCGCCCGCCGCGTGGCGCCCGGCTGCTGGGCCCGGGACCGGTCGCGGAGACGCTGCCCGACCCGTTGCTGCCGTTGGAGGAGGACCTGTGGGTCATCCCGATGGCGCACGGCCTCGCGACCGCGCTCGACCTGGCGGGCGCGGCCGGCCGGCGGCGGCTGCGGGCGGTGCCCGCGGTGACCACGGTCGGTGGGCGAGCCGTCGCCGACCTGCGGCTCCTCGGGCTCGACCCGCCCCGCCACCGGCTGTTGGCGCTGCTGAACCCGCTGCCCGGCGCCCGGCGGGTGGCCGCCGCCTGGCGGGTGGGTCGGCTGCGGGCCGCGCTGCCGCGGCTGGCGGTGGCGCTGCGCGCCGACGTGGACCGGGCGCTGGCGGAGGCCACGGCGCCGGCCCGGCTCACCTCGGCCGAACTGCTGGCGGCCCTGCGGTGGAGCAGGGCGGTGTTGGTGGCCCTGCACGCCCAGGAGGCCCTGGCCGGCGCCCTGTTGCCGCCCGCCGGCCCGGGGTCCCGCACGGCGGCCGGGGCGGCGCTCGCGGCGCTGCGGGAGGGCCGCGCACGCGGCCTGGACGACGCCGAACTCACCGCCGTCCACCCCGAGGTGCTGGCCCTGACCACGCCCAGCCTCGACCGCCCACCGCGCCTCCCCGAGAG
>NZ_SMKI01000115.1 GCF_004348415.1 Streptomyces hainanensis
GCCCCCGTCCCCGCCCGTGCTCGCGCTCCGCACGTTGCCCCGCGACGTGGCCGCGTTCACGGGCCGCCGCACCGAGGTCGCACGGCTGTTGGCCGCCGTGCGGGCGGCCGACCCGGCGACCGGTCACCCCATCCACACCGTCGACGGCATGCCGGGCGTCGGCAAGACGGCCTTGGCGGTGCACGTGGCGCACCGGTTGGCCGGGCACTTCCCGGACGGCCAGCTGTTCCTGCGGCTGCACGCCCACACCCCCGGGCGGCGGCCGGTGCCGGCGGTCGACGCGCTGGCCCAACTCCTGCTGGGCGTCGGCGTGGAGCCCCGAAGCCTCCCCGAGGGAGTGGACGCCCGGGCCGCCCTCTGGCGGGACCGGCTCGCCGGGCGGCGGGCGCTGCTCCTGCTGGACGACGTCGCCGACCACGCCCAGCTGGAGCCCCTGTTACCCGGCGCGCCCGGCTGCCTGGTGCTGGTCACCAGCCGTCGCCGGCTCACCGCCCTGGACGGCGCGACCCCGCTGTCCCTCGACCCGCCGCCGCCCGACGACGCCGCCCTGCTGTTCACGCGCCTGGCGCATCGCCCGCCGGGCACCGCGACCCCCTCGGACGCGGCCGCCGTCGCCGAGCTGGTGGAGCTGAGCGGCCGGCTGCCGCTCGCGCTCGTGCTGCTCGCCGGCCGTCTCGCCCACCAACCGCACGGGAACGTCCGGGACTTCGCCGATCGGTTCGCCGCGGCCCGGGACCGTCTCGGCGAACTGGTCGCCGGGGGCCGCGCGGTGCGCGCCGCCTTCGACATGTCCTACGCGGGCCTGCCGTCCGAGCGGCGGCGGGTCTTCCGCGCCCTCGGCCTCCACCCGGGGCCCGAGACCGACCCGCACGCCACCGCCGCCCTCGCCGGCCTCACCCCGGCGCGGGCCGGGGCCGCGCGGGCGGACACCGCCGCCGGCTTCCTCGCCTCGCTCGACTGAGCCCGCCCGGGCCACGCCCGGGCCACGGCCGAACGGGGCGGCCGAACGGCGGCCGGACCGCGATGTGTTCACGGCCGGGGCCCGGTGGGGCCACGGCCTCGGCCCCGGATCTTCGCGGGTCCCCCGCACCCCCCGCGTTAACCCGATCGGCGCAACGGGAAGCTGTTGCTGCATGGCGTTGAGACGCAGGAGCCTCCTGACCGCCGGCGTCGGCGTCGGCGTCGGCGTCGCGGCCCTGGCCGGCTGCGGCGGTGGGCGGGGTGGCGCGCCCGACCTGGCGCGGGCGGCCGAGGTGCCGCGCGGCGAGGTCACCGTCCGGTGGTGGTCGTTCCCGATGGCCACCGGCGACGGGCGCGACCTGCGGACCCTGCTGATCGACGCGTTCCGCCGGCACCACCCCACCATCACGGTCGAGACCGTCGACGCGCCCGCCGTCACCGACGTCTCGCGGGCCGTGCTGGCCACCGCCGTCGCCGGCGGCGCCGCCTCGCCCGACCTGTACCTGGGGGACGTCGCCTGGCCCGCGCAGTTCGCCCACAACGCGCTGGCCCTGCCGCTCGACTCGGTGGTGGGCGCGGGCTACTGGGACGCGTATCCGGAGCCGCTGGTGCGCGCGGTCGGCCACGCCGGCGACAGCTACGCCTTCCCCTTCTACGTGGACCAGGCGTACCTCTACTACCGGCGCGACCTGCTCGACCGGCACGGGCTCGCGGTGCCCGGCAGCTGGGAGGAACTGGCCGAGGCCGTCCGCGTGGTGACGCGCGCCGGCGACGCGGAGTACGGCCTGGCCTTCCAGGGCGCGGTCTACGAGGGACTGACCGCCAACGTCGCGGAGTTCGTCGCCGACGCCGGCGGCGCCATCCTGGACGAGGAAGGGACCCGGGTGACGCTCGGCGGCCGGTCGGGCGAGCGGGCGTTGACGTTCCTCCGCGACCTGGTCGCCGACGGCGTCGCGCCGCGCGCCGTGGGCACCTTCAGGGAACAGGACTCCACCGACGCGTTCGTCGGCGGCCGGGCGCTTTTCCTCCGCAACTGGGCCTATGTGTGGGGCGTGGTGGAGGCGCCCGACTCGCCCGTCGCCGGCCGGGTCGGCGCGGTGCCGCGCCCCGGCTTCGCGGACGGCGCGGCCGCCGGCCACGGCTGCCTCGGCGGCTGGTGCAACTTCGTCAACCCGCACTCCGAACAGCCGGGCGCCGCCGTGGCGTTCGCCCGGTTCTGCGCCGAGGAGGAGGCACAGGTGATCATGATGCGGAACACGTCCTACCTGCCGGCCCTGACCGCCGTCCGCGCCGGCGCCGAGGCCCGCCGCTCGTCGACGCCGGTGCTGGCGGCGGCCGACGAGGTGCGGCTGGTCGCACGGCCCACCGGGACGCCGCACTATCCGCAGGTCAGCAAGGCGCTCGCCACCCACGTCAACACCCTGCTCACCGGCGGCGCCACACCGGCCGAGGCGCTGGCACACGCCAGGGACGGCATCGCGGCGGCGCTGGAGGGCACCGCGCTGTGAGCGCCCCGAGCCTCACCCGGCAGCGTGCCCGCGTCGGCTGGTTCCTCACCCTGCCCGCGCTGGTGGTCGTCGCCGCGGTGACGATCTTCCCCGTCGCCTACTCCGTGGCGATCAGCTTCACCCGGGTCGGCCTCACCTACGACGGGCTGCGCGTCGAGGACTGGACCCTCTCCAACTACGCGACGATGCTCGGCAGTTCGGCCTGGCGCGAGGCGCTGGTCTTCACCCTCGGCTACACGGTCGTCACGGTCGCCGTCGAACTCGTCCTCGGCATCGCGGTGGCGGTGCTGCTCGACCGTCTCGAGGTGGGCCGCGGCTGGCTGTTGGCGCTGCTGCTGATCCCCTGGTCGATGATCACCGTCGTCTCGGCCCAGCTGTGGGGCTACCTCTACAACGCCACCTACGGCGCCGTGACCTGGGGCCTCGGCCTGCTGCTCGACGAGCCGCCGGTGATCCTCGGCACCCCGGCGCCCGCGATCACCGCGATGGCCGTCGCCGACATCTGGAAGACCACCCCGTTCGTCGCCGTGATCGTGCTGGCCGGCCTGGTCAGGATCCCCGCCGAGCGGTACGAGGCGGCCGAGGTGGACGGCGCCGGGGCCTGGCGGACCTTCGTCAGCGTCGTGCTGCCGGCGCTGCGCCCGGTGGTGGCGGTGGCCGTGCTGTTCCGGGTGCTCCAGGCGTTCGGGATCTTCGACCTGCCGTTCGTGCTCACCCAGGGAGGCCCCGGCACGGCCACCCAGTCGCTGGCGATGCTCGGCTACCGGGCCCTCTTCCACGACCTCGACATGGGGATGGGCGCGGCCGTCGCCACCGCCACCGGGCTGCTGGTGCTCGGCTGCTGCCTGCTGTTCCTCCGGGTGTTCAGATCGCACGTGGACGAGGCCGGCGAAGGGGGCGCGACATGAGCCGGCGCGGGCGCCGCCGGACGGGCGTGCGGCGCTACCTCAACCCGGTGACCGTCGGCGGCCTGCTGCTCGTGGTGGTGACGGCGGCGCCGCTCTACTGGATGGCCGTCACCTCGTTCAAGTCCCCGGTGGAGGCGGGCGCCTCGCCGCCCACCCCGTTCCCCGAGGACCCGACCCTCGACAACTACCGGCACGCCCTGGACGCGGCCGACATGGGCCGCTACCTGTACAACAGCGCGGTGGTGTGCGTCAGTTCGACCGTGATCGTGCTGGCCCTGGCGCTGCTCGCCGGCTACGCGCTGGCCCGGCTGCCGATGCGCGGGCGCGGCCCGGTGATGGTCGGGCTGTTGATGATCTCGGTCTTCCCGGTGATCGCCGTGGTGACCCCGCTCTACCTGGTGGAGCGCGAACTCGGGCTGCTCAACAGCCACGCGGGGCTGATCATCCCCTACGTCGCCTTCCATCTCCCGTTCGCCGTCTGGATGTTGCGGAACTCGCTGCTCGACCTGCCGCGCGAGCTGGAGGAGGCGGCGACGATCGACGGCGCCGGCGTCCTCCGCACGCTGCGTTCGGTGATCCTGCCGGGGGCCGGCCCCGCGCTGTTCACGGCCGGGGTGTTCACGTTCGCCGCCACCTGGACCGAGTTCCTGATGGCGCTCACCCTCAACAGCGAGAACGACTTCCGCACCATCCCGGTCGGGATCGCGATCTACGGCGACCGCTACCAGGTGCCGTACGGCGTGATCTTCGCCGCCGCGATGGCCGCCACCGTGCCGGTCGCGCTGCTGGTGCTGGTCTTCCGCCGGGCGGTGCTCTCCGGCCTCACCGACGGCGCGGTCAAGGGGTGACGGGGCCACGGGCGCCCCGCGTGGCGGTCAGGGCGGCCCCTCGTAGAGCAGGAACCAGGTGCCGTAGACGCCGGAGGAGACCGCGGCGGCCGCCACCGCGCCGGCCGTCGCCGCGCGCGGCTTCCCGGCCAGCCAGACGGCCAGTGGCAGCAGCAGCGCGAAGGCGGGCATCAGCAGCCTGGGCCGCGACGTGAAGTAGCCGGCCCCCACCAGGGCCGTCACCGCCAGCACCGCGGTGTAGGCGAGCAGCGGCAGCGGCTGCCGCTGCCTGACGCACTGGACGAGCAGCGCGGCGAGCGCCGCGAGCGCCGCGAGGATCAGCAGCCCGTGCGCCGGGTTGGTCCCCAGCATGCCCGTCACGAAGCGGAGGAACGCCACGCCGCCGTCGAAGCCGTTGCCCCACTCGGCCTGCACGTCGAAGTAGCCGGTCGGGCTCGACCGCCGCCACGACACGTACCCGACGTAGCCGAGCCAGCCGAGCGGCGCGATCGCCATGGCGGCCAGCACCCGCCGCCGGGGCGCGCCGCTCCGGCGGAGGAGGAGCTCGACCGCGCCGCCCACCAGCACCGCCGCCACCACCGCCACCCCGGAGGGACGGGTGAGCCCGGCGGCGACGGCGAGCGCCCCCGCCCACCACCAACGCCCGGTGAGCACGGCGAACAGCGCCCAGGCGGCCAGCGCGGTGAACAGCGTCTCCGTGTACGCCATCGACTGCACGAACGCGGGCGGGACGGCGGCCCACAGCGCCACCAGCACGACGCCCACCATCCGCCGGTACAGCAGGGTGGCGACGGCGAAGATCCCCCAGGCCGCGGCGAGCGCCGCCGTCCAACCCACCAGCAGCCCGGCGCCGTTGGCCGACACCGGCACCACCGCCGTGACCGCGCGCTCCAGGACGGGGAACAGCGGGAAGAACGCCTCGTCCGGATGCCAACGGCCGGCGCTGAAGCGGGTGTAGCCGTAGCCGTCCTCGGCTATCCGCGCGTACCACAGGGAGTCCCAGCGCCGGTTGAGGAAGCGGCGCGGGCTCTCCTCCGCGAACGCCATCCAGACCGACATGACCAGCAGCCCCGTCGCCCGGACCGCGGCGTACGCCAGCAGCGCCGGGGCGGCGGCGCGCAGGGCCGCGCCGAGGCGGTCGAGGGCGCCGGGGACCGCCGCGGCCGGCGAGGGGGGCGCCGCGCGTTCGTAGGCCATGGATCACCGCCCCGCGCCCGGCGCCCCCGGGGCCCGGCCGGGGCCGTCCTCCGGCGGCGCGGCCCCCAGTCCGCCGAGCAGCAGCCGCCACGGCAGCAGGGCCGCCTCCACCTGCACGGCGGCCGACATCTTGGAGACGCCGTGCCGGCGCTCCTCGAAGTGGATGGGGATCTCGACCGCGGAGCAGCCGGCCCGCACGGCGGCGTGCTTGAGCTCGATCTGGAAGCTGTAGCCGGCACTGCGCGCCCGCTCCAGGCCGAGCGCCGTGACGGCGCCGGCCCGCCACAGCGCGAAGCCGGCGGTGATGTCCCGCAGCCCGGTGCGCAGCACCATGTCGACATAGCGGTTCGCCCAGCGGGAGAGCAGCCTGCGGTGGGCCGGCCACTCGGTGGCCAGCCGCCCGCCCGGCACGTAGCGGCTGCCCACCACCAGGTCGGCGCCGGTGGCCAGCGCGCTGCCGACCAGCTGGGGCACGTGCCGCACCGGATGGCTGCCGTCGGCGTCCATCTGGAGCACGTACTCGGCGCCGTGCGCCACCGCCGCCGCCATGCCGGCGGCGTACGCCCGGCCCAGGCCGTCCTTCGTCGTGCGGTGCAGCACCTCGACCCGGCCCGGGTGCCGCTCGGTCAGCTCGTCGGCGACCCGCCCCGTGCCGTCCGGGCTGGCGTCGTCCACCACCAGCAGCCGCAGCCCCGGCAGCGGCAGGGCCAGCAACTCCCGGGCGGTGCCCGGCAGGCTCTCCGCCTCGTTGTACGTCGGCATCACGACGGTGACGGCCACCGTCGGCGGCGTGCCCGGGACACCGTCGTCGGCCGCGGATCCCGGCCAGCCGTTCGTCGTGCCTGAAACATCCATGCCTCACACCCCTGGACGACCGAAAGGGACCATATGTAGGGTCTCGCGTGGAATGTCGGGATGGCTGCCGGTAATGCGGCGAACGGGTGACGTCGACGGCTGACCTGCGGAGAATCGGCTCCGGTCGGCGGCGCGTCACGGCCCGGCCACCCTAGGGTGGCGCGCGTGCTTCCGGCCGTAGGTGAACCCCTCGAGCCGCGCGGGTTCGGGCTGCGGAGTGCCGCGCCGCTCCTCGCGGGGCTGACATGCGCGCTGTCGTTCGCGGCCTGCTGGCTCGCACAGCTCGCCCTGGACCTCCCCCTGGGCGACCTCGACGTCTACCGCGCCGAGGGCTGGGCCGTGCGCACCGGCGGCGACCTGTACGGCCTCACCGTCACCGCCCACGAACTGCCCGCCACCTACCCGCCGTTCGCCGCACTGCTCTTCGTGCCGCTGACGCTGCTGAGCGTCGACGCCATACGAGGCCTCGTCTGCGTGCTGAACTTCGCCCTGGTGGTCGCGCTCGCGCACCTGTCGCTGCGCCTGGTCGGCGGCCGCCTGGCCCCCTGGCACACCGGCGTCTCCCTGACGGTCGCCTCGCTCGCCGTCTGGAGCGAGCCGGTGTGGGCCACGATCCGCTACGGCCAGATCAACCTGCTGCTCGTGGTGCTCGTCCTCTGGGACCTGACCCGCCGCGCCGACCACCGCTGGGCCGGCGTGGCCACCGGGGTGGCCGCCGGCATCAAGCTGACGCCGGCGCTCTTCGCCGTGCTGCTGACGGCGGCCGGCACGGTGCTCGCCGTCGCCCGGCTGCGCCGCGGCGAGCCCCCCGGCAACCCGCACCTGCGGTGGGCGACCAGGAGTTGGCTGGCGTTCGCCGGCACCGTCGGCGTCGGGGTCCTCCTGCTGCCGCGCGAGTCGTGGCGGTTCTGGACGGACGTCGTGCTCGCCGGCGACCGGGTGGGCGCCGCCGAGGCGGCCGCCAACCAGTCGCTGCGCGGCGTCCTCGCCCGGGTGCTGCACACCGGCGACCTCTCGCCCTGGTGGCTGTCGGCCGCCGCCGCCGTCTGCTGCGCCGGGGTCGCGGTGTCCGTCGCCGCCCTGCTCGCGGCGGACCGGCTGCCGCTCGCCACGGCCTGGGCCGCCACCAGCTGCGCGGTCACCGCGCTGCTGGTCAGCCCGGTGTCGTGGTCGCACCACTGGGTGTGGGCGGTGCCGGTGTCGGTGCTGCTGTTCGCGGAGGCGCGCCGACGCCGCGACCGGGTCTGGCGGATCGCCGCCTGGACGGCGACGCTGCTCGCCTTCTCCTACGCCAGCTGGCTGCTGCCGCACGACGAGAGCCGCCCGGAGCTACATCTGTCGGCCGCCCAGCAACTCGTCGCCGCCGCCTACCCGTTGGCCGGCACCTGCCTCCTGATCGCCGCCGGCACACTGGCCGTACGGGCCGGCAGGGCCCGCCACCGCGCCGTCCCGGCGCGGTAGCCGGCGCCTCCGTTTCGGCGCAACTCTCCTGTTACGGGGAGAAGTTAAAGTGTCGCGGTGAGCACACAGCAAGCCCCTGACCGGGCCGAACAGTTGTCCGCCGAGCTCTCGCGCTCGCTGTTCGGCGACCACACGCCCGACGCGTCCCCCCACGAACACGGGCGTCGGCTGCTGGCCGACGAGGCGTTCGCCCACCGCGGTGGGCTGAGCCCCGCGGAGAGCGTCGAACTGGCCTACCGGCGGCTGCGGATAGTCAACGCCTCCCTCGACGACCCCTGGCGCCTCGCGGGCGACGTCCACCGACTGGCCGCCCTGCACGAGTGGCTGGCCGTCGCGGACGGCGCGCTCACCACCGTCGCGGGAATCCACTACAACCTGTTCCTCGGCAGCCTGGTCGACCACGACCCCGACGCCGACCGCGATCTGACGCCGCTGCTGACGACGGACCGTGTCGGAACGTTTCTCTGCACCGAGCTCGACCACGGCAACGACGCCGCGGCACTGGAGACCACCGCCACCTTCGACGCCGCCACCGGTGGCTTCGTCCTGCACACCCCGCACCCCGGCGCCCGCAAGTTCATGCCCAACACCAGCCCGGCCGGCGGCCCGAAGACGGCCGTCGTCGCGGCCCGCCTGCTCGTGGAGGGCGCGGACCTCGGCGCCTTCCTCTTCCTCGTGGAGCTGAGCGACGACACTGGGTTCAGGCCCGGCATCAGCGTGCGGCCGCTCCCCGAACGCCTCGGCAGCCCCGTCGACCACTGCCTCACCTCCTTCGACCAGGTCCTGCTGCCGCACTCCGCCCTGCTCCAGGGCGACCACGGACGGCTCACCGCCGACGGCGAGTTGACCGGCGGCATCGGCAACCGCCGCAAGCGGTTCCTGCGCGCCATCGGCCGGGTCACCACCGGCAAGCTGTGCATGAGCGCCTGCGGCCTCGGCGGCGCCCGGGCCGCCCTGGCGATCGCCGTCCGCTACGCCGGCCGCCGCCACGTCACCGGCATGTCGGCCGGCCGGCGGGTGCCGCTCACCGCCCACCGCAGCCACACCGACCGCTTACTGGAAGCCACCGCGACCGCCTACGCCATGACCTACCTGCACCGCGCCGCCACCGACGCCTGGGCCCGCGCCCAGCACGAGCCCGCGCTGCGCGAGGACGCCGAACGCCTGGTCGCGGTCACCAAGGCCTGGAACACCTGGGAGGCGCGCCGGATCTGCGTCGAGTGCCGCGAACGCTGCGGCGCGCAGGGCCTCTTCCCGGTCAACGGCCTGGCGGACTTCACCACCAACATCGAGGGCACGATCACCGCCGAGGGCGACAACCTGGTCATCTGGGTGAAGGCCGCCGGCGAACTCCTCTTCGCGCCGGCCACCGTGCCACCGGCCCGGCCGGCCGCTCCCCGACCGCTCGACGACCCCCGCGCGATGCGCGAGATGCTGGCCGCCCACGAGGCGACGCTCCGCGCCCGAGCCACCGCCGCGCTGCGCGGCGGCCCGACCGGCGACCCGCAGGCCCGCTGGAACCACGCGGTCGGTCCGGCCCAGGAGGCGCTGTCCGCCCACGTCCTGGTCCGCGCCGCCGACGCGTTCCTGACCGCCACGGCCGCGGCCGCTGCCGGCGGTGGCGGCGCGGGCGCGCTGCTGACCGACCTGTGCCGGCTCTTCCTCCTCGACCGCCTGCGCCCACTCGCCGGCGCACTGATCGCCGACGGCCTGCTGCCGGTCGAGGAGGCCCGCCGACTGCCGTCCCTCGTCCAGGAACTCCGCGCCCGACTCACCCCGAGACTGGAGACGCTGGTCGACGCCTTCGCCCTGCCGGAGGAGTTGCTGACCCGCCTGCCCCTGCTCGACCTGGCCGCCCAGGCCGCCCGCCCGGAAGGACCCCCGAGGTGACCGTCCGTCTGATAGGTCCCAACCACCGCAACGCGTGGACAGCAGGGCCCGGGGAGGTCAGCCTGCTGCGCCCCGCCCGTCCCCGGCACCCGGCCACCGTCGAGGCGCTCCCGCAGAACGTCACCCTGGACCTGGCGGCGACGGCCCTGATCGTCGTCGACATGCAGAACGACTTCTGCGCCGCCGACGGCTGGCTCGCGTCCATCGGCGTCGACATCACCCCGGCCCGCGCCCCCATCCCCGTCCTCGCCCGCCTGCTCCCGGGGCTGCGCGCCGCCGGCGTCCCCGTGGTCTGGCTCAACTGGGGCAACCGCCCCGACCGTGCCAACCTCCCGCCCGGTGTCCTGCACGTCTACGACGCCGACGGCACCGGCGGCGGCATCGGCGCCGTCCTCCCCGACGGCCGGGGTCCCGTCCTGGAAGCGGGCAGCCCGTCCGCCGCCGTCGTCGAGGAACTCGAACCAGCGGCCGGCGACCTGCACATCGCCAAGTACCGGATGAGCGGCTTCCAGGACACCGAACTGGACAGCGTGCTGCGCAACCTGCGCGTCGACACCCTGCTGTTCGCCGGGGTCAACGCCGACCAGTGCGTCCTGGCGACCCTGATGGACGCCGCCAACCTCGGCTACGACGTCCTCGTGCTCCAGGACGCCGTAGCCACCACCTCCCCGCCGTTCTGCATGGACGCCACCCTCTACAACGTCCGCCAGTGCTTCGGCTTCACGCTCACCGGCGCGGCCCTGGCGGGGGTTCTGTGACGGTCCTGCTGCAACCGGGGGAGGGCCCCGTCGACGGGGACCACTACCTGCCGGCCGATCCCGAGCTGGTGCACTGGGGCCTGCTGCCCAACGCCCGCTCCGAGCCGGTCCTGACCATCCGCTCGGGGGAGACCGTCACGCTCGACACGATCAGCCACGAGGGGATCCTCGGCGACCAGGGGCGTGACCCGGCCGCCTTCTTCGGCGCCGCCGGCATACCGGGCACGGCCCTCCTGGCCGACGCCGTCGCGCTGGCCGCCTCACCCCGGGAGCACGACGCCTCGACCCGGGGCCCGCACGTGGTGACCGGACCGGTCGCGGTGCGTGGTGCCCGCCCCGGCGACGTCCTGGAGGCCGAGGTGCTGAGCCTGCGCCGCCGAGCCCCCTACGGGGCGATCAGCAACCGGCACGGCAGGGGCGCGCTGCCGGCGGAGTACCCGGAACCGCCCGCCACCGTGCACAGCGTGGTCGCCACCGTCGGCGACGACGGCCGCGGCCGGCTGCCCGTCGGCGACGGCCGCCACCTGTCGTTCCGGCTACGCCCCTTCCTCGGCATCATGGGCGTCGCCCCCGCCACCGAGGCCGACGTGCACTCCGTGCCGCCGGGCCGGCACGGCGGGAACCTCGACGTCCGCCACCTCCTCGCCGGCAGCCGCCTGTTCCTGCCCGTCCAGGTCCCCGACGCCCTCTTCTACGCGGGCGACCCCCACTTCTCGCAGGGCGACGGCGAGGTGGCCCTCACCGCCTTCGAGGCACCGCTCCGCGCCACCCTGCGCGTCACCCTCCACAGCGGCCCGGACGCACGCGCGCTCGCCGCGCGCCTGCGGGCGCCCTATGCCGAGACGGCGGACGAGGTCATCGTCCTCGGCCTGGACGCCGATCTCGACGAGGCGGTGCGGTACGCGGTCCGCGACGCCCTCGCACTCCTCGACCACCGCCACGGCATCCCGGGCCCGGTCGGCCTCGCCTACCTCAGCGCCGCCGCCGACTTCCAGATCTCCCAGGTGGTCGACGGCGTGAAAGGCGTACACGGCCGCCTGGCCAAGGCGGATCTGACGGCGCCCCGGGCCGAAACCCCTGCCAACGGGCGGTGAACCGGTCCGTGCGCCCCCGACTTCCCCTCCAACTGCTGCTCGTCCTGACCTTCGCCACCGGGATCGTGGACGCCGTCAGCTTCCTGTCCCTCGGCGGCGTCTTCGCCGGGAACATGACCGGCAACGTGATCATCCTCGGCGCCGCCGTCACCGGCGCAGACGACCTGCCGACCGCGGGACCCGCCGTCACCCTGGCGTGCTTCGTGTCCGGGGCCGCGGCAGGCGGGCGTGTGCTGCGGTCCTCCCCGCCGGGCTGGAACGTCCGCCACACGGTGCTGATCGGCGGCGTCGGCCTGGCGACCGCCGGATCCGGCGCTGCCCTGCTCGTCAGGGGGGCCGCCGGCGGCGACCACCTGGCCGTCGCGGGCGCCCTGGCCCTCGCGATGGGGGTGCAGGCCGCCGCGGCCAGAGAACTCGCGGTCAAGGACATCACCACGGTCGTGGTCACCTCCACCACGACCGCCCTCGCCGCCGACTCCCCCCTCGGCACCGGCCGGGCCCAGCCGTGGCCGCGCCGGGCCGGCGCGATCGCGCTCATGGCGGCCGGAGCCGCCACCGGAGCGGCGCTGATCCGCCTCGCCCCCGGCTGGGCTCTGCTGGCCGCGGCAGCCGCGGCCCTGGCCACCGCCCTCGCCGGGGCACGCGCCACGACCACGGCGAACAGCCCGGCCCGCACCCCGTGACGAGCAGGTTCAGGAGGCCGGGGAAACGGGCGTCGAGGTCGTCGGCTCGGACGTGGCCGCGGCGTTCCAGCCCGTACCGGCGTTGCCGGGTGATCCCCGCCTCGCGCAAGGGCCTTGACGTGATGGGTCAGGGAGGACCTGCGGCGGCCCAGGCCGAACCAGCCGCATGCGTGGTCGTACCGCTCCGACTCCAGGAGGAGTTGGCGCACGACGCGCAGGCGCGGCGGGTCGCTCAGGGCCCCCCAGCACCGTCTCGAGCCGGGGATCCTCCACCGCGGACTCGGACAACGCCTCGAACAACCCCCGGAAAAGGCGAGATCCCGCCCGATCAATCCGATCGGACGGGATCTCGCCAACCGCTCACACCTGCTCTCGTGAACGGTCCACGTGTGGGCCGTTCACGAGTGGGTCTGGCCAGCTCCTGTCCTGGGCGTTCGAGATCGCTTCCCACCCGCTGGTGATCGTTTCCCGAAGGACTCGGTGAGACGGTCATCGTCGCCGACAAGCGGTTCACCCTTCGGCGGTGTCGCGCTGCTTGTATGCCCCGCGTTCGAACGCCTGTGGTCCGCCGCCACGACCTTCGTGGCGACACTGTGACGGTCGATGCGGTTCTCATCACAGTGTGGGTGGATCGACGCTGGTGGGATCGGCTCCTGACGCTCCCCCAACCGAGAGAAGACGCTCATGCTGCTCCTGGCACTGGTCCTGCTTCTGCTGTCTGCCGCCGGTGCGTTGGTCGCTGCGGTGCGCGTCGTCGCGGTGGCGCTTCCAGGTCGGCCGCAGCCTGGGGCGAAGTACCTGGCGCGTCGTGCGGCGTGGCTGACCGCCAGCGTGGCGGTCGTCGCCTACTCCCTGGGGTTCGTCCATGTCTCGTGGTCCGAGCACGATTTCGGGAATGGCGCGGACTCGACACCGGCGCCGGCCTGTCGTGACGGTTTCGAGCCGGCCGTGCGTGAGGACCTCTCCCATCACGAGTCGTCCTATCTGCCGCTGCGTTTCGACTGCGTCCGCGAGGACGGCACCAGCTACCCCAGCGAGCCCGGACTCGTATGGATCAACTGGGCGACCCTGATCCTGGCGCTGACCACCGCGCTGCTCGCTGTCGTTGTCGGCTATGCGGCCGAACGACGAGCACGCGAAGCGGTGCTACGGCAATGAACCACGGCCGTGTCGGTTGGTCTCGCTGAACCCGTTGGCCTCGTCGCCGCCCCCGGGAAACGACTCGCTCACGGCCGCGTCGCCCAGACCATCTTCTTCGCCCTGATGATCTGCGCCATCAACCCGGATAGCCTGTCGACCTGGGAGAGCACGACCGGACAGACGGCCGTCACCGCAACGCAGGCGATCTCCGAGCCGACCGGGCACGTACCCCCGCCCACGAAACACCAACGGGCTCTCCCCGCCCCAGCGAGCGGACAACACCACGAACCCCCATGAGGCATCGGCCCGACTCGATACCTCAGTCCCGTCGTGGCAGGCACCAGCGGCTGTTCGAACCATCGCTCTGGTCGATACGCGCGAGGGATCCGGATGCGCTCTGCCTTCGATCCCGCACAGTCCCACGCGCGAGCCAAGGCGCGCGCATTCATGATCCCAGTAGACGGCTGCCGATCAGAGGGTCAGGTGTGTCTCAGTGGTCCTCCACGATGAAGCACGCCCTTTCGTAGAGTTCGTCGAAGGTGATGACTTCGACGTCCTGGATGGATCGCCTGTATTGCTCGAAGGAGGTGATTTTCTCTGGGTTCGTGGCACCGCGGTCAGTGAACTCGCTCAGGCTCCCGATCACCAACACCTGGCGGGGGCGTGCGGTGGAGACCTCGATGTCGGTCGGGGCGCCGTCGTCCCGGTAAAGCCTGTGCAGTTCGCCGTTGACCAGTCGTAGCGCCTTGTGTGCGGTCTTCTGCACCTGTGCCACGGCTCCGACGACATCCTTGGAGACCTGGTAGACGTCCGGGGCACGGTACGGTGTGCTGGCCAACAATGGGGTCATGTGGGTCTTGATCTCGCACAGCAGCAGGCTGCCGATGAATCCCTTGGAGCGCATGACGGCGTCACTACGTTTCCCCGCCCCTGTGAAGATGTTGGCGCCGGTTGTGATTCGCTCCAGTTTGCCGTCGTCGAGGGGTTCGCAGGCGACGAGATTGAGGCCATACCCGAAGATCCACGGATTCTCCTCGAAGAATCCCTGCCAAACCGCCTCTGGCCCTGCCGTCTTGCCACGTTCCCGATCGAAGAATTCCGGATCGGTCAGTAGTTCTTTGAACCGTTGAAGTTGCGACTTCCGGTTGCTGATCCGTCGAATGTCCTCATCCGTGAGGGTGCCGCCGATGGCGTCCCTGACGGCTTCGAGGAGTGTCCTGCGGTCCTGGTCGGCGAGCAGTTGGGCCAACTCGGCCTCGTCGCCGACGGTCAGTCGTCGACTACCTCCTGGGATGTTGTGTAATCCCACGCAGTTCTGGATGAAGCAGATGACTTTCCAGAAGTTTTCGTGGACATCGTTGGTGTCGACGAGGGCTTTGACGATCTGAGTGGACTCGGTGCCGGGAATCGCCTCCATGACCGCTGCCCGCGTGACTTTGGCCTTGTCCTTCTTCCACAGTTTGACTCTGGGTGAGAGGACGCCGCCTTTGTTGAGGAGGGTGACGTGGCACAGCGTCGCCACCAGCGGTCGGTCGTCGAGGAGGAAGTCGGTGACCATCCGCCCTGTGCGGGTGTCATAGAAGTAGGAGTATCCGTTGCCTCGGACCTCCAGGTCGGCGAAGTCCCGTCGTGTGACATCGAACTCCGTGGACGGGAAGCTGATGCGGAAGCCTCGAACGAGTTCGAGGGCTGGCTGGGCCGCCTGGTTTCTCCAGTTCGGCGGAACGGCCGGCAGTGACCGGTCGCCTTCGATCACAAGGGACTGGACATCTTCGCGCTGGAGATACGAGAGTACGGATTTCATTCGCTGCCAGATCGCATCAGTAACTGGTTTTGTGAACGCCGGAAGAAGCGTGCGATCCACCGTGAGCACAGCCTCGTACGTGCCGGCCGTCCATGCGTCACCAGGCATGGGATGGTAGAGGCCGCCATCACGACGTAGCGTCAGAACGGTCAGACGGAGTAAGTGGCGGGCCTTCTCCTCTCCGTCATGGTCGAGGAGGCTGTAGGTCTGCCCGAGGACGAGGTCGATTTTGCCGGTGTCGTCGTCATTGAGAGGAAGCGAGACGAGCGGTCCGGTGGCTTGTGTCGGGACCGGCGTGTAGATCGGCCGGCCTGATAGGAACTCGAAGGCGCGGAGGGTCCAGCCGTCGGGTCCAAGTAGGCGGTTCAGCTGCTCAACCCGTTGGACCGACTGATCGACGTCGGGCTGTACTTCTGGATGGACGAGACGTGCCAGAAACGTGAGAAGTACTTCGTCGGGGCCGTCGAGAAGTTGGAAGCGCGGGTCCTCGAAGATCCAGTCGTCGAGCCAGTCGGATGGGTTGTTGACTCGGTGCTGGATGATGTCGCGCCGGGCCGTCTTGAACCTGGAGTCCCTTGACGCCAATTGATCGAGGTCGTACAGGTCCTCGAGGAAGTCGGTCTCATCGAGTTGTCCCCACCAGGGACCGCCCTCACCTCGCAGGTAGTCAAAGACGTCGCGTCGTGTCACCGCTGAGATCTTCGGCGTGCTGTGTGGCGCCTGGGATGAGTTGGACTGAGCCATGCACCTAGGATGACCGTCTGCCGGCCCACCCAGTGGGCGCTTCGGGTCTCGTGAATGCACGATCTGGCCGCGCTGTTCTGGTTCAACTGGCTGGCAAGACATTGTGGGCTGGCGCCACACCCGGCATGCCGGGGCAGCAAGAGCACTCAGCCAAGCGGCTGCGTGACGGCGGCTGTTGGAGTTTCTCCGTTCTGGGCCTGCTGGGCCCGCTCAGCCATCATGCGGGTCAATGCCTCCAGGGTCGCCGGATCGAACCGCTCGCTGTCGCCCCCGAAGCCATCCACCGCAACCATGATGGTCCCCACTCTGGCCGCGGTGCTCATCCAGTCCTGCAACTGCAACGCGACGCTCTCGTCGCCGATCGCGGGTAGCGTCAACCAACTGTGTTCGCCTGCTTCTATGTTGGCCTCTTCCGCCTCCCTGCCCGCCGTGTATCCGCGGCGCGCGGCCTCCAGGCTGGAGTACGCGATGACGCGGAAGCGCGCCCGGTGCTCGACTCCTGGGATGACATACGAGGCGTCCCCCGTGGCCAGGACCCCTTCACAGTCGACGTAGTCGCAGACAGGGGTGGTGGGCTCTCGGTCCTGGATCCAGCCTGATGGCAGGCTCTGGATGTCAGGAAGGACCGCGCGGGTCTGTTCCTCGGTGAGGACAGCGGTGAGGTCCACCGGCTCGGCTTGTTGAGCCGGATCATTCCTGTCCAGGACTTCAGTGCCGCCGCGAATGACCTGAAACGCCAGTACGGCGACAGCGACGGCCAGAAGCGCGGCGACGGCATAGCCTCCGCGTGACTGGGAGATGGTCAGCGGGCCGAGCGAGATCGTCGAGTTGCGGACCTTGCTCCCGCCACTGATCACCACACTGTGCTCCACCTTCGGGATGGGCGTGGCCGGTGGTGGGTCAGCTAACGCTTCCGCCAGCTGGCCTGCGAAGTCCGGATCCGTCGCGAGTGCGTCCCGCAGCGCCGACCGCAGCCCGTCCGTTGCGGTGGGATCGGCGTCCACACCGGCCAGGGCGGTCCTGCCCTCCTCGGTGGTGCCGAGCCGCGCGCGCACCAGATCCGAGACCGCGCTCCCGGCGCTGGCCCCGATGGATTCGGCCGCCGCGCGCCCGGCTCCCGACACGATATCCACCACTGCCGATATCAACCCGGCGTACTCCATGGCCATCCCCCTCCGGTGGAAGGAATCATCCCCCATTCGAGCGGCAAGCAACGGCCCTTCTTTGAAGGGCAGTTATCTCCTTCATGTCGAGCTCGAACTTGCCGCTCGCCGGGTCTTGACGTCGCGGTAGCAGTACGCCGCGATGGTCAGAAGATTAATCGCGAAGAAGGGCAATGCGATCGAGAGGGTCAGGCCTTCCACGCCTTCCCATGCGGCGATCACAACCGGTGCGAGGCACACAGGGATGCCCGCCACGGCCGCGTAGCCCATCCCACGTGTCAGGCTTCCGGAACGCGGTTTGAGTACTGCCGTCATCGTCCAGGTGACCGCCAGAGTGAGCACAATCCCGGGCCATCGCAGGAAATAGATCAGGAAGCCGAGGAGCAACCATAGGCAAACCGGGAGGCCGAACCTCACCGCGCGGCCACGGCGCGCTGGGGTTTGCGCCGATGCGGTGTCCGGCCGCAGGCGGATGCCGCTTGCTATGCGGGTGAGGGCCGGGGGCGGGAGTGGGGCTGTCC
>NZ_SMKI01000116.1 GCF_004348415.1 Streptomyces hainanensis
GCGTGAGGTGGCGGGGGAGGAAGGGGTACGGGACGGCGGTGGCGATCACGACGACCGCCAGCACCACCGAGTAGACCGTCTTGGTGAGGAACAGCGCCGCGACCCGCTCGATGTTGCCGATGACCCGCCGCCCCTCGGCGACCACCGACGGCAGGGTGGCGAAGCTGTTGTTCAGCAGCACGATCTGGGCCACCGCCCGGGCCGCCGGCGAGCCCGAGCCCATGGAGACGCCGATGTCGGCGTCCTTGAGCGCCAGCACGTCGTTGACGCCGTCCCCGGTCATCGCCACCGTGTGGCCGCCGGCGCGCAGCCCGCCGACCATCTCCCGCTTCTGCTGCGGGGTGACCCGGCCGAAGACCGTGGCCCGCTCCAGGTCGCCGGCGGAGAGCCGGCGGGCGTCGACCGCGTCCGTGGCGCCCGGCAGTTCGAGCTTGGCGGCGACGGCGCCCACCGAGACCGCGTTGTCGCCCGAGATGATCTTGGCCGCGACGCCCTGCTCGGCGAAGTAGCGCAGCGTGTCGCCGGCGTCGGGCCGTAGCCGCTGCTCCAGGATGACCAGGGCCGCGGGGGAGACCCCCTCGGGATTCTCGGAGAGCGGTCGGTCGGTGTGGGCGAGCAGCAGCACCCGCAGCCCGGACGCGTTGAGCCCCTCGATATCCACAAGCTGTGGATGACCGGACGGCAGCAGCACGTCCGGGGCGCCGAGCAGCCAGACCGCGGTCGCGCCGTCCGGCCCGGTGAGGGCGGCCCCGGCATACTTGCGGGCCGAGGAGAACGGCAGCGTCTCGGCGGCCCGCCAACCCTCGGGCGGCGGGTGCGACGCGATGACGGCGCGCAGGCTGGCGTTGGGGCGCGGCTCGGCCGCGCCGAGCGCCCCGAGCGCGTCCCCCGCCAGTCGGCGCGAGGTGTCGCCCAGCGGGCGCACCTCGGCCACGTCCATGCCGCCCTCCGTCAGCGTCCCCGTCTTGTCGAGGCAGACCACGTCCACCCGGGCCAACCCCTCGATGGCGGGCAACTCCTGTACCAGGCACATGCGTTGACCGAGCCGGATCACCCCGATCGCGAAGGCCACCGACGTCAGCAGCACCAGGCCCTCGGGCACCATCACCACGATGCCGGCCACCGCCCGCCGGATCGCGCCGAAGGTGTCGGTCCTGTTGAAGACCACCAGCTGGCTGATCACCAGGCCCACGCCCGCCGGCACCATCACGGCGAGGCAGATCCGCAGGATCCGCTGGATGCCCTCGCGCAGCTCGGAGCCGACCAGCGTGAAGCGGGTGGCCTCCTCGGCCAGCCGGGCGGCGTACGCGCCCCGCCCCACCCGGGTCGCCTGGAACGCGCCGCCGCCCGCCGCCACGAAGCTGCCGGACAGCACCCGGTCCCCTGGCCGCTTCAGCACCGGGTCGGCCTCGCCCGTCAGCAGCGACTCGTCGACCTCCAGGCCGTCCGCCTCGACGAGCCGGCCGTCCACCACCACCTGGTCGCCCGGGCCCAGCTCGATCAGGTCGTCGAGCACCACCTCCGAGGTGGCGACGGAGACCGCCTCGCCGTCCCGGCGCACCGTCGGGCGGGCCTCCCCGATCACGGCCAGGCTGTCCAGGGTCCGCTTGGCGCGCAGCTCCTGCACGATGCCGATCAGTGCGTTGGCCACCACGACGAAGCCGAACAGCGCGTCCTGGATCGGGCCCACCACGAGGATGATCGCGAAGAGCGTCCCCATGATCCCGTTGAAGAGGGTGAGGACGTTCGCCCGGACGATCTCCCGCACCGGGCGCGAGGAGCGCGCGGGTACGTCGTTGACCTGGCCGTGCCGGACGCGCTCCGCGACCTCGGCCGCCGTCAGGCCGCCCGCCGGGGTGTCCCGCGACTGCCGCGGCTCCGGCGTCTCCGTCATGTTCCGACGGTACGGCCGGGCGCGGCCTCAGTCCTGCGGAGCGCCCTGCCCGGGCGAGGCGCCGCCGGCGGTCGCGCGGGCGGCCCTGAGCGCCGCCTCGCGCCGGTGCACGATCAGCAGACCGAGCAGCCCGAGGCCCACGCCGGCCGCGCAGGACCACAGCCAGCGGGTGTGCCCGTGGTCCGCGTACCAGGAGTAGAAGGGGAGCTGGGCGACCAGGACCACGGCCCAGACGACGGTGCCGGTGAGGATGGTGGCCACCACGTTGCCCTCGAGGGGCTCGGGTGCCTCCCGCTTTCCCTTGGTCACGTCACCCCAGCGCATGCGCCAAGACTAGCCGCCGCCCGCGGGCGGCCCGGGTGTGACGTAGGACTCCCGTCTCACCCGGGTGGGTGCAGGGGAATGGACCCGGGCCTATGATCGTCATATATTTCGTTAGGCAAGCTAATGAGCAGACGGTGGTGACGCATGCCCGAGGCGATGATGGACGACCCGGATGACGCCGAGGCGGTGAACACGCTCCGTATGGGCGTGTTGCGACTGTCCCGCCGGCTGCGTCATCTCGGCGTCGACCACGGGCTGAGTCTCGCCGAGCTCTCCGCCCTCGGTACGCTCTCCCGCTGCGGCGCCATGACGCCGGGGGAGCTGGCCCGCAAGGAGCACGTGCAGCCGCCGTCGATGACGCGGATCATCGCGCTGCTCCAGGAGCGTCACCTGGTGCGTCTCGAACCGCACCCCGAGGACCGCCGACAGAAGCTCGTCGCCACCACCGACCAGGCCGCCGAGATGCTGGAGTCGAGCCGCCGCCAGCGGAACGCCTGGCTGGCCAAGCTGATCGAGGAACTCGACGAGGACGAGTGGGCCGCGCTGCGCGACGCGGCGCCCGTACTGCACAAACTCGCCCACTTGTAGCGCCGCGAGCGCCTGCACCACGTTTCCCCGAGCCGCCCGACCACCCCGCCCACGCACCGACGCACCGATAGGAACCACAGCACGAAGGAGTGTTTCCCTTGAGTTCGGGACCCGGAGCCGACTCCGCACCCGCACCCGCGACGACCGACAAGATATCGACCTTCAGTTCCTTCCGGGTCCGCAACTACCGGATCCACTTCTTCGGCTCCGCCGTCTCCAACATCGGGACGTGGATGCAGCGCATCGCCCAGGACTGGCTGGTGCACGAGCTCACCGACTCGGCCGCCGCCGTGGGCATCACCATGGCGCTCCAGTTCCTGCCGTTCGCGCTCTTCGGCCTCTACGGCGGCGTCCTCGCGGACCGGCTCGACAAGCGGCGACTGCTGATCTCCACCCAGGCGGCGCTCGGCATCACCGGCCTCACGCTGGCCGCGCTGACGCTCGGCGGCGTCGTCGAGGTCTGGCACGTCTACGCGCTCTCGTTCGCGGTGGGCGTGGCGACCGTGATCGACAACCCGGCACGCCAGACGTTCGTCTCCGACATGGTCGGGCCAGGGCTGCTGCGCAACGCCGTCTCGCTCAACTCCGCCAACTTCCAGTCCGCGCGGCTGGTCGGCCCCGCCGTCGCCGGCGTCGTGATCACCTCGGTCGGCGCGGGCTGGGCGTTCCTCTACAACGGGCTCTCGTTCATCGCCCCCATCATCGGCCTCTGCCTGATGCGGACCTCCGAGCTCAACCCGGCCGAGCGCGCCCCCCGCAGCAAGGGACAGCTGCGCGAGGGCCTGCGGTACGTCGGGAGCCGACCCGACCTGCTGTGGATGATCGTGCTCGTGGGCTTCATCGGCACGTTCGGCTTCAACGCGGCGATCTGGCTGGTGGCCTTCACCGACCGGGTCTTCGACTCCGGGGCCGGCACCTACGGCCTGCTCAACTCGCTGATGGCGGCCGGCTCGGTGGCCGGCGCGCTGTTCGCGGCCCGCCGCGGCAGCAGACGGATGCGGTTCACCGTGGCCGCGGGCGCGGCCTTCGGCCTGGCGCTGATGGTGGCCGCGCTGTCGCCGGTGTTCTGGCTGTTCGCGGTGCTGATGATCCCGGTCGGGATGGCGGCGCTGGCGTTCCAGGTGACGGCGAACTCCAGCATCCAGGTGGCCAGCGACCCGGCCATGCGGGGCCGGGTGATCGCGCTCTTCATGATGGTCTTCGTGGGCGGCACGCCGATCGGCGGGCCGCTGATGGGCTGGCTGACGGACGAGCTGGGCGCCCGGATAGGGATGATGGTCGGCGGCGCGATCTGCCTGGGCGCCGCGGTGGCCGTGGCCCTGGTCCTGGCCAGGATCGGCGGCCTCCGCCTCCGGATCATCCTCCGCGACGGCCGCCGCCGCGTCTCCCTCGTCCCCCGCGAGGAGGTCCCCGCCATCCCCAGCGCGCGGGCGGCCTGACGACGCGCGCCGTCCCGACGCGAGCGACCCGGCCCCGCCCCCGGCGGGGCCGGATCCGGTCCCGCCGACATCGGTCGTCGCTACCGGTCGTCGCTACCGGTCGTGGTGGCGGCGCCTGGCCGGGCGGGCGCCTGCCCCCGGCGGTGCCACCCGTTCGAGCCTGGTCCAGCCGGTCCAGCCGCGTCGACCCAGCAGGTCGACCAGCCGGCGGGCCGACGGCACGGTGTCGAAGGCCAGGGCGTCCATCTGCCGGGTGAGCGGCGGTTCGAGGCCGGCGTCGTCCACATACTCCTCGCCCCACTCCTGGGCCACCCAGGCGAGGTAGGCGGCCAGCCTGTCGGCCAGCCCGACCAGCGCCGGGTCCTCGTCCGGCCGGTCGAGGGCCAGGCTCAGGGTGCGGTAGAAGTCGACGAACCGGGGGTCGGCGAGCTGTTCCCGCTTGCGGGCCACCCATTCGGGGACCCGCTCGGGTGAGTGCGCGGCCAGCGGGATCCAGCCGTCGCGTTCGGCGCGGACGATCCGTTCGTCGACACCGAGCGCCCGCAGCCGGTCGAGGAGGTCGACGACCTCGGCCGGCAACGCCAGCCGCTCGCCGGCGGCGAGGCGGGCGATGCGTCCGCGGTGCCGCTGTCGCTCCCGGATCTCCGCCCGCAGCCGCTCGTCGATCTCCGCGACCGCCGCGTCGAACTGCTGCCCGTCGGCCCGCAGCAGCTCCCGCACGCGGGCCAGCGGGACACCGGCCTCGGCGAGCGTTCGGATCCTGATCAGCTCGACCACGGCGTCCGCACCGTATCTGCGGTAGCCGGAATGGTCACGCTCCGGCTCGGGCAGCAGCCCCCTGGCGTGGTAGTGCCGTACCGCGCGCACCGTCACTCCGGCGTACGACGCCAACTCGCCGATGGTCAGCATCGGATACGTCTCCTAGTGGGTCCGGATGATCCGGGCGACGTCCCGGGCGTGGGTGAAGACCAGCCGATGGTCGGCGTCCAGCCAGTGCGTGGCGACGTGCGGCCACTCGCGGACGAGCCGCTCGACGCCGGCGCGCCAGAGCCGGTTGTGCCGCGGCGCCCGTCCCTCGGCGCTGTCACCGGCGATCGAGGTCGACATGATCATGCTGACAGGGCGGTCGATCTTCCGGTACCGGTCCAGGATCCCCGACCTGACCAGGTCGATCTCCAGGTTCAGGTCGTGGATTTCCCGGGCGGTGAGCAGCGACTCCCGCCGCGCCGCCAGGTCCTCCGCCAGCGCGAGGAACTCCGCGAGGTCGGCCTCGGAGACGAACGGCTCCGGCAGCGGGTTCGCCCCGTCGACAAGGACGAGCCCGGCGACGGCGTCGGGATGCTCGGAGGCGTGGTGCACGGCCAGGTCCGCGCCCAGCGAGTAGCCCACGAGCAGCGGCGGCGTGGAGGGGACCAGGCGTCCCACCTCCGCCAGCACGGCGCCGAGGTCGCTGAGGAACGCCTCGAAGCGGTAGCGGCCGGCGGCGGACGAGGTGACGCCGTGGCCCCTGAGATCGAAGGCGATCACCTCGTGGTCGCGGCGCAGGAGCGCGATCAGCTCACGCAGGTCGGCCTGGGTCGAGTTCAGCCCCGGGCACAGGACGAGCGGTCGTCCCCGGCCACCGCGGGACACCGGGATGGTGACGCCGTCGTGGTGGACCGTGAAGTGCCGCGTCGTTCCGTCGCCTCGCGCGGGCCGCGCCGCGTCGTCCGTCGTCGTCATGCCGACCATGCTGGGGGCCTGCCCCTGCGGCAGGGTCAAACAGGGCCGTTCGTCAGGACGCGTTGGGCGAGGAGCTGACCCGGCCACTCGCCGACCGTGAAGGGGCGGACGGGGGTGAAGCCCTGGTCGCGGTAGTAGGCGACGAGGCGGCCGTCGTCGCCGGCGTAGCAGTCGACGCGGAGCAGGTCGATCTCCTGGCGGCGGGCCTCGGCGACGGAGTGGGCCAGCAGGGCGGCGCCGACCCCCCGGCCCTCGAAGCGGCGGTCGGTGACCAGCAGGTGGACGTAGACCTCGGTCTCGTCCACCGGGTCGACGTACGTCGGCGGCTCAGGGGTCAGCGTGACGGTGCCGGCCGGGACGCCGTCGATCTCGGCGATCCAGGGCGTGCCGGAGGCCACGATCTCGCCCACCCGTGCCACGGCCTTGGGCCGGGCGGACCACGGCTCGGTGCCCCACTGGCCGGTGCGGCCGCGGGCCACCAGCCACTCCACGGCGCCGTCCAGCATGGCGAGGACCAGGGGGACGTCCGCCGGGCCACCGGCCCGGATGTCTATGTCGCTCATGAGGGCGGATACTAGACGGGTGGATGCCAGGACCAGGAACCGGATCGTGACCGCCGCGCTGGTGGCGCTGTTGGCCGTGGTGGTGCTGGCGGCCGCCGTCGGCTAGCCGGACGTACCGGCCCGGCCGGCCGGTCGGCGACCACCGCTCAGCAGCCCACGCGGGTCGTGCCGACCGCGACGTCGTCGTACCAGAGGGTGTCGGCACCCTCCCCGTAGCTCTCCCAGCCGAACCGCAGGTCGACGGGGTCGGGCCGCCAGGTCCTGTTGAGCCACTGCCCGTCGATGTCGTGGGTCGGTACGCCGTCCACCTCCAGCCCGGTGACGGGCGTCCCGTCGACCCAGGTCCGCAACAGTCCGGCGCCCGGCGTGAGCTGGTACTCGACGCAGGACCACGCGCCGACCGGCAGCGGCCCGCTGAGCGCGACCCCGGCCGGGCTCTGCTCGGGCAGAGTGGCGTCGTCGGACTCCCGGTTCCACTGGAGGGCGGCGTTCTGGCCGCCCATCCGCAGGGCCCGGCCGCCGTCGGCGGCGTCGGTCATCTCCAGGAACGTGACGTGCTGCGTCGGCAGCGCGGTGGAGTGCCTGACCCAGAAGCGCACGTAGAGGCCGGAGTCGGTGGCGACGTCGTTCAGCGTGGTGCCGACGAAGACGTGGTTGCAGTAGCCGGTCCCGCCGTTGACGCGGAGCGAGCGGGTGCCGGTGTGGGCGACGGCGGTGTCCACGGCGGCCGTTCCGGTGCCGGAACAGTCGGGGAACTGGACGGCCCAACGCCCCGAGGGCTGGGCGCCGGTCTGGCTCTCGAAGTCGTCGCAGAAGCCGTCGGTGGTGCAGGCGGCGACCGCCGCCGGCGCGGCCGACGCGGCCGGTACGGCCGTCGCCAGCACCGCGCAGAGGGTGGCGGCCGCGGCCGTCAGCAGGTGGGGCAGGGCACGGATGGAACGCATGGGGCCTCCAGAGGGAAGGGGCGATGGCCGCGGTTCCACCCGCCGCACACCGTCCGTCCGAACCGTTCTGGGAGCACTCCCAAGCCCGCCGCCACCGACCATAGCCCCGGTTCGGGCCGACCCGCTACCCGGCGGCCGCCGGGGCCCGGGTGAGCGGGCCCCGGCCGGTCAGCGGGTCACCAGGCGAACGCCTCGGGGGAGGCGCCGGGGCCGGGGAAGATGTCGTCGAGCTGGGTCAACAGCTCGTCGGCCAGTTCGAGTTCCACCGCGCGCACCGCCGAGTCGAGCTGCTCCCGCACCCGGGGGCCGACGATCGGGCCCGTGACGCCGGGGCGGGTCAGCAGCCAGGCCAGGGCCGCCTCGCCGGGCGCCAGGCCGTGCTTGTCGAGCAGGTCCTCGTAGGCCTGGATCCGCTCCCTGGTCCTGGCGTCCGCCAGCGCGTCGGCCGAACGCCCGCCCGTGCTGCGGGTGCCGCCGCCCTCCCGCTCCTTGCGGAGCGCGCCGCCGAGCAGCCCGCCGTGCAGCGGGGACCACGGGATGACGCCCAGGCCGTAGTGCTCGGCGGCCGGGACCACCTCCATCTCGGCACGGCGCTCGGCCAGGTTGTAGAGGCACTGCTCGCTGACGAGGCCGAGCGAACCGCGCCTGGCGGCGGCCTCGTTGGCGCCGGCGATGTGCCAGCCGGCGAAGTTGGAGGAGCCGGCGTAGAGGATCTTGCCCTGGGCCACCAGCACGTCCATGGCCTGCCAGATCTCGTCCCACGGCGTGTTCCGGTCGACGTGGTGGAACTGGTAGAGGTCGATGTGGTCCGTCCGCAGCCGGCGGAGGCTGGCGTCGACGGCGCGGCGGATGCTGAGGGCCGAGAGCCGGTCGTGGTTGGGCCAGCCGTTGTTCTCGGCGGTCATGTCGCCGTAGACCTTGGTGGCGAGGACGACCTTGTCGCGGCGGTCGCCGCCCTTGGCGAACCAGGAACCGAGGATCTCCTCGGTGCGGCCCTTGTTCTCGCCCCACCCGTACACGTTGGCGGTGTCGAAGAAGTTGACCCCGGCGTCCAGCGCCGCGTCCATGATGCTGTGGCTGTCCGCCTCGTCGGTGAGCGGCCCGAAGTTCATGGTCCCGAGGACGAGTCGGCTGACCTTGAGTCCGGTGCGTCCGAGCTGTGTGTACTTCATGGGGTCAGCCAACGCCGTGGAGTGTGCTCCAGGCAAGTGGGACGCGGCGCCCGGCCCGGGTGGCGGCGCCTGCCGCGCCGCCCCCCGCAGGCGGCACGGTCGACGGCCTGGTCGGCTCTGCCTGTCCGAAACCAGTCACGTGCAGCGACCGTACGGAGCCGTACCGGTCGCCGCAACGTGATCGTCCGATTTGTCGCCTGTTGCTGACAATCCTTCGCGCAATGTTCTCGCGATGTGCTCAACCTGCCGGTTCGGAACGGCGCCTTCCGTTGAAGCCGCGGGCACCGGCGACGACGGCGCCGAGCGCGGCCAGACCGGCGCCGGCCAGCACGATCCAGGGGCCGGTGGTGGTCGAGAACTCGACGAGCGAGTCGAGGAGTTGCTGGGCGCGCTCACCTGAGGCGCCCATCTCGTCGGCGAGGTAGGTGCGGGCGAGTTGCTCGGGATCGGCCAGGGTGCGGAGCGCGAGGCCGATGCTGACCACCGAGGGCACGGCCGCGCACAGGACGACGAGGGCGCGTTTGCTGAGCAGTCCGCCGATCAGCAGCAGCGCGGCGAGCACCGAGGCGCTGAGGGTGTAGAGGCCGTCGACGTCGAGGCCGGAGACCTGACTGGTGCCCCACTGGGCGTGCTCGATTTCCGACCAGTCCATTAACGAACCGGATATCGCCGTGATCGATCCGGCCAGGGCGGCCAGGGTGGGGAGGATCGGTGGGCGATCGGCGGTGATGGGGTCCGCGGTCGCCACGGCCCGGCCGTGTGCGGTAGTCATGGTCAGCGACCTTAGAGGTCGCGAAGCGTGGCCACAAGGTTGCTGAGCGCAGTTCGACAGATCATTCGACGAATCGCAACGTGCCATGTCACCGTCACACTGGGGGATGGCAGGCTTGGTCCATGCCGACCTGGACCGTTCCGTGTTCGACCACCGCCCGCCGCGCCCTCGTCGTCGGCGCCGGCCTCCTGTTTCTGGCGGCGACGCCCGGGGTCGCGGCGGCCGACGCGCCGCCCTCCTTCACCATCGACGACCCGCGGATCACCGAGTCGAGCGGCCTGGCGGCGAGCACCCGGCACCCGGACGTCTACTGGACCCACAACGACCAGGATCCGGCGGGCCCCAACGTCTACGCGGTGGACGGCACCACGGGGGAGACGGTCGCCACCGTCACCCTCCAGGGCGTCGAGGCGCGGGACATGGAGGCGATCTCGCTCGGCCCGGACGGCGACGTCTATGTCGGCGACATCGGCGACAACTTCGACGGCGGCTGGTCCGAGGTGTGGATCTACCGCTTCCCCGAGCCGGCGGAGCTGGCCGACACCACGGTCACGCCGACCGTGTACACCGTCGTCTACGACGACGGGCCGCGTGACGCCGAGGCGCTGATGGTGCATCCGGTGACCGGCCGGGTCTACATCGCCAGCAAGAAGGACGACGGCACGGCGGCGCTCTACGCGGGCCCCGCCGAGCTCTCGGCCGAGGGCGTCAACACCTTCGAGCGGACGGCCGACCTCGGCGTGTGGGTGACGGACGGCGCCTTCTCGCCCGACGGCTCGCGGCTGATGCTGCGCGGCTACTTCGTGGCCCGGATGTTCCGTTGGACGGACGCCGGGCCCGAGCCCATCGACCGCAGCCTGTTCCCGCCGGTCCAACAGCAGGGCGAGTCCGTCACGTTCACCCCGGACGGCCGCACGCTGATGTTCGGCACCGAGGGCGCGGGCAGCGGGGTCGAGCCGGTGGAGCTGGAGGGCGAGCTGCTGCCCGACTCGGCGCGCGACGAGGACGCGGCCGCCGGGGACGGTGAAGGGCGGCGGGACGGCACGGGCGGCGGCGACGCGGCGGCCGGCGACCCGGACGGCGAGGAGGGTTCGCTCCCGCTGCCCCTGGTGGCGGCGGTCGTGGGCGGCGTCGCGCTGCTGGCGTGGCTGCTCCGGCTGGGCCGCGGCGGTGGCGGCCGCCGCCGGGGCGGGAGCGCCTGACGGCGCGCGCCCTCAGCCGGCGTCGCCGTTCCGCGTCGCGATGAACGCCTCGAATCCGTCGAGCAGCCTGGCGAGACCGAACCGCACGGTGTACTCCGGGCTCTCCACGGAGAACGTCTCCGGATCCAGCGCGAACACGTGCGGGTAGGCCCCGCTCTCGTACGCCAGCGTCATCACCGGGCCCTGTGTCGCCCAGAACTGCTCCTGGGACAGCTCGGCCTCCTCGTTGGCCTGCGCCGCCAGCACGTGCTGGCGTGCCAGGCCGCTGACGTACGCGTCCAGGGTGGTGATCAGGCCGATCTTCTCCCGGCTGGTCAGCCCGAGGCCGTCGAGCGCGGCCAGCGTGAACTCGAAGTTGAGCAGCGCGTTGGGGCCGAGCAGCGGGCGGGCCTGGTTGACCTGGAGCAGCCAGGGGTGCCGGAGGAAGAGCCGGTAGCTGCCCTCGCCGACGGTCTGCAGCGCGGTGCGCCAGTCCTTGCCGGTCGTCTCCGCCGGGCCGGGGCCCGGCGCCTCGACGTGGTCGAGCATCAGGTCGAGCAGCTCGCTCTTGCCCGGCACGTAGCGGTAGAGGGACATGGTGCCGACGCCGAGCGCCGTCGCCACGTTCCGCATGGAGAGGGCGGCGATGCCGTCGCGGTCGGCGAGCTCGACGGCCGCCTCGACGATGCGCTCCAGGGTCAGCCCCGGCTTGGGGCCCCTGGACGACGGCTCGCGGCCGCGCCACATCAGGTCGAGGCTGCGGCTGATGTCGCCGCGTCCGCTGTGTGCTGCCGACGTCATGCCTGGTGATTCTACGTGTGGCGGCCGCACGGGAAAATACTGGGTACGGCGTACGCAGCGGCGGCTAGACTGGCGGCGACCGTGACGGGAACACCATTGGAGGGGGCACATGACCGCGGCTACCGAAGCGGCTGCCGAAGCCGGCGAGTACTCCGTGATCGCCGAGGGGCTGCGCAAGCAGTACGGCGACAAGACCGCCGTCGACGGCCTCGACCTGCGCGTGCGGCGCGGCACCGTGTGCGGGCTCCTCGGGCCGAACGGCGCCGGCAAGACGACGTCGGTCCGGATGCTGTCCACCCTGGTGCGGCCGGACGGCGGCCGGGCCGAGGTCGGCGGCCACGACGTGGTCCGCCGACCCGACCTGGTGCGCCGCCGCATCGGCCTCACCGGCCAACACGCGGCCGTCGACGAGATCCTGACCGCCCGCCAGAACCTGCGGATGTTCGGCCGGCTCTTCCACCTCGGCCACCCGGCGGCCCGGGCCAGGGCCGAGGAGCTGCTGGCGCAGTTCAGCCTCCTGGAGGCCGCCGACAAGCAGGTGAAGACGTTCAGCGGCGGCATGCGGCGCCGGCTCGACCTGGCGGCCAGCATGATCCTGGCGCCCGAGGTGCTGTTCCTCGACGAGCCGACCACCGGGCTCGACCCGCGCGGGCGGCGCGAGGTCTGGGACGCCGTGCGCGGGCTGACCGCCACCGGCACCACCGTGCTGCTCACCACCCACTACCTGGACGAGGCCGACAAGCTCTCGGACTGGATCTGCGTCATCGACCAGGGCCGGAAGATCACCGAGGACACCCCCGCCGGCCTCAAGCGGGCCGTCGGCGGCGACCGCGTCGAGGTGGTGCTCGCCGACCCGGCCGACCTGCCGCTCACCGCCGGCGCGGTGGCGCGGGTGGCGGCCGGCGGCCGGCCACCCGAGACGGACGAGGCCGAGCTCCGGGTGCACGCACCCGTGACCGAGGGCGTCGCGGCCCTCACCGAGGTGGCGCGCGAACTCCAGGACGCCGGCGTCGCCGTCCTGGACATCGGGCTGCGCCGCCCCACCCTGGACGAGGTGTTCCTGCGCCTCACCGGCGGAGCCGAGCGGGAGACGACGGAGAAGGAGAACGCGGTATGAGCGCCCCCACCACCACCGAGCAGGACGAGCGCCGCCTCTACTGGGAGTTCGTCGACTGCTGGACCATCGTCAGGCGCGAGCTCGGCCACCTGGCGAAGCAACCGTCCCTGATCGCCTGGCAGCTGGGCTTCCCCATCGTCTCCGTGCTGCTCTACGTCTACGTCTTCGGCAGCGCCATGGACGTCGGCGGCGGCCAGGACTACACCACCTTCGTCATGCCCGGCATGTTCGCCATGACCATGGCCTTCGGCTTCATGAACACGGCGATGGCGGTGACGGTCGAGAAGGACCGCGGCGTGATCGACCGTTTCCGGTCGATGCCGATGGCCCGCTCCGCCGTGGTCGCCGGCCGCGGCGTCGCCGACGTGCTGCACGCCGGCATCGACCTCGCCGTGATGGCCCTGATCGCGCTGGCCATCGGCTGGCGCTCGGACGGCTCGCTCGTCGAGACCGTCTACGCGTTCCTGCTGCTGCTCCTGCTGCGGTTCGCGCTGATCTGGATCGGCGTCTACCTCGGGCTGCTCGTCCCCAACCAGGAGGCCGCCGGCAACCTGTTCGCGGTCGCCTTCCCCTTCGGGATGATCTCCAGCGTCTTCACCCCGCCGTCGATGATGCCGGACTGGCTCGGCGCGATCGCCATGTGGAACCCGGTCTCCTCCACCGCCACCGCCATCCGCGAGCTCTTCGGCGTCTCCACCACGGCCGGCGACAGCTGGATAGAACAGCACGCCCCGCTGATGTCCGTCGTCTGGCCGCTGGCCATCACGGCCGTCTTCCTCCCGCTGGCGGTCCGCCGCTACCAGGCCCTGGGCCGGTAGTCACCCGGACGGCCGTATCCCGGGCGGTGCCGGGACGTTGATCAGGCCGGGGGTCGGGACCGGACGGCGTGCTGACGCCGGTCGTCACGTCCGATGGGAACGACGGCGGGGGCCGCCGAGCGGCCCCCGCCTCAACTCGTCGCTACAGCCGCTCGATCACGTAGTCGACGCAGCGGGTCAGGGCCTCCACGTCGGCCGGGTCGACGGCCGGGAACATCGCGACGCGCAGCTGGTTGCGGCCCAGCTTGCGGTAGGGCTCGGTGTCCACGACGCCGTTGGCCCGCAGCGCCTTGGCGACCGCCGACGCGTCCACCTCGTCCACGAAGTCGATCGTGCCGACGACCTGCGAACGCTGCACCGGGTCCGTCACGAACGGGGTGGCGTACTCGGCCTTGTCCGCCCAGCCGTAGAGGCGGGACGCCGAGTCGGCGGTGCGCTCGGTGGACCAGGCGAGGCCGCCCTGGCCGTTGATCCACTCCAGCTGCTCGTTCAGCAGGAACAGCGTGGACAGCGCCGGGGTGTTGTAGGTCTGGTTCTTCCGCGAGTTGTCGATGGCGGTCGGCAGCGAGAAGAACTCGGGGATGTGCCGGCCGGAGGCCGCGATCCGCTCGGCCCTGGCGATCGCCGCCGGCGAGAACACCGCCACCCACAGGCCGCCGTCCGCCGCGAAGGACTTCTGCGGCGCGAAGTAGTAGACGTCGGACTCGGTGATGTCGATCGGCAGGCCGCCCGCGCCCGAGGTGGCGTCCACCAGCACCAGCGAGCCCTCGTCGGCGCCCGGCACCCTGGCGATCGGGGCCGCCACACCGGTGGAGGTCTCGTTGTGGGTCAGGCCGTAGGCGTCCGCGCCGCGCTCGGCCCGCGGCTGCGGGTGGGTACCGGGCGTCGCCGTGATGACCGTCGGCTCGTCGAGCCACGGGGCCTTGCTGGCGGCCTTGGCGAACTTCGAGGAGAACTCCCCGAACGACAGGTGCTGCGACTTGGCCTCGATCAGGCCGTGCGTCGCCACGTCCCAGAAGGCGGTGGAGCCGCCGTTGCCCAACACGACCTCGTAGTCCTCGGGCAGTGAGAACAGGTCGCGCACCCCTGCGCGCACCCGGCCGACCAGGTCCTTCACGGGGGCCTGACGATGGGAGGTGCCGAGCAGCGAGCTCCCGGTCGCGGCCAGGGCGTTCAGCGCCTCGGTGCGCACCTTGGAGGGGCCGGAACCGAACCGGCCGTCGGCGGGCTTGATGTCAGCGGGAATCTGGATATCGGCCACGGCCGGAGCGTAGCCCCTCCACGCCCGTACCGCACATCTGGTGTACCTCGTCAGCCTGACGGCGGCTTGACGGCCCCCGGTCAGCGTGACGCCGGCATCGGCGTGAAGCGGACGGGCAGGGCCGTCGGGCCGCGCTGCCAGGGTGACGGGTGGTGGGTCAGCTCCGTGGTCGCGATGGCCGGCTCGACGTCCGGGAGCCGGTCGAGCAGCACCTCGACGCCGGTCCTGGTGATCGTCTCGGCGATCTCCTGGGCCGGGAACGGGCAGCGCCGCTCGCCGTGCCCGAAGGAGAGGTAGGCGCTGTTGGCCGGCCCGCCGAGGGCCGGCTCCGGCACCGGTTCCGGTTCGCTCACCAGCCCGGCGAGCCCGTAGAACGCGGCCGCCGACGCGGCCGGCGCGCTGGTGCCGTGCACCAGCGGGTCGCCGTTGGCGCCCTGGAGGCCGAGCACCAGCAGGTCGCCGGCGCGCAGCCGGCGCGGCCCGAGTTGGGCGTCGCGGGTGGCCCAGCGGCCGATCACGTTCTGCGTCGGGGTGTCCCGCCACAGCACCTCGTTCATCGCCCGGTCCACGCCGAGCCGGCCGCCGGCCTCGGGTTCGGCGTAGCGGGGGTCGGTCAGCATCAGCCGCAGCGTGCCGCCGAGCCAGTCGGCGGTCGGCAGGTAACCGGCCGCGCACAGCGCCGCCAGGTCTTCCGCCAGCTCCGTCTCGGCAGGCTCCGTCCCGGCCGGCTCGGCCTCGTCGGCCCCGGACGCCCCGGATGCCCCGGATGCCGCGGCCAGCAGCCTGGACGCCACGTCGGCGCCGGGCGCCGCCCGCCGGCGGGCGAGCAGCCGCCGCATCAGCGCGGTGACGCGGTCCCGGTCCGCCCCGGAGCGGAGCGCGCGGACCAGGTCGGGGGTCTCGTCCTCGGCGAGCCCGCACAGCTCGGCCAGTACCAGGATCGGCAGCCGGGCGGCGTACTCGGCGACCAACTCGGCCCGCCCGTCCCGGCAGAACGCGTCGATCAGGGTGTCGGCGATCCGTTCCGCGTGCCGGCGCGGCTCGCCGGGCTCCATGGCGTCCAACGCCTCGCCGAGCACCGCGGCCCGGTGGGCGCGCCCGCCGCCCACGGCCCGTGCCGTCGCGGTGCCGGGACGGCCGACGAGCGGCAGCAGCGGCCAGTCGACCGGCACGCTCGCCCACTGGTTCCAGTGCGTCGCGTCCCGGGTGTAGGTCTCCGGGTCGGAGGTGACCCGGTGCACCTCCCGGTAGCCGATGACCAGCCAGGCCGGGATGTCGCCGGGCAGCAGCACCGGGACCACCGAGCCATGCCGGTGCCGCAGCTCCCGGTAGAGCGACACCGGGTCGGTGTGGAAGCGCTCGGCGTCGAGCGGCACCGCGTCCGGCGTCGAGGAGCGGGCCGGCACGGTCATCCGACGGCCCCGGGGGCGCCCGCGCGGGCGCCCTCGCGAGCGGTGGACAGCCGGTACAGATGGGTCACGAGCTCGATCAGCACGCTCTTGCTCGACGCCCGGGACCTGGCGTCGCAGTCGATCATCGGCACGTCGGCCGGCAGGTCGAGCGCGTCGCGGATCTGCTCGTGGGTGTGGGCCGGGCCGCCGAAGTCGTTGCGGGCCACCACGAACGGGGTGCCGTGGTGCTCCAGCCTGTCGATGGCGTACCAGGAGTCCTGGAGCCGACGGGTGTCCACCAGCACCACCGCGCCCAGCGTGCCGGAGAACAGCCGGTCCCACAGGAACCAGAACCGTTCCTGGCCCGGCGCGCCGAAGAGGTAGAGCACGGTCTTCTCGTTGAGGCTGATGCGCCCGAAGTCGAAGGCGACGGTGGTGGACGTCTTGCCCGTCACCCCGGTGAGGTCGTCCACCTCCTGTCCGGCCCTGGTCATGATCTCCTCCGTGTTCAGCGGCCGGATGTCGCTGACGGAGCGGACCATGGTGGTCTTGCCGACGCCGAAGCCGCCGACGATCACGATCTTCAGGCCGTTGCTCGCCTGGCTGCCCAGGTGGCTGCGTACGGCGGGGCGGTCAGAGGTTGCGGAGTCCAACGAGCACCTGCTCAAGGAGTTGGGAGTCGGGGAGACCGTCCGCCCGGCCGGCGGAGGTGCGGGGGTGACGAGCGCTGATGAGGCCCTGGTCGAGCAGGTCGCTCAGCATGATCCGGACGATGGTGACGGGCAGCCCGAGATCGGCCGCCAACTCCACCACGGCGGTGGGGTAGCGGCACAGCCGCAGGATCCTGCGGTGCTCCGACTGCATGCCGGGCACCGGCTCGGACTCGCTCACCACGAGCGTGACCAGGTCGAACGTGGCCGATGCCCGGCTCCGCCCCCTGGTGAGCGTGTACAGCCGGTCGGGATCCTCGTCCCGGCCCCGGCGGCTCATGCCGATTCGCCGCCCTCGCCGCCCGGGCCGTCGCCGGAGGTGTGCCGGGGCGGCGCGCTCAGGTACTCGCCCAACTGCTCCACGAGCTCGTTCATGTTGTGCCCGATGAGCCCGACGTCGGCGGTCTCGTCGGCCACGATCGCGAGGTGGGCGCCGTCGCCGGCCTCGACGATGAACAGGATGCCGCCGTAGAACTCCGTCATGGACTGCCGGACGCCGCCGCTACCGTCGCCGAACTCGATGGACGCGCCGTGCGAGAGGCTCTGGATGCCGGCCGAGATGGCGGCCAGCTGGTCGGCCTGGTCCTCGGACAGCTCGGGGGTGCGACACAGCTTGAGGCCGTCCCGGGAGAGGACGAGCGCGTGACGGGCTCCGGGCGTGCGGGTGAGCAGGTTCTCCAGCAGCCAGTCGAGCTTCGCGTCCGCTGCGCCGGTGCCCGCCCGGTCGTGGCGGGCCCCCGTGGATGGAGCGGTCATGGGGTGTCGTCCTCCGGTTGGGCGAGGTGGGCGTTGGTGCGGGGCGTGGGG
>NZ_SMKI01000117.1 GCF_004348415.1 Streptomyces hainanensis
CCGACAGAGACCGGCGTCCCCCGGCGGAGTGGCGGCTCTCCTTCATCGAACCGTTCATCAAGGAGCCGGTCGGCGTCGACGACGAGGATGTCCGCCGGGCTCTGCACAAGGTCGTCTTCGCCGACCGTCCCCGCCGCCGACCGACCAACCGCCGGCCGAACCCGGGCCGCTGCGGGTGCTGTTCCGCTACGCCCGCCCCCACCGGCTGGTGCTGGCCGCCTCGTTGCTGCTCGTGCTGGCCGCCAGCGTCGCGGGCCTCATCCAACCCCTGGTGGCCCAGCGGGTGTTGGAGGCCCTGGCGGACGGCGGGGGCGCCGCCGGCCCCATCGCCTGGCTGGCGGTGCTCGTGGTGGTCGGCGCCGGACTGACCGGCCTCCAGTCCTGGTGGCAGCAGCGCACCGCCGAGCGCGTGGTGCGCCAGGTGCGCCGCGACCTCGTCTTCCGGCTGGTCCGGCTGCGGGTGCCCGAACTGGACCGGCGCGCCCCCGGGGACCTGATCGCCCGGGTCACCTCCGACAGCACCCTGTTGCAGAACGCGGCGACGGACGGCCTGGTCAACGTCGCCAACGGCACGCTGAGCGTGACGGGCGCGCTCGTCCTGATGGGCGCCGTGCACGCCGGGCTCCTCGCGGTGACCTTGGCGGTGCTGCTCTCCGTCGCCGCCGTGATGATGCTGGTGCTGCCGCGCATCAGGCTGGCGGTCGCCCGCGGCCAGGAGTCCGTGGGCGCGGTCGGCGCCGCCCTCGACCGCACCCTGGGCGCCGCCCGCACCGTCAAGGCCAACGGCGCCGAGCGCCGGGAGACGGCCGTCGCCGAGGACGCGATCGACGGCGCCTACCGCGCCGGCCTGACCGGCGCCCGCTACGCCGCCTGGGTGCGGGTCCTGTCGGGCGTCTCCATCCAGGCCGCCTTCCTCGCCGTGCTCGGCGTCGGCGGCGCGCTGGTCGCCGCCGGCGACCTGACCACCCCCGCGCTGATCGCGTTCCTCCTCTACGTCTTCTATCTGGCCAGCCCCATCGGCTCGTTGGTCGCCGGGCTCAGCACGCTCCAGCTCGGCCTCGGTGCCGTGGGCCGCATCGAGGAGGTGGGCCGGATGCCGGTCGAGGAGGACGTCGACCGTGCCCCGGAGCGCGCCGCGGGCCCGGCGCCCGCCGTGGAGTTCGACGACGTCTGGTTCTCCTACCCGGACCGCGCCCCCGCCCTCGGCGGCGTCTCCTTCACCGCCCCGGCAGGCGGCCAGACGGCGCTGGTCGGGCTCTCCGGCGCCGGCAAGACCACCACCTTCGCGCTGCTCCAGCGCTTCTACGAGCCGGCCGCGGGACGCATCCGCATCGGGGGCGTCGACATCGCCACCCTCGACCGCGCCCAGGTCCGCCGCCGCATCGCCTACGTCGAACAGGACTCCCCGGTGATGGCCGGCACCCTGGAGGAGAACCTGCGCTACGCCCAACCCGACGCCTCGGCGGAGGACATCGCGGAGGCGCTGCGACTGACCCGCCTCGACGAGCTGGTGGCCAGGCTCCCCGAGGGGCTGCGCACCCCGGTCGGCACCCGGGGCGTCGCCCTCTCCGGCGGCGAGCGGCAGCGGTTGGCGATCGCCAGGGCACTGCTGCGCCGGCCCGAGGTGCTGCTGCTCGACGAGGCGACCGCGCAGCTCGACGCGCGGAACGAGCAGGCGCTCCGGGAAGCGGTGGACTCCGTGTCCCGGCGCTGCACGGTCGTCCTGATCGCCCACCGGCTGTCCACCGTCACCGAGGCGGACCGGATCGTGGTGCTGGAGCACGGCCGGGTACGGGCCGTCGGCAGCCACCGGGAGCTGGTCGCCTCCGACGTGCTCTACCGGGAGTTGGCCGCCTCCCAGCTGTTGGTGGGGGAGGAGGGTGCGTAGGCGCGACGGCGAGGGGGCGCCCGCCGACGGCGGACGCCCCCCGTGGATCCGGCGCGGCCCGAGGTCAGCCGACCAGTCGGGTGAGCGCCGCGAGGTAACCGTCGCGGTGCCCGGCCACGTTGGGGTGGTAGGACTCGTTGATCTTGTCCCACTCCAGGCTGGTGACCCAGGCGCTGTTGCCCGAGCAGAGGGTGTGCGGGTCGAACACCGGGCGCGCGTCGAGGAAGGTGAAGCCGGCCTCGGCGGAGCGCGCCGCCATGATGTCGGCCAGGGTGTCGGCCGCGCCGTTGAGCGCGGTCCGCTCCCGATCGCTGAGACCGAAGATGCCGCAGTTGCCCTGGATGGTGTAGAGCCGCGGGTAACCCACCACGACCACTCGGGCGTTGGGCGCCGCGGCCCGGACCGCCGCGTACGTCTGGGTGAGTGCCGGCGACAGGTAGGCGTGTGCCGCCTGCTGGGCCAGCGCGACGCCGTCCAGGCAGTCCTGGTCGTCGATCGTCAGGATGCAGTTGGTGATGACGTCGACGAAGCCGACGTCGTTCCCGCCGACCTGGAGCGTGACCAGGGTGGTGTCCGGAGTCAGCGCGCCGAGCTGCGAGTTGACGATGTCGGCGGTGGTCGCGCCGGAGCACGCCGCTTCCACGAAACTCACGTTCGGATGGGCGGCCGCCCAGAGCCGCGTGTAGGTCAGCGGCCCACGCCGGCAGGCGTCGTTCGGGTCGTCGTAGGTTCTGGTACCGGGCGCGACGGTGTACGAGTCGCCGAGGGCGACGTACCTACCGTCCGCCGCCTGGGCCGTGGGGATTGTCGCGAACGTGGCCAGCAGGGCGAGCAACGCCACGAGCAGGATCTTTGGCGAACGCATGAGAGATGCCACTTCTCCAAAGGTGGGGGTGATGACCCTTCAGAGATAGCATTCCCAAGGCCCCGGAGAAAAGCCGGAGTCGCGTGAAATAACGGTTAACGATAATCCAGTGGAAGCGTCGCCGGAATATGCGGCGAAAAGCGCGGAGTTCTGGATTCCCGCATTTGTTTTTCCGTCGTTCCGTCGTTCTGCCGAGGAAGCCCTGCGGGAGTTCCACGACGGCGTCGTCGTGCCGCGCCGCCAGGGCCTAGGTCGTTTCGAGGAGTCGCTTCCGCAACAGGTCGGCACCGGATTCGGCGAGCCAGTCCGCGAGCGTGCGCAGTCCGGGATGGATGACGCGCAGCGCCTCGATGTCGGCGTGCCAGCGCGATCCGGCTGCCCAGCGCTCCCGGGCGTGGGCGATCTCGGGATTGATCGCGACCGCCTCGGCGTGGCTGATCCGCTCGTAGCGGATCGCGGCACCGGTGGCCTCGCTGATCGCGGCGACCGCCTCGGCCGGGGTGGGGGCGTCCCCGGCGAGTTCCAGACTCCGTCCCGCGAACCGTTCCGGCTGGTCGAAGGCCAGCGCCGCGAACTCGGCGATGTCCTCCACGGCGATGAGCTGTACGGGTTCGTCCGGCGGGAAGACGTGCCGGTGCACGCCGTGAACGATGCCGTCGATGCCGATGGCCATCGAACCGAGGTAGTTCGACATGAACCGCACCGGACGCAGCACGGTCACCGACCGGATCCGCTCACGCAGGTGGTCCTCGATGCGTTTCTTCCCCTCGGAGCCGGCCGCGAGACCCGGCGCGGTCGCGACGCCCGTGAAGACAACGTGCTCGACTCCCACCGCGGCCGCGGCGTCGACCAGTGTCCGGCCACGCGTGAACTCCCGCTCCACGTCGAGGCCGGCCGGGCCGAAGGCCACCGGCGGTACGGCGAACAGCGCCGTCGCTCCCTCCAGCGCGGCAGGCAGACTCGACCGGTTGTCGAAGTCGCCGCGCACGAGCTCCGCTCCCGCGTTTTCGAGTGATACGGCGGCGGGGGCGGTCGTGTCCCGCACGAGCGCGCGCACCGGCCGGCCGGACGCCAGGAGCCGGCGTGCGGTGGCGCCGCCCTGTCGACCGGTCGCACCGGTCACAACAACCAAGCGGTCAGTGGTCATGTCGTCCTCCGCCCCGGGATGGTCGGTGGGTGCGGTCGGTTGGGCCCGGGGTCGATGTGGAATGATCCACCCGGTTGAGTGGCACGGACAAGGGATTACGTGACATGACCGCAGTTCCCGGGGACGCGGGTCGGGCCGATGCCCGCCGCAACCGCAGGAAGGTGCTCGCCGCCGCTTCGCAGGCGTTCGACGAGCACGGTCTGGACGTCTCGCTCGGTGCGATCGCACGGCGGGCCGGGGTCGGCGCCGGCACCGTGTACCGGCACTTCCCCAGCAAGGAGATCCTGCTGGAGGCCGTGCTCGTCCACCAGGTCGACGATCTGGTGGAGACCGCTCGGCAGTGGGCGACCCGCGTCGACCCCGTCGCGGCGTTCTTCGGCTTTCTCCTGGAGGTCGTCGACACCTCCCACGGGCGCAAGCACACCTGCGACGCCCTGACCGCGCAGACGAGTTGGCCGCGGCCGAGCCTGGCGGCGTCGGCGCGACGGTTCGGCCGGACACTCGACGAACTGCTCCGCGCGGCCCAGCGGGCCGGTGGGGTCCGCGCCGATGTGAGTGCGAACGATGTCGCCGCCCTCACCGCCGGGTGCGCGACGATGAGGGCCGCCCACCACGACGGGAACGGCGGCACCCGCATGGTGCGGCTGGTGCTGGAGAGCCTGCGTGCCCCGTCGCGTGTCACGCAAGTCCCCGACTGTCGTGACACGCTTCAGGCGACGCCGCGGTGCCAGGAGTGCGGGGACCGGCTCAGGACGCGGTCCACCGGCCGCCCGGCCCGCTACTGCGGAGCGACCTGCCGACAGCGAGCGCATCGCCGCCGCCTCGGCTCGGCGACGCGGCTCGCCGACGCGACGTCCTGATGCTGTCGACGGGCCGTCCGGGGGGGAGGGGCAGGCGGCGGCCGGCCCCGGTCGGGACGCCTACGCTCCGCCCATCACCCGGGTGAAGGCCTCGGGGTCGGTGTCGAAGCCGCGCAGCGCGAGGCGGAACGACCACTCGCCCCGCTCGTCCCTGGTGAACTCGGCGACGGTGGCGGCGGTGGCGTCCGCGACGGCGCCGAAGTCGCCCTCCGCCAGCTTGGTGTAGCCCTCGACGACCCGGTAGCCGTTGCCCGCGATGTCGCCGAACGTGACCCGGCCGGAGCGCTGCTGGATGGCGACGCCCACCACCACCCGGACGAACTCCGGTGCCAGCCGCTCCAGTTCGAGGACCATCACCTCGTCGTAGCCGAAGCCCTGGCCGGTGCGGCTGTCCCTGCTGAGGGTGATGGTGCCGTCGGGGGAGCGGCTGTCGAAGTGCACCAGATAGGCCGGTTGGCCTTGCGGGTCGCTCGCCCGGTACGTCGCGCCGATGATGTCCACGTCGTGGGAGGGCGCGCCGATCGGCGCCGGATCCCACCTCGCCATGACCTCGACCTTCTCGATGCCCTTGCTGGCGCCGCTGCTCGGACCGCCCACGGAAGCTCCCCTCCGAACCGTCAGTGATCTTCGGTCTCTTGTCCACGCCGAACTGCGGGAACCCGCGGTTCGGTTGCCCATGGTGTCACGCCGGGGTGGGCGGTCGTCCGTAACGCGAAAGTTTCCCGCACGACCCGGTGCAGAAATAGTCTGTGACAGTACAATGTCACCTGCTACAAGCCGCCGAGGTCGCCATCCGTCCTGTCTCCACCCCGACCTCCCCCTGTTCTGCCCATCCGCCTCGCCCCCTGGAACAGCCCCGGCACCAGCGGCACGCGAAAGGAAACCGAGTGAAGAGAACCGTCCTCGCCAGGACGGCGGCCATCGCCGCCGCCGTGCTCGCCCTCGGAGCCTGTTCCAACGGGGGCCCCGACCCCTCCGAGGGCTCCGGCCAGAACGGAGGCGTCTCCTACACGGACACCCCGGAGAACGGCGGCACCGTCTACGTGCTGCAGAACGCCGACTTCTCCTACCTGGACCCGGCCCGCGGCTTCGACGGCGGCGTCAACAACTTCTACCGGCTGGTCTACCGCACCCTGACCACCCCGGCACCCGGCAACGCGGACGACCCGTCGTCCATCGTCCCCGACCTCGCCACCGACCTGGGCACCCCCTCCGAGGACGGCCTCACCTGGACCTTCACCCTCAAGGAGGGCGTGCGCTTCCAGGACGGCAGCCCCATCACCTCCGCCGACGTCAAGTTCGGCATATCCCGCGCCTGGGACCCCGAGCTCGGCATCGGCTCGCCCTACGCCCGGCAGGTCATCGACGCGCCCGAGGGCTACGAGGGCCCCTACCGCTCCGGCCCGTTGGAGACCATCGAGACGCCCGACGAGCGCACCATCGTCTTCCACCTCAGGGAGCCGTACCCCGAGTTCGGCTCGGTCGTCGCGCAGAACAGCTTCGTGCCCTTCCCCGAAGGCACCGGCGCCGGCGACGAGTTCATCGACGAGATCATCTCCTCCGGCCCCTACCGGCTCGACTCCTACACCCCGGGCAGCTCCATCCGCCTGGTCCGCAACGAGGAGTGGGACCCCGAGACCGACGACGTCCGCGAGGCGTACCCCGACAACTGGGAGTTCGTCATCGGCCTCGACGCGGCCACCATCGACGAACGGCTGCTGGCCGGCCAGGGCAACGACGCCAACGCCATCTCCCTCACCATCCAGCCCGCCACCCTGCCCCGCGTCCAGACGCCCCAACTCCAGGAGCGGCTGAAGCGGATGGAGGGCATCTGCCAGACCTACCTGGGGCTCAACACCACCAAGGAGCCGTTGAACGACGTCCGGGTGCGGCAGGCCATCAACCTCGCCGTCGACCGCGCGGCCGTGCAGAACGCCAGCGGCGGCACCCAGTTCGCCGACATCTCCACCACCATCCTGCCGCGCACCGTCTCCGGGTACCGGGACTACGACCTCTACCCCAGCGAGGAACACCGCGGTGACCAGGAGGCCGCCCGGGCCCTGCTCGAAGAGGCCGGCTACGCCGACGGCTTCGACCTGACGCTCGACATCCGCTCGCAGCCCAAGATGCAGGCCCAGGCCGAGGCCATCCAGCAGTCCCTCGAACCCCTCGGCATCAACGTCGAGCTCAACGTCATCGACGTCTCCTCCTACTACGAGACCATCGGCACCCCGGCCCTCCAGAACGACGCCGCCATCACCGGCTGGTGCCCCGACTGGGCCTCGTCCGCCAGCACCTTCCTGCCGCCGCTCTTCGACGGCCGCGGCATCACCGACGTCGGCAACCCCAACCTCGCCCAGCTGAACGACGAGAACATCAACGCGCGCATCGACGAGATCCGCGCCATGACCGACCTGGACGCGGCCAACGAGCAGTGGGGCCTGCTCGACGAGGAGATCATGGAGCTCTCCCCGATCGTGCCGCTCGCCGTGGAGTCCGGGATCACCCTGCCCGGCGAGAACATCACCGGCATCTACGCCAACCCCGGCTCGGCCAGCGGCGGCATCGACTTCGTCCTCGTCGGCCTCCGGGACCCAGAGCGGGGCTGAGATGACCGTCCTCCCCACCGAGTTGGAGGTCGTGGAGAAGAGCGCGCCGCCGGCCACGGCCGGCGGCGCGCCCGGCGGCCGCTCGCTGCGCGCCCTCGTCCGCGACCCCGGAGCCGCCCTCGCCGGCGGCTACATCCTGCTGATCGTGCTGATGGCCCTGTTCGCCCCGCTGATCGTCCGACTCAGCGGCTGGGGCCCCTACGAGTTCGACCAGCAGGCCATCGACCCCGACCTCGCCGGCGTCCCGCTCGGCGGCTGGGGCGGCGCCGGCGCCGACCACTGGTTCGGCGTCGAACCCGGCAGCGGCCGCGACATCTTCGCCCGCATCGTCTACGGTGCCCGCGTCTCCATGCTGATCGCCCTCTCCGCCACCGCGCTGACCACCCTGCTCGGCGTCGTCCTCGGCATGCTCGCCGGCTACTTCGGCGGCCGCGTCGACTGGGTGATCTCCCGCGTCATGGACTTCCTGATGGCGTTCCCCGCGCTGATCTTCATGATCGCCATCCTCTCGGCGCTCCCCGCCGGAAACCGGTCCGTGATGCTGGTCGTCGTCATCTCGCTGTTCGGCTGGCCCTACCTGGCCCGCGTCGTGCGCGGCCAGACGATGTCGCTCGCCCAACGCGAGTTCGTGGAGGCCGCCCGCGCCTCGGGCGCCGGCAGCGCCACCATCGTCTTCCGGGAGATCCTGCCCAACCTCCGCTCCACCATCATCGTCCTCACCACGCTGGCAGTCCCGGGCTACATCGGCACCGAGGCCGGCCTCTCCTTCCTCGGCGTCGGCGTCGTCCCGCCCACCCCCTCCTGGGGGCAGATGATCGCCTCGTCCGTCAACTGGTACTCCGTCGTGCCCAGCTACTTCGCCATCCCCGGCGCCTTCCTCTTCCTGCTCGTGCTCTCCTTCACCGTCCTCGGTGACCGGCTGCGCGCCTTCCTCGACCCGGGAGGGCTCCGCTGATGGCCCGCTACCTCCTCGCCCGGCTCTCCGGGGTCGTCCTGATCCTGGTGCTGGTCTGCCTGTTCACCTTCACCGTCTTCTTCGTCCTCTCGCCCGATCCCGCCGTGCAGATCTGCGGCAAGAACTGCAACCCCGAACTCATCGAACGGATCCGCGGCAACCTCGGCCTCGACGAGCCGCTGTTCACCCAGTTCACCACCTTCCTCGGCGGGCTCTTCGCCGGCCGCGCCTACGGCACGGGCGAGGGCGCCGTGGAGTGCGCCGCGCCCTGCCTCGGCTACTCCTTCCAGTCCAGCCAGCCCGTCTGGGAGATGATCACCGAGCGGCTGCCCGTCACCGTGACCGTCGCCGTCGGCGCCGCCGTGCTGTGGCTGCTCGCCGGCGTCGTCGGCGGCCTGGTCGGCGCCCTCAGGCAGGGCACCTGGTGGGACCGCGGCGCCATGGTGATCGCCCTCTCCGGCCTCTCCATCCCCAACTACGTGTTCGCGCTCGTCCTCCAGTACGTGCTGGTCGTCGAGCTCGAATGGCTGCCCTTCCCGCAGGCCGTCACCCTCGCCGACGACCCGGCGCTCTGGTTCCAGAGCTACCTGATGCCGTGGATCGTGCTGGCCTTCGCCTACGCCTCCGTCTACGCCCGGCTCACCCGGGCCAACGTCATCGACACCCTGGAGGAGAACTTCGTGCGCACCGCGCGTGCCAAGGGACTGCCCCGCGGGCAGGTCATCCGCCGGCACGCGCTGCGCCCCGCCCTCACCCCGGTCGCCACCATCTTCGGCATGGACTTCGCCGGCCTGCTCGGCGGCGCCCTGATCACCGAGAAGGTCTTCGGGATCAACGGCGTCGGCAAGATGACCGCCGACGCCATCGGCCGCAACGACCAACCGGTGATCATGGGCGTCACCCTGCTGGCAGCCGCCTTCGTCGTCGTCGGCAACGTCGTCGTCGACCTCGTCTACACGGCGCTCGACCCGAGGGTGAGGCTGACCGTCGCATGACCACGCCCCTGCTCGAGGTCCAGGACCTCACCATCGCCTTCCCCACCCCCGGCGGCGGCAGCGCCGAGGTGGTCAGCGAACTCGGCTTCGCCCTGCCACCGGGCGGCTCGCTCGGCATCGTCGGCGAGTCCGGCTCCGGCAAGTCCATGACCAGCCTGGCCGTCATGGGCCTGCTGCCGAAGGGCGCCCGGCTGGCCGGCCGGATCCGGCTGGCGGGCGAGGACATCGCCGGCCTGCCCGACCGCCGGATGCGCGCCATCCGCGGCGACCGGATCGCCATGGTCTTCCAGGACCCGCTCTCCTCCCTCAACCCCTACTACGCCGTCGGCTTCCAGATCGAGGAGGCCTACCGCGCCCACCGCCCCAGGGCCACCCGCCGCGAGGCGCGCCGGGTCGCCGTCGAGGCCATGGAACGCGTCCACATCCCCGACGCCGCCCGCCGCGCCGGCCACTACCCGCACCAGTTCTCCGGCGGCATGCGGCAACGTGTCATGATCGCCATCGCCCTCTCCACCGAACCCGACCTGCTGATCGCCGACGAGCCCACCACCGCGCTCGACGTCACCGTCCAGGCCCAGATCCTCGCGCTGCTCAGGGAGATCCGGCGCGACACCGGCACCGGGCTCGTGCTGATCACCCACGACCTGGCCGTGGTCAGCGAGATGGTCGACGACGTGGTGGTGATGCGCGCCGGCCGGTGCGTCGAACACGCCCCGGTGGCCCGGCTGTTCTCCGACCCCCAACACGCCTACACCCGCGCCCTGCTGGACGCCGTGCCCCGGCTCGACGACGAGGTCGGCGAACTGCGCACCGTCCGTGCGGCCGCGCCCGACACCCCGAGGGAGGGCGAACGATGACCGACACCGCACCCCTGCTCACCGCCCGCGGCCTGGTCCGGGAGTTCACCCTCCGCGGCCGCGCGGGAGCCTTCGGCCGCCGGCCCGTGCTGCGCGCCGTCGACGGCGTCGACCTCGACCTGTACCCGGGCGAGACCCTGGCCCTGGTCGGCGAGTCGGGCTCCGGCAAGTCCACCACCGCCCGGCTGGCCGCCCGGCTGCTCGACACCAGCGCGGGAACCGTGGAGTTCGAGGGCGAGGACGTCACCCGCCGCACCGGCGCCGCCCTGCACCGCTTCCGCTCCGGCGTCCAGGTGGTCTTCCAGGACCCCTACTCCTCGCTCAACCCCCGGCACACCGTCGAGCGCATCGTCACCGCGCCCCTCACCTACCAGGGCCGCGAAGTGCCGGGCGGCGCCCGCGCGTTCACCCGCGCCCTGCTGGAACGCGTCGGCCTCGACCCCGACCACAGCACCAGGTACCCCGCCCAGTTCTCCGGCGGGCAGGCCCAACGCATCGGCATCGCCCGCGCGTTGGCCGTCGGCCCGAAGGTGGTGATCTGCGACGAGGCGGTGTCCGCGCTCGACGTCTCCGTCCAGGCCCAGGTGATCAACCTGCTGCGCCGGCTGCAACGCGAGGAGGGACTCAGCTACCTGTTCATCGCCCACGACCTCGCCGTGGTCCGCCAACTCGCCGACCGCGTCGCCGTGATGCACCAGGGCAAGGTGGTGGAGAGCGGCGACCGGGACGCCGTGTTCGGCGCCCCGGAACACGAGTACACCCGCACCCTGCTCGCCGCCGTCCCCCGGATCCGCCCCGAGTGGGAGGCCGCCAGGCGGGCCCGCCAGCGCGAACGGGAGGCCACCGCATGACGACGCGCCTCGCCCCGGGGTACTGCCTCGGCGGCCTGTGGATCACCGAACACCGCGTCACCGCCCCGCTCGACTGGTCGGCGCCCGACGAGCGCACCGTGGAGGTCTTCGCCCGCGAGGTCGTGGACCCCGAGCGGCGCCACGAGGAACTGCCGCTGCTGCTGTTCCTCCAGGGCGGTCCCGGCGGGCGCTCACCCCGCCCCCTCGACCGGTCGGGATGGCTCGGCGAGGCACTGGCCCACTACCGGGTGGTGCTGCTCGACCAGCGCGGCACCGGCCGGTCGAGCCCGGTCGACGGCACCGTCCTCACCGCCCTCGGCTCCGGCGCGGCCGGCGCCGCGCACCTCGCGCACTTCCGGGCCGACTCGATCGTCGCCGACGCCGAACACCTGCGGCGCACCGTCTACGGCGGCCGCCGCTGGGCCACCCTCGGCCAGAGCTACGGCGGCTTCGTCACCCTGACCTACCTCTCCCGCGCCCCCGAGGCGCTGACCGCCTGCTACGTCACCGGCGGCCTCCCGGGACTGCCGCCCGACCCGGCCGAGGTCTACCGCCGCACCTATCCCCGGGTGGCCGCGCGGAACCGCGAGTTCTACCGGCGCCACCCGGCCGACGCGGACCTCGCCGCGGCCGTCGCCGACCGGCTCGCGGCGGACGACGTGCGGCTGCCCGACGGCGACCGGCTCACCGTCCACCGCTTCCAGACGCTCGGCATCGACTTCGGCATGAAGCCCGGCATCGACCGGCTGCACTGGCTGCTGGAGGACGCCTTCGCCGCGCCCGGCCGGCTCTCCGACACGTTCCTCGAACAGGTCATGACGCGGACGTCGAGCGCCGGCAACCCGCTGTTCTGGACGCTCCAGGAGTCCATCTACGGCCAGGGCACGGACGCAGCCACCGGCTGGGCGGCCCAGCGCGAGCGCGCGAACCACCCGGAGTTCGCCCCGGACGCCAGACCGCTGTTCTTCACCGGCGAGATGGCCTATCCCTGGATGACCACCGAGATCAGGGCCCTGCGCCCCTTCCACGCGGCCTGCGAGGCGCTGGCCGCCCGCACCGACTGGCCGCCGCTCTACGATCCGGACCGGCTGGCCGCCAACGAGGTGCCGGTGGCCGCCGCCGTCTACCACGACGACATGTTCGTCGACGCCGGCCTCCAACTGGCCACCGCCGCCCGGGTCGGCAACGCCCAGGTCTGGATCACCAACGAACACGAGCACGACGGCCTCGCGTCCGGCCGGGTCCTCACCCGGCTGCGCGAGCTGGTGCGTGACAGAGGAGGAGAACGGAGATGACCACCGCCAGGCCCCCGTACGCCGGCGCCAAACCACCCCGGCTGGCCGAGGTGCCCGCCTTCAACGCCGCGGTCGGCGGCGGCTGGGCCGACGTCGACACCCCCGTGCCGCTGCCGGCCGGCGCCGCCGAGGCCGCCGCCGCCCACCGCGCCAGGCTGCTGGAGCGCACCGGCCCCGGCACCGTGGTCGCGGGCGCCGGCCGCGCCCCGGTCCGCAGCAACGACACCGCCTACGACTTCCGCGCCGACAGCGACTTCGTCTGGCTGACCGGCTGCGCCGTCGAGGACGCCGTCCTGGTCCTCGACGGCGGCTCGGGCGACCCCCGCGACCACGCCGCCACCCTCTACCTGCCGCCCCCGGCCCGCCCGGGCGAGACCGCCTTCTTCGCCGACGCCGCCCACGGCGAGCTGTGGGTCGGGCCGGCGCCCGGCGTCACCGACTGGGCCGCGGCGCTCGGCATCGACGCCCGGCCGCTGGCCGACCTCGACGCCGCGCTGGCCGGGCGGACCGGGGCCGCCGCCACCCCCGGCACCGACCCCGGACTCGTCCGCCGACACGGCCTCAAGAACGACCCGGGCCTCGCCACCGCGCTCTCCGACCTGCGCATGATCAAGGACGCCTGGGAGATCGAGCAGCTGCGGCAGGCCGTGGACCACACCGTCACCGGCTTCGCCGCCGTGGTCGCCGAGATCCCCACCGCGATCGCCGCCGGCGGCGAGCGCTGGCTCCAGGGCACCTTCGACCGGCACGCCCGCACCGTCGGCAACGGCCCCGGCTACGCCAGCATCGTCGGCTCGGGACCGCACGCCGCGACGCTGCACTGGGTGCGCTGCGACGGCCCGGTGCTCCCCGACCAGCCGCTGCTGCTCGACATGGGCGTGGAGACCGGGTCGCTCTACACGGCGGACGTCACCAGGACCGTGCCGCCCGGCGGGCGGTTCAGCGACACGCAGCGCCGGGTGCACGACCTGGTCGAGGCCGCGCACCTGGCCGGCCTCGCCCAGGTGGCGCCGGGCCGCACCTTCGGCGACTTCCACTACGCCGCGATGGAGGTCATCGCCCGCGGCCTCGACGACTGGGGGCTGCTGCCGGTGTCCGTCGACGAGGCGCTGTCGCCCGCCGGCCAGCAGCACCGCCGCTACCTGGTCTGCGGCATCGGCCACCACCTCGGGCTCGACGTGCACGACTGCGCCCGCTCCGACTACGACGCCTACCAGGGCGCGGCGTTGGCCCCCGGGATGGTGCTGACCGTCGAGCCTGGGCTGTACTTCCACCGGCACGACCTGACGCTGCCGCCCGAACTGCGGGGCATCGGCATCCGGTTGGAGGACGATCTGCTGGTCACCGAGGACGGCGCCGAGGTGCTGTCCCACGCGCTGCCGATCTCGGCCGACGGCGTCGAGGAGTGGACGCGCGGCCTGCTGTGAGGGCCGTTGGGGCGCCGCGGCGCCCCAACGGCCCACTTTCCGGACCCCTTTTGACATGTGACATTGTACTGAGCCACCCTTGGGTGAAGGCTCCCCAACCCGACAGGAGACCCATGCGTACCACCCCGCGTGAGGCATGGCGCGGCGTACACGTCGCCGCCGCCCTCCCGTTCACCGCGGCCGGTGACGTCGACCACGACGCGTACGCCGAGCACATCGGCTTCCTCGCGGCCAACGGCTGCGACGGCGTCTGCCCCAACGGCTCGCTCGGCGAGTACCAGACCCTCAGCGACGCCGAGCGCTCCGCCGTGGTGGCCACCGCCGTCGCGGCCGCCCCCGAGGGCTTCCGCGTGATGCCCGGCGTCGCCGCCTACGGCGCCCTGGAGTCGGCCCGCTGGGCCGAGGCCGCGGCCTCCGCCGGCGCCCACTCCGTGCTGCTGCTGCCGCCCAACTCCTACCGCGCGGACGAGGAGACCGTCGTCCGCCACTACCGCGAGGTGGCGGCGGTCGGCCTGCCCGTCGTCGCGTACAACAACCCCATCGACACCAAGGTCGACCTCACCCCCCGGCTGCTCGCCCGCCTCCACGAGGAGGAACTGATCGTCGCCGTCAAGGAGTTCACCGGCGACGTGCGGCGCGCCTACGAACTGCGCGAGCTGGCCCCCGAGCTCGACCTGCTGATCGGCTCCGACGACGTCGTCCTCGAACTCGGCATCGCCGGCGCCGTCGGCTGGATCGCCGGCGTCACCAACGCCCTGCCCGCGAGCACCGTCGAGCTCTACCGCCTCGCCACCTCCGACGACCCGTACAAGGCGCTGCCCCTCTACCAGGCGCTGCACCCGCTGCTGCGCTGGGACTCCAAGACCGAGTTCGTGCAGGCCATCAAGATCGCCATGGACGTGGCGGGACGCAGGGGCGGCGCCTGCCGCCCGCCGCGCTCCCCGCTGCCCGCCGAGGACGCGGCCGCCATCACCCGCATCACGGAGGCGCTGCTCGCCGAGGGGCACCGGTGAGGAGCAGGCGCGTCCTGCACGCCGTCGACTCGCACACCGAGGGCATGCCGACCCGCGTCGTCACCGGCGGCGTCGGCGTGCTGCCCGGCGCCACCATGGCCGAGCGGCGCACCTGGTTCATCGAGCACCAGGACGAGTTGCGCACCCTGCTGATGCACGAGCCGCGCGGCCACGCCGCGATGAGCGGCGCCATCCTCCAGCCGCCCACCCGGCCGGACGCCGACATGGGCGTGCTGTTCATCGAGGTGAGCGGCGTGCTGCCGATGTGCGGGCACGGCACCATCGGCGTGGCCACCGTGCTGGTGGAAACCGGCCTGGTGCCGGTCGAGGAGCCGGTCACCACCGTGCGCCTCGACACCCCGGCCGGCCTGGTCGTCGCCGAGGTCGCGGTGGCGGACGGCGCCGCCACCGCGGTCACCATCCGCAACGTGCCCTCGTTCGCCGTCGCCCTGGACCGGGTCGTCACGGTGCCGGGCGTCGGCGAGGTCCGCTACGACCTGGCCTTCGGCGGCAACTTCTACGCCATCACCCGCCTCGACGACCTCGGCATCCCCTTCGAACGGGCCGCCGGCGGGCGGATGATCGAGACGGCGCTCGACCTGATGGCCGCCATCAACGCGAAGGAGCCGCCCACCCACCCCGAGCGCTCCGACATCACCGGCTGCCACCACGTCTACCTGGACGCCCCGGGCTCCACCGCCCGGCACTCCCGGCACGCCATGGCCATCCACCCCGGCTGGTTCGACCGCTCACCCTGCGGCACCGGCACCAGCGCCCGGATGGCCCAGCTGCACGCCCGCGGCGAACTGCCGCTCGACACCGACTTCGTCAACGAGTCCTTCATCGGCACCCGGTTCACCGGACGGCTCGTGGCGGAGACCACGGTCGCCGGCCGGCCGGCCGTGGTCCCCACCATCACCGGCCGTGCCTGGATCACCGCCACCGCCCAGTACCTTCTGGACCCGACCGATCCGTTCCCCGCGGGCTTCGTCATGTAGGAACAGCGGCCTCATGTAAGAACGGCAGTACGCGAATTCTCGCGGACGCACCCCGCGGCGGCACACGCACCACCTGGTTCCTGAGGAGACGAGACATGGAGACGGCGCCCATCGCCGGCCTGCAACCACTGAACAAGCGCGAGCGACTGCGCGAGATGGTGGCCGACGCGCTGCGCGCCGCCGTGATCTCGGGCGAGATGAAGCCGGGCGCGGTCTACTCCGCGCCGACGCTCGGCACGATGTTCGGCATCTCAGCCACGCCGGTGCGGGAGGCCATGCTCGACCTCGTCCGCGAGGGCATGGTCGAGGCCCTGCCCAACAAGGGCTACCGCGTGCGCGTGGTGCCCGACGAGGAGCTGGACGAGGTCACCCACGTCCGGCTCCTCCTCGAACCCCCCACGATCCGGGACGTGGTGCCGGTGATCCCGCGCGCCGACTTCCCGAGGCTGCGCGAGCTCGCCCAGGCCATCGTGGACGCCGTCAACGCCGAGGACCTCGTCGCCTACATCAACGCCGACCGCGTCTTCCACCTGGCGCTGCTGGCCTACGCCGGCAACAGCCAGCTGTCCACCATCGTCTCCGAACTGCGCTCCCGCACCCGGCTGCTGGGGCTCACCCCGCTGCTCGAGTCGGGGCGGCTCGAGGAGTCGGCGGTCGAACACCACCGACTGCTCGACCTGATCGAGGCGGGCGACGCGGCCGGCGCCCAGGCCCTGATGGAACGCCACATCGGCCATGTCCGAGGGAAGTGGGCCCGCGGCACATGAAGGACGCCGGTTCCTGTGACGTGGTGGTCGTCGGTGCCGGCGCCGTCGGCGCCGCCACGGCCTACTTCGCCGCCCGGGCCGGCCTGCGGGTGGTCGTCGTCGACCGCGGCCCGATCGGCGGCGGCACGTCGAGCGCGGGCGAGGGCAACGTGCTGGTCTCCGACAAGGACACCGGCCCCGAGCTCGACCTCGCCCGCCACTCCCAGCGGGTGTGGCGCGAGGAGCTGGCCGAGCACGGCCACCACTGGGAGTTCGAGTCCAAGGGCGGCGTCGTGGTCGCCTCGACCGACGGCTCGCTGGCCGCGCTCCGCGCCCTCGCCGACCGCCAACGGGCCGCCGGCGTCCGGGTCGACGACCTCGGCCCGTCCGAACTCGCCGACGTGGAGCCACTGTTGCGACCCGGGCTGGCCGGGGGCGCCGCCTACCCCGAGGACGCCCAGGTGCAGCCGGTACTGCTGGTCGCCCACCTGCTGCGGCTGGCCCGGGCGGCCGGCGCCCGGGTGCTGACCGGCACCCCGGTCACCGAGATCCGCCAGGCGCGCGGCCGCCTGCTCGGGGTGACCACCCCGGCCGGGCGGGTGGACGCGCTCGCCGTCGTCAACGCCGCGGGCACCTGGGCGGGCGAGGTCGCCGCGCTGGCCGGCGTCCATCTCCCGGTGCTGCCCCGACGCGGCTTCGTGCTCGTCACCGAGCCGCTGCCGCCGCTCGCCATCCGGCACAAGGTCTACGCCGCCGAGTACGTGGGGGACGTGGGCAGTTCGGACGCCGCCCTCCAGTCCTCGCCGGTCGTCGAGGGCACCCCGGCCGGCACCGTCCTGATCGGCTCGACCCGGGAGCGGGTCGGCTTCGACAGCCGCCCCTCGCGCGAGGCGCTGGCCCTGCTGGCCCGCGGCGCCATCGGCCTCTTCCCGGCCCTCGCCGGGGTCCGCGCCCTGCGCGCCTACCACGGCTTCCGCCCCTACTGCCCCGACCACCTC
>NZ_SMKI01000118.1 GCF_004348415.1 Streptomyces hainanensis
ATGTGTAGAAGAGACAGCGGGAGCACGGCGCCCGGGGGCGCCGTGCTGGCGCGGACGACGAGCTCGGTGGCCAGCTCCACCCGGGTCTGACGCGGTGGCTCGCCGTGGGCCAGGGCCAGGACCATGGTCGCGGCCGTGGCGGCCATCTCGCTCAGCGGCTGCCGGACCGTGGTGAGCGGCGGGACGGTCCACTGGGCCGGCGGCAGGTCGTCGAAACCGACCACGCTCAGGTCCGCCGGGATGCGGAGCCCCGCCTCGGCCGCGGCCTGGTAGAGGCCGACGGCCTGACCGTCGTTGCAGGCGAAGACGGCGGTGGGCCGGTCCGGCAGGCGCAGCAGCTCGCGCCCGGCCGCGAAGCCGGCCGCCGGCTCGAACTCGCCCGCCCGCACCAGCGCCGGGTCGAAGGGCACGCCGGCGTCGTCCATCGCCGCCCGGTGGCCGTCGAGCCTGGCCCGGCCGGCCAGCGACCCCGGCGGGCCGGTGATCACGGCGATCCGCCGGTGGCCGAGGCCCAGCAGGTGCCGGGTGGCGGCCAGACCGCCGCTCCAGTTGCTCGCGCCGACCGAGGGGGACGCGTGGCCGGGCTCGCCGCCCGGGTCCACCAGGACGAAGGGGATGCCCCGGCTGCGCAGCTGGGCGCCCTGGGCCTCGGTGAGCCCCGAGAACACCAGGAGGACGCCGGTCGGGCGGCGCGCCAGCAGGTCCTCGACCCAGCCGAGCCCGGGCGTGTGCCGGCCCTGGAGCTCGGACAGCACCACGGCGAGCCGGTGCTCCCTGGCCACCTGCTGGACGCCGCCCATGATCTCGATCGCGTAGGCGTCCCGCACCTGCCGGAAGACGAGTTCGAGGAGCGGCGCGGGGCCACCGGCCCGCCGTTTCTGCCGCAGGTGGCCGTGGCGGCGGATGACGCCCTCGACGAGGGCCCTGGTGCGGGGCGCGACGTCCGCCTGCCCGTTGATCACCTTGGAGACGGTCGACACCGAGACCCCGGCCCGCTCCGCGATCTGGGCGGCCGTGAGCGGGCCCTTGCCCGTATCTGTTGGGGACACCCCGGGATCGTACCCGCCAGCTTCGTCGAATATTTCGACAGTCGAAATCCTTGTGATTACCGCCCTCTTGACGGGTTCCAGGGGTGGTCCTACGGTGCCCGCGACCTCGCTACCGGTTCGAGCTCCGAAAATTTCGAAGCTCACAAGTGCTCCCCCACACGTCTGGAGACGAGATCCCATGATCGAGACACGCGCACGGCAGCGGTGGCTGTTACTGGTGGCCCTGGTGGTCGCGCTGTGCGGCTCGCTGCTCGGCGCCCCCACCTCGTCGGCCGGCGCCACGGCGGCCGACGCCACGGCGTGGCAGAACACGGCGCCCGGCGTCGCCGCCTGGTCGAACACGCCGGACGGCTTCGCCTCGACGGCCGGCGGCACCACCGGCGGCGCGGCCGGCCCCACGGTCACCGTGACCAACTTCGCCGACCTCAACCGCTACGCCACGGCCAGCACCCCGTACGTGATCCGGGTGGCCGCCCCGATCACCGTCACCCCGTTCGGCCACGAGATCCGGGTCACCTCGAACAAGACCATCGTCGGCGTCGGCACCTCGGGCCACATCGTCAACGGCGGCTTCTTCCTGAACGGCGTCTCGAACGTCATCATCCGGAACCTCACCATCCGGGACACCCGGATGCCCGACGACGACCCCGGTGACGACGCCTACGACTACGACGGCATCCAGATGGACACCGCCAACCGCGTCTGGATCGACCACAACCGGATCGAGCGGATGAACGACGGCCTGATCGACAGCCGCAAGGACACCACCAACCTCACGGTCTCCTGGAACATCCTCAACGAGGGCAACAAGTCCTTCGGCATCGGCTGGACCGAGAACGTCACCGCGCGGATCACGATCCACCACAACTGGATCCGCAACACCAACTCGCGCAACCCGAGCACCGACAACGTCGCCTACGCCCACCTCTACAACAACTACATGCAGAACGTCACCGGCTACGGCAACTACTCCCGCGGCCAGACCAGGATGGTCATCGAGAACGGGTACTTCCAGAACGTGAAGGACCCGTACTACCGGGACTCCACCGCCACGCTGACCCAGACCGGCAGCATCCTGACGGGCACCAGCGGCCGGCAGGAGGCCGGGGGCAGCACCTTCAACCCCCGCGACTTCTACTCCTACACCCTGGACCCGGCCAGCCAGGTGCCAGCCGTGGTCGGCGCGGGAGCCGGGCCGCAGGCCGACATCGGGCTCTGACGCCACCGGCCGGCCGCCCCCGCCGACCTGGGATTCTTACCTCAGAGGCAAGAACTTTTGCCTATGGGGCAACTCTCTGGCTCAATCGGAGACATGCACCCTGGTCCCCCGGGGGCGGCCGGTGAGCCGCCCGCCGTCGCCCCGCGGCTGCGCGAACTGCGCCGCCGCGCCGGCCTGACCCTGGAGGCGGCGGCCGGGCGGGCGGAGCTCTCCCCCGCACACCTCTCCCGCCTGGAGACCGGGCGGCGCCAGCCCTCGCTGCCGGTGCTGCTCGGTCTGGCCAGGATCTACGGTACGACGGTCTCCGGGCTGCTGGGCGAGGCCTCCCCCGCCCCCGACCCGATCGTCAGGGCGGGCGACGCGCCGGCCCGCAGGTCGGGCGGCTGGACGTACCGGGAGGCGGGCATCCCCGGCCGGGCCATGCAGGCGCTGCGGGTGCGGGTGCCGCACGGCGAGGCCGAGGACGACCTGGTCCGGGTCCACCCGGGCGAGGAGTGGCTCCACGTCCTGAAGGGGCGGCTGCGGCTGCGCCTCGGCGAGGCGGAGCACCTGCTCGCCGAGGGGGACAGCGCGCACTTCGACTCGCTCACCCCGCACCGGATCGGCGCCGTCAACCCGTCCGGCGTCGAGCTGCTGTTCGTCCACACCCTGCTGCGCAGCGCCGGAGCCGAGCTGTGCCTCGGCGAGGGCCCACGGTGAGCCCCGGCCGTCGAGACGTGAAGGAGACCTCCATGGCGGACACCCGTGACGCCTCGAACGGTGACGGTCGGGACCGGATCCCCCGGGGGCTGTGGATCCGCCTCCTCGTCTACGGACTGGTCGGCCACGCCTTCGCCGGCTTCCTGATCTTCCTCTTCTCCCTCGGTGCGAATCGTTAGGCGGCTCCGATCGGCACGTCCAGCCTGGCCCTGCGGTGGCTGAACGCGGCGAATGAGTGGTGGCCGTGGTAGGCGCCGAAGCCGCTCTCGCCGACGCCGCCGAACGGCAGCTCGGGGACGCCGAGATGGGCGAAGGGCAGCCCGAAGTTCACGGCTCCCGACCGGGTCTCGTCGGCCAGCCGCCGCCGCGCCGCCTCGTCGCCGGTGAACGCGTAGAGCGCCAGCGGCCGGTCGCCGCCGTTGACCAGGGCGATCGCCTCGTCGACGCCGGCGACATGGACCACGGGCAGGATCGGGCCGAAGACCTCCTCCCGCATCGCCGGGGCGTCGGGCGCCACGTTCGCCAGCACGGTGGGCGCGAGATACCGGTCGGCGCGGTCGTGCCGGCCGCCGAGGACGACGCGCCCGGAGTCGAGCAGTGCGACGAGCCGGTCGAAGTGGTGCTCGTTCACGATCCGCCCGTAGTGCTCCGAGGCCGCCGGATCCGGGCCGAAGCGTTCCTCGACCGCCCTGGCCAGCTCGGCCGTCAGCCGGCGCCCGGTGCCGGGATCGGTGAGGACGTGGTCGGGTGCCACGCACGTCTGGCCGGCGTTGGCGAACTTGGCGCGCGCCAGGCGGGCCGCGACGGCGGCCAGGTCGACGTCGCGGTCGACGAACACCGGGCACTTGCCGCCCAGTTCGAGGGTGACCGGGGTGAGGTGCGCGGCGGCGGCCCGCATCACGGCCCGGCCGACCGTGCCGTTGCCGGTGTAGAAGACGTGGTCGAAGCGCTCGGCGAGCAGCGCGGCGGTCTCCTCGGGGCCGCCCTCGACCACGGCCACCGTGTCCGCGCCGAGGTAGGCGGGCAGCAGGCTGGCGAACAACGCCGAGGTGGCGGGGGCCAGCTCGCTCGGCTTGACGACCACGGTGTTCCCGGCGGCCAGCGCGCCGACGACGGGCACGAGCAGGAGCTGGACCGGGAAGTTCCAGGGGCCGATGACCAGGACCGTGCCGAGCGGCTCGTACCGGGTGGTGGCGGCGGCGCCTGGTGGCAGCCGGCCGAGGGCGGCGGCGGCCACCGGCTCGGGCGCGAGCCAGCCGGGCAGGTGGCGGAGCGCGTGGTCGATCTCCCGCAGGGTGAAGCCGACTTCGGCGTTGTCGACCTCGGAGCGCGGCTTGCGGAGGTCGCTGTGGAGCGCGGCGGCGAGGTCGTCCTGGCGCTCGGTGAGCAGGGCGCGGAGCGCGGTCAGGCGCTCGGTGCGCCAGGCGAGCGCCCTGGGATGCCCGGCACGGGCGGCCCCCCGAACCCGGGCCAGAGCGGCGGCGGTTGCGTCGGCGGCAGCGGCGTGAGCGGCTCCGGTGGCTTGGGTGGCTTCGGTGGCTTCGGTGGCTTCGGTGGCTTCGGTGGCTTCGGTGTGCGGGATCTCTCGGACGTCCATCGTTCCCCCCTGGGCTACGAGCGGGCCTCGGCGGCGAGCCCCGGCTGAGACCTTGCCGGCGCATCACCGACAAAAACCCCATGCCGCTCTTGATCACGCGTTCGAGTGAAGCGGGCTGTCCGGCGGTCACATTTCCCCTCCGCCATCCGTCAGGGCAGATAACAGCAGTTCGAGAGCCCCAGGAGGCGGCGATGGCAACCCAATCGATCAAGGCCGAGATCCCGATGGTCCCGCGGATGTCGGAGGACCCGGCGGAGATCGTCCCCGAGCTGGCGGAGGTGTCGGCGGCGCTGTTCCGGGTCGTCGGCAACGGCTCGCTGCCGCGCGCCACGATCAGCCTGGTCCACCTGCGGGCCGGTCAGATCGTCGGCAGCACGTATCTGACCATGCTGCACACGGGGTTCCTGCGCACGGCCGGGCAGTCGGAGGATCGGATCACCTCGGTGGCGTCCTGGTGGGACTCGCCGTACTTCACTCCCGCCGAGCGGGCCGCGCTGGCGCTGGTGGAGGCCGTGCTCCAGCCGGTGACGGTGGGCGAGCGGGTCCCCGACGAGTTGTACGCGCTGGCGGCCGAGCACTACGAGCCCAAGGCACTGGCCACGCTGATGTTCGCGATCGGACAGGTGAACTTCTTCATCCCCGTCGCCCTCATAGCCAAGCCGGTGCCCGGCCGCCCGTTGTCCGCGCCGTGGAACTGAGGCTCCCCGGGTAGGGAACCGGTCGGCGCCCGGAGGCTGTTCATCCGGGCGTCGACCGGACGTCGACGGGGCCCGGCGGTGCGCTCACCGGGTCTCCCTAGGGTCCGGGATGTTTCACGCTCGCGGGCTTCACGCCCACCTGACCACTCACCGGACCGCTCACCGGAGAAGGAGGCACACCATGCCACCCGTCAGGACCTTCCTCGTCGCCGCCCTGGCCGTCGCCGCCACCGCCGTCGCCGGCCCCGCTCTCGCCGCCCCGCCGGGCGGCGGTGGCCCCGACGTCGCCGACCTGCCGACCCACATCAACGGCGGTGTCTGGCCCACCAGTCACGTGCAGGGCGTCACCGTCGACACCGAAGGCGGCTTCGTCTACTGGTCGTTCACGCAGATGCTGGTGAAGACCGACCTGGCGGGCAACGTGATCGGCACCGTCGAGGGGCTGACGGGCCACCTCGGCGACATCGACCTCGACCCACGGGACGGCCGGGTCTACGGCTCGCTCGAGTACAAGGCCGAAGAGGCGTTCTACATCGCGATATTCGATGTCGACGCGATCGACCGGGTGGGCATGAACGCCGAGACCGACGGCGTGATGACGGCCGTCCATCTCGACGAGGTCGTCGAGGACTTCACCGCCGACATGGACGGTGACGGCGTCTTCGACGGCGACACGGCGAACACCGCCGACCACCGCTACGGGTGCAGCGGCATCGACGGCGTCTCCTTCGGCCCCTCGTTCGGCTCGCGCGGCGGCTCGCCGCGGCTGATGGTCGCCTACGGCGTGTACGCCAACACCGAGCGCACCGACAACGACCACCAGGTGATCCTGGAGTACGACGTGCGGAACTGGTCCCGCTACGAGCGGCCGCTGTCGCAGAGCGACCCGCACCGCAGCGGTCCGAACCGCCCGAACGGCAAGTACTTCGTCCGCACCGGCAACACCACCTACGGCGTGCAGAACCTCCAGTACGACCCGTACACCGGGAACTGGATGATGGCGGTCTACAACGGCACCAAGGAGGAGTTCCCCAACTACTCCTTCTTCATCGTCGACGGCGACGTCAAGCCGCGCCGCGGCGAGATATCCGGCCAGCCCGAGCCGGAGCGCGGCCAGTTGCTCAGCCTGGTGCGGGACGGCAGGTACGACCCGACCACCGGCCTCCACGGCTGGGACTTCCACGGCAACTACGGCCTGGAGGCCCTGGGCGGCGGCTACTACTACGCGGCCGAGGGGCGGGCCGTCACGGTCGACGGCCAGCGCCGCCAGCTCGGCGAGGTCTACCTCTACCGGTGGACGGGGGAGAGCCCGACGCCCTTCGAGCGGGTGACCGAGCCGGCCTGACGCAGCCGTCCCGGCCCAGTCGAGCCGTCCCAGCTCAGCCCGTCCCAGCTCAGCCCGGCCCGGCCGTCGTGGCGGGGCCGTCGTGGCCGAGCCCGTCGGGCGGCGCCCGCCGCGGCCCCCACGCGGAGCGGGGCGCCGCCCTCGGCTCACCCCGTGTAGGGGCGCTCGCGCCGGGCGCCGCGGAGGGCGGTGCCCCACCAGTCGAGCTCGTCGAGCATCGTCTTGGCGGCGCCGGCCGGCTCGCCGGGCTCCCTGAGCCGCCCGGCCTCGTCGAAGAGGAGGTAGTAGCGAGGAAAGGACACGTAGTTGCGGACGGTGTGGGCGTGCAGCTCGCCGAGCACCTGCTTCAGGTGCTCCATCGCGAGCAGCCCGCCGGAGCCGCCGCTGTAGCCGACGAAGCCGACCGGCTTGGCGCGCCACTCCTGGTAGTGCCAGTCGATGGCGGCCTTCAGGGAGGCGGGGTAGCTCCGGTTGTAGTCGGGCGTCACGACGACGAACGCGTCGGCGGCGCCGAGCCGCCTGGTCAACTCCGCCATCTCGGCGGGGCGTGGCAGGGCGGGGTCGACGGCCGGCGGCACGGGGGGCAGCGCCAGCGGGAGCGGTGTCTCGGCGAGGTCGACCACGTCCACCTCGAACGCGCCGTGCTCCGCCGCGTGCTCGGCGAACCAGCGGGCGACGACCGGGCCGAACCGACCCTCCCGGACGCTGCCGACGACGACCACGAGCCGGAGCCGGTCGTGCCGCTCCTGAGGCACGCGCTGTTCTGACATGGGGTTTCCTGCCTTCCGATACGGAGGTGCGGTGGTACGCCCACCACGCTGCCGCCCGGTCGGGGCTCCGGGGAGACCGGCCGGAGAGTGGTAGTGCCGGGGCCACCCTCCGAACACCCCCGGCGCGTTACGTTTGCGGGGTGAGCGCGCACGACCACCCCCGCGACAACGAGCTCGGCGTCTTCCTGCGGACCCGCCGCGAGGCCGTCACGCCCGCCGCCGTGGGCCTGCCCACCGGGCCACGCCGCCGCACGCCCGGCCTCCGTCGCGCCGAGCTGGCGACGCTCGCCGGGGTGAGCGTCGAGTACCTGACCCGGCTGGAACAGGGCCGGGACCGCCACCCGTCGCCGTCGGTGCTCGCCGCCCTGGCCCAGGTTCTCGGCCTGACCACACGCGAGCGCGTCCATCTGCACCGCCTCACCAAGGCGGCCGACCCGGGCTTCTCCTGCGTCGCCGGGGCGCCGCTCAACGCCGTGCGACCGACCGTCCGGGCGCTCCTCGCCCGCCTGGAGCCCTCCCCGGCCCTCGTCCTCAACCGGGTCGGGGACGTCCTCGCGCACACCGACGGCTACCGCCGGCTGGCCGAGCCGATCGGCCTGCTGGACGGCGACCCGCCCAACCACTACCGGTTCGTCCTCGCCGACGAGCGGGCCAGGGACGTCTACCCGGACTGGGAGCTCGTCGCCGACGACCAGGTCGCCACGCTGAAGCAGGGCCCGTTCCGCTCGGACGCGCACCTGGCGCCGCTCGTCGACGAGCTGACGCTGACGGCCGGGGCCGGGTTCACCGAGCGGGTCGCCCGCGTCGCCGGCCCGCCCCGGTCCAGCGCCGTCCGGCGCCTGCGCCACCCGGAGGCGGGCGAGCTGCGGCTGGCCCACGAGACGCTCGACCTCTCCGACGACGACCAGCGGCTCGTGGTCCTGCTCCCCGCCGACGACGCCACCGCCGCGGCCCTCGACGGCCTCACCGGCCGCCACCCGGGGGCCCTGCGCGCCGTGTAGCGGCCGGCCGGGTCGGGGCCGGTGCCGGGCCGGTGCCGGGCCGGTGCTGTACCGGGGCGGGATCGGGGCTGTACTTTCCACCGCACGCGACTTTCCACCGCACGCAGCACAGCACGCAGCACGACGACGTACCACGCGTACCACGTACCACGTACCACGTACCACGTACCACGGGAGAGGGTTACGACCATGGAGCAGCGGGTCCTCGGCAGGAGCCGGCAGCAGGTGTCCGTGATCGGTCTCGGCACCTGGCAGCTCGGGGCCGACTGGGGTGACGTCCGGGAGGAGGACGCGCTCGCGGTCCTGGCGGCCGCCGTCGAGTCCGGGGTGACCTTCTTCGACACCGCGGACGTCTACGGGGACGGCCGCAGCGAGGCGCTCATCGGCCGCTTCCTGCGCGAGCACCCGGACTCCGGGGTACTGGTGGCGACCAAGATGGGCCGACGCGCACCGCTCGACCCGGCCCTCTACACCCTGGACAACTTCCGTGCGTGGACCGACCGTTCACGCCGGAACCTGGGCGTCGACCGGCTGGACCTGGTGCAGTTGCACTGCCCGCCCACGCCGGTCTACTCCTCCGACGCCGTCTTCGACGCGCTCGACGCCCTCGTCGACGAGGGGCGGATCGCGGCGTACGGGGTGAGCGTGGAGACCTGCGCCGAGGCGCTGACCGCCATCGCGCGCCCCGGCACGGCGAGCGTGCAGATCATCCTCAACCCGTTCCGGCTGAAGCCGCTGGCCGAGGTGCTGCCCGCCGCCGCCGACGCCGGTGTCGGCATCATCGCCCGGGTGCCGCTGGCCAGCGGGCTGCTGTCCGGCAGGTACACCGCGGACACCGTCTTCCCCGCGAGCGACCACCGCACCTACAACCGGCAGGGCGCGGCCTTCGACCAGGGCGAGACGTTCTCCGGCGTCGACTACGCCACGGGTGTGGCGGCGGCCGTCGAATTCGCCGCCCTGGCCCCCGAGGGGGCGTCCCCGGCCCAGACCGCGCTGCGCTGGATCGCCCAACAGCCCGGCGTCTCCTCGGTCATCCCCGGCGCCCGCTCCCCCGAGCAGGCCCGCGCCAACGCGGGGGCCGCCGAGCTCGCGCCGCTGCCGGAGAAGACCCTGGAGGCGGTGCGCGAGCTGTACGACCGGCGGTTCAGGGCCGAGGTCCACGACCGCTGGTAGGCCCGTCGGCCCCGCCCCGTGAACCGGTCGGTCGGTCTGTTGTCTGTTCAGGCGGGCAGCACGCGCTCGATGGCGTCGACGACCTCGGCGGCGTCCGGCTCGGTCCGGGGCGAGAAGCGGGCGGCGACGGCACCGTCGGGGCCGACCAGGAACTTCTCGAAGTTCCACCGGATGTCGCCGCGGTACCCCTCGCCGTCCGGGGTGTCGACGAGCCCCGCGTACAGCGGGTGCCGCCCGGCGCCGTTCACCTCGACCTTCTCGGTCATGGGGAACGTCACGCCGTAGGTCGCGGAGCAGAACTCGGCGATCTCCTCGGCGTTCCCCGGCTCCTGGCCCATGAACTGGTTGCAGGGCACGCCGAGCACGGTGAAGCCGCGCTCGGCGTAGCGCGCCTGGAGCTGCTCCAGCGCGCTGTACTGCGGGGTCAGCCCGCACTTGGACGCCACGTTCACGACCAGGACCGCCGTGCCGCGGTACTGGGCGACGTCGGCGTTTCCACCCCGCAGGGCGTCGATCCGCACCTCGTAGAAGGACATGCCGACGAGCCTACTGCCGGGTCGTCGGGGAAGGTGACCGCGACGGTGAGGCCCCCGTCGGGTCCCGGTCGCGCGGTGACGCGGGCGTCGTGCGCGGCGGCGATCGAGGCGACGACGGACAGGCCGAGGCCGTGTCCCGTGGCGCTGGTGCGGTCCTGGCCGAGCCGGCGGAACGGCTCGAAGAGCCCGTCCACCTCGTCGGGGTCCACCGGGGCCCCGGTGTTGACGACGGTGAGGGTCCGGCCGGTGAGCCGGATCGACACGGTGCCGTCCGGCAGGTTGTACCGGACCGCGTTGCCCACCAGGTTCGCCACCAGGTGGCGCAGCAGCACCGGTTCGCCGTGGATCGGCACGGGGTCGGCGGCGGTCAGCGTGACCGACACCCGCCGTTCCGCCGCCAGCGGCCGCAGTTCGTCGGCGACCCGGCGCGCGACGTCCCGGAGGTCGCACTCCTCGACCGTGTCGAGGCCGAGGTCGCTGCGGGCGAGCACCAGCAGGGCGGCGATCAGCCGCTCCGCCTCGCGGTTGGTGGTGAGGAGTTCCTCGCGCACCTCGGCGAGGTCGTCGGGAAGCGGGTCGGCGAGCCCCACCTCCAGGCTGGTGCGCTGCGCGGCGAGCGGGGTGCGCAGCTCGTGCGCGGCGTTGGCGACGAACCGGCGCTGGCTGTCGAAGGAGCGCTCCAGCCGGTCGAGCATCCCGTCGAAGGTGGCGGCGAGCCGGTGCAGTTCGTCGTCGGGGCCGGTGAGCGCGAGCCGTTCGTGCAGGCGTTCCTCGCTGATCCGGCGGGCGGCGTCCGTCACGGCGGCGACGGGCCGCAGGGCCCGGCCGGCGAGCCACCAGCCCATGGCCCCCGCGAGCAGGGCGAGCAGCACCAGGCCCATGCCGGACCAGAGCAGCAGCTGGTGGAGGACCGTGTCCTGGACCGCGCGCACGGTCTCGTTGACCAGCCGGACGTCGATGGCGTCGTAGGACGCGGACGGGGACGGGGACGCGAGGGGCGGTACGGGCGGGGCGGCGTCCGGATCGAGTGGCGTGGTGGGATACGCCCTGGTGTACCCCCCGGCCTCGGGGTCCGGGTCGTCGACGGCCCGTACCGCCATGCCCTCGACCCGCTGCGCGGTCCCGTATCTGGCCAGCAGCACCACGAAGGCCAGCAGGACGACGCCGGCCAGCAGGAAGAGGCCGGTGAAGGCGGCGGCGAGGCGGGCGCGGAACGGCGGCCTGCGGAGTCGGCTCAGCCGCACAGGCGGTAGCCCCGGCCGGTGTCCGCGGCGATGACGACGCGGTCGCCGAGCTTGCCGCGCAGCCGGCTGACGGTGGCGCGGACGGCGGTGGTGCGGGGGTCGAGGTGCTCGTCCCAGACGGCGCGCACCAGGTCGCGGTGGGCCACCGCCTCGCCGCCCGCCTCCATCAGGGCCCGGAGCACGGCGAACTCCTTGGGGGTGAGCGCGGTGCGGCTGCCGTCGACCGTGACCTCGTGCCGCGCGGGGTCGAGGACGATGCGGTCGTGCCGCAGCGGCGGCGGGGTGGGGCGCGCGGCGCGGCGGCTCAACGCCCGGACGCGGGCGACGAGTTCGGCGAAGTCGAAGGGCTTGGCGAGGTAGTCGTCGGCGCCCAGCCGTTCGAGGCCGTAGACGCGGTCGCCGAGTTCGCCGGCCGCCGTCAGCAGCAGCACGCGCGGCGGGTCGGGCAGCCGGCGCACCCGCCGGCACACCTCGTCGCCCGTCAGCACGGGCAGGTCCCGGTCGAGGATCACCACCTCGTAGGCGGTGTGCCGGCACATCCGCTCGGCCTCGTCGCCGGACGCGGCGACGTCGACGGCCATGGACTGCCGGCGCAGGCCGGTCGCGATGTTCCGCGCGAGCAGGTGGTGATCCTCGGCAACCAGCACTCTCATGGTCCGATGCCATCAGACGCCCGGTTACAACGGTGTAAGGGCCTTACGTCGTCGCAAGCGGCGGCGTGTTTCGCTCCGCCCCGTGAACTTCGTGAAACGCGCGGCCCTGAGTCTCGGGGCCAGGAAGGGCAAGTCCGCGCTGCTGCTGGGGATCTTCCTCCTGATCTCCGCCCTGCTGCTCGGCGGTTTCCTGCTGCGGGGGGCGGCCGAGCGGCAGGAGGCGGAGACGCGACGCCAGGTCGGCGTGGACGTCACGGTGCGCGGCGACGGGCTGACGGCGGACGCCGCGGCCCTGATCGGCGCCACACCACCGGTGGTCGGGTACAACCCGGTGCTGCGGGGCGTGACGCTGCCGCCCGGCGTGACGCCCGTCACCGCGGACGCGCCCGAGCCGCCCGAGGCGCGCGCCGACCCGGAGCGGAACGGTCTCGCGCTGACCGGCATCCACGACTCCGAACTGCTGCTGGCCTTCGCCACCGGCCGTGCGGAGCTCGTCGCCGGGCGCGGCCTGACCGAGCGGGACGCCGGGCGCGACGTGGTCCTGCTGGAGGAGCGGCTGGCCGAACGGAACGGGCTGACCGTCGGCGACCCCGTCGAACTGGCGGCCGCCGACGGCGAGGAGACGGTCGCCTTCGAGGTCGTCGGCCTCTACCGGAGCCCGCAGCACACCCCGGCGCAGTGGATCGCGCCCCGGGACCTGGTGGCCAACCAGCTCTACGCGCCCGTGGCGGCGGTCTCCGGGCTCGGCTTCGGCACCCGGCTGAGCGAGGCGGTGTTCCGGGTCGAGTCCCCCGAGGCGGCGCGGCTGCTGCGGGTCGAGGTGGAGCGGGTGTTGGACGCCGAGGGCTCCGACGGCCCCGGCAGCTCCGCCAGTTCCGACGGCCCGGACGGCCCCGACGGCCCCGACGGCTTCCGGTTCGACGTCAACGACAAGGCGTACCAGGACCAGGTGCGGCCGATCCAGCGCGTCGGCGCCTTCGCCGGCGCCCTCGTCTGGCTGATCTCGCTGGCCGGCACCGTGACGCTCGGGCTGGTCGTGGCGCTGACCATCCGGGAGCGGCGGGACGAGCTGGGGGTGCTGCTGTCGCTCGGCGAGCGGAAGTGGAAGCTCGTCGGCCAGCACACGGCGGAGGTCGCGGCCGTCGCCCTGGTCGCGCTCGCGGTGGTGGCCCCGCTCGGCCTGCTCGTCGCCCCCGCGGCCGGCACGCGCCTGCTGCCGGACGGGCCGGAGGAGTCGGAGGAGCCGGGCGGCGCGCCCGGTGCCGAACCGGCGCCGACCGAGCTCCGGATGGCGGCGGCCGACCTCGGCGCGGTCGCCCGCGTCGCGCTCGGCATCTCGCTGGTGTCCACCGTCCTCCCCGGCATCGGGATCCTCCGCCTGCACCCCCGTTCCATCCTCACCGACAGCGAATGACCAGAGGCGAACAGCCATGAACTTCATCAAACGCGCGGCACTGAGTCTCCGGGCCCGGGCCGCCAGAACCCTGATCACCTTCGGCACCTTCGCGGTCGTCTCCGCCATGGTCCTCGGCGGCGTGCTCATCACCTCCGCCACCGCCGAGGCGGGCGAGGAGGCGAAGCGGGAGGTCGGCGCCGAGGTCTCACTGGAGGTCGACATCGAGGCGATGGCCGCCGGCGGTTCGCTCCAGGCGCCCGCCATCGGCGTCGACACCGTGGACCGGATCGGCGACTCGCCGCTGGTGGAGCGGTACAACTACCAGTCCTTCAACGGCACCCGGCTGCTGGGCGGCGCGGGCATCGTCAGCGACACCCCGCTGTTCGCCGACGCGCCCGACGACTACACGCTGGTCCACGGCGTCCTCGACTCCTCGCTGCTGCCCGGCTTCGCCGACGGCGGCTGGCGGCTGCTCTCCGGCGAGCCGATCACCGCGGCGGACCGGGACAGGGACGTCGTCCTCGTGGAGGAGCGGCTGGCGCGGCAGAACGGGCTCGCGGTCGGCGACACCCTCACCCTGTCCGAGAACGACCCGGCGGGCGACCGGCAGGCCGAGTTCACCGTCGGCGGCATCTACCGGAACCCCTCGGACGAGCCGGACCCGGAGTTCCGACAGGAGCCCGCCGACCGGCTGTTCATCCCGGCGGAGGCGCTGTCCCGGCTCAACCCCGAGGAGGGGCCGGCCAGCGTCAGGTCCGCCACCTTCCGGCTGGGCGACCCCGCGACGTTCGCGGAGTTCGAGTCGTCGGCCCGGGAGATCGCCGGCCCGGAGCTCGACGGCTTCCGGCTCGGCCTCAACGACCGGGCCGTCGCGCAGATGACGGGCCCGCTGGAGAGCATCGCCACGACCGCGACGGCGACGATGTGGCTGATCGGCGTCGCCGGCGCCGGGGTGCTCTGCCTGCTGGCCGCGCTCGCCGTCCGGCAGCGCCGCCGGGAGTTCGGCGTGCTGCTGGCGATGGGCGAGCGGAGGTGGCGGCTGGTCGCCCAACAGGCCACCGAGACCCTGGTGGTCGCGGTCCTCGCCGTGGGCCTGGTCTCGGTCGTCGCCGAGAGCGCGACGCAGCGGGCCGGCGCGGCGCTGCTGAGCGGCGAGGCGAGCGCGGCCCAGCGGGAGATCGACTCCTGGGAGCCCCCGGCGCCCGGCTCCACCGGGCTCGGCGAGGGCATCGACCCGGACGACGCGCCGGTCGAGAACGCGGACCCGATCGACGAGATCACCGTCCGGCTCGATCCTGCGGCGCTGGCCACCGTGGCCGGCGTCGGGCTCGGCCTGGGCGCCCTCGCCACCGCGATCCCCGCGGCCGCCGTCCTGCGGCTCAGCCCGCGCACCATCCTCACGAAGGGCAGCTGACCTTGACCGCCGCACCACGGACCCCCGCCGCCCCGGCGCGGCCCGCACCGCCCGCGCCGCCCGTCCTGACGCTCTCCGGCGTCGGCCACGTCTACCGGGACGGGCACCGCGCCCGTACCGTGCTCCAGCACGTCGACCTCGACTTCGAGCGCGGGGTGTTCTACTCCGTCGTCGGCCCCTCGGGCAGCGGGAAGACCACCCTGCTCAGCCTGGCCAGCGGCCTGGACTCCCCCACCAGGGGCACCATCCGCTTCGACGGGCGGGACCTCGCCGACCTGGGCCTCGGCCGCTACCGCAACCGGCACGCCGCGACGATCTTCCAGCAGTACAACCTGCTGACGTACCTGACGGCGGTGCAGAACGTCACCACCGCCATGGAGATCACCGGCGCCCGCCCGGCCACCGGCAGCCGCAGGTCCCGCGCCCTCGAACTGCTGGAGCGGGTCGGCATCGACCGCGAGGCGGCGCGCAGCAGGGTGCTCAGGCTGTCCGGCGGCCAGCAGCAGCGCGTCGCCATCGCCCGCGCGCTCGCCTGCGACGTGGACATCCTCTTCGCCGACGAGCCGACCGGCAGCCTCGACGAGGAGACGGCCGCCGGCATCGTCGCCATCTTCAAGGAGCTGGCCCACGAACAGAACCGTTGTGTCGTCGTCGTCACCCACAACCAGGCGCTGGCCGCCGAGTCGGACCGGGTCCTGACGCTGCGGCGCGGCCGGGTCTCCACGACGCGGCGGCGCTGAGGCCGCGCGGGGGTGGTCGTCGGGACGCGCGTCCCGACGACCACCCCCTGGGTGCGGAACCCGCTCAGCAGGTGGGGTTGGTCTGGGTCAACAGACCCATGCGCCATGGCAGTTGGCTGTAGTCGCCGCCGGCGCCCGGGTTGATGCCCTGGTAGAGGAACTGGAGTCGGCACGCGTTGATGGTCATTGTCTGGTCGTTGCCCGCCCGCAGCAGCTCACCGTGGCTGAAGTCCTGCGTCCAGTTCGTGGTGCCGGACGGGAACGTCACGTTGTTGGAGCGGGCGAACGGGTTGGACTCGGTGCCGTGCAGCGCGGTCCACTGGCCCCCGATGGTGCTGGAGGTGAAGGACCGGTACCAGCGGCGGCCGTTGGAGCCGATGGCCTCCTGGAGCAGCAGGTACTGGCCGGTGTCGCTCATGCGGTAGACCGCGGTTCCCTCGAAGAGGTTGTTGCGGTTGGAGTCCTGGAGCGCGATCACCGTGTTGCCGAACCCGTTGGGGAAGTTCGCCAGGGAGGTCTGGGCCCGGTAGATGTGCCCGTTGTCGTCGCTGGAGAACAGGTGGCAGTTGGCGGTGTCGCAGATCACCCAGAAGTCGACCCAGTAGCCGTTGCCGATGTTCTGCCGAATGATGTCCGGCATGCTGCTCATGAAGTTGCGCGGTGTGGACCAGGACCTGGGGTTGCTGGGGTCGCTGCTGACCGAGTACGAGGGCAGTCCGGTCTGGTAGACGAGGTACCACTGGTTCTGTGGCGCGAAGTAGAACACGTGCGGCGCCGCCCGGTAGCCGGCGCCGACACCGGAGGCGGTGTCGAGGAACGTGTGCTGCGCGTTCGCCATCTGGGACCAGTCGGGGGCGGCGAAGTGCACCAGGTTCCAGCCGCCGCTCCGGTTGGCGGTGGTGGCGTAGATCTGCCACTGGTTGTTGTGCCAGACCACCGAGTAGTCCTTGATGGACACGATGTCGTGCGACCCGTCCGACCTCGGCCCGGCCAGGATCCCGCTGGAGTTCCACCGCATCGACGCGGGCAGCGCGGCGGCCGACGGGTCGTCGCCGGCTGCTGGCTCGCCGGCAGCGGCGGGCTGATCGACGGCGGCCGGCTGATCGGCGGCGGGCTCGTCGGCGACGGCCACCCCGTTGAGCGCGTTCAGCACGGAGGTGTAGGCCGGCTTCTTGTTCCCGGAGTTGTCGAAGAGCAGGGGGTTCTGGCCGGTGCGCCAGGAGTCGCTGTCCCGGATGCCCCACACGGTGATGCCGGTGCAGCGGGCGACGGCCATGCAGGCGCGGGTGACGGTGGAGTAGACGTTGGCCTGGTTGCTGCCGGCGATGTCCAGCTCGGTGATCTGGACATCGACGCCGAGGTCGGCGAAGCGCTGGAGGTTGGCCTGGTAGTCGCCGGGCACCGAGTTGGTCAGGTGCGACTGGAACCCGACGCAGTCGATCGGCACCCCACGGGCCTTGAAGTCGCGAACCATGTTGTAGATCGCGGTGCTCTTGGCGTTGACGCCGTCGGTGTTGTAGTCGTTGTAGCAGAGCCGCGCGTTCGGGTCGGCGGCGCGGGCCGCCCGGAACGCGGCCTCGATCCAATCGTTGCCGGTGCGCTGGAGGTTGGAGTCGCGGCGCGCCCCGCTCGTCCCGTCGGCGAACGCCTCGTTGACCACGTCCCAGGAGTGGATCTGCCCCCGGTAGTGGGTGGCGACCTGGGTGACGTGGTTGATCATCGCCGAGCGCAGCGTGCTGCCCGACAGTCCCTGCGCCCAGCCGGGCTGCTGGGAGTGCCACAGGAGCGCGTGGCCGCGGACCGACATGCCCTGCTGGCGGGCGTGGTTGAGGATCCGGTCGCCGTTGGTGAAGTTGAACTGGCCCCGGTTGGGTTCGGTGGCGTCCCACTTCATCTCGTTCTCGGCGGTGACGCTGTTGAACTCACGGTTGAGGATGCCCGTGTAGACGCCGTCGCTG
>NZ_SMKI01000119.1 GCF_004348415.1 Streptomyces hainanensis
GGGGAGCACCCCCGGGACGGTCAGAACTGGCTGTAGCCGTCCAGGAACGAGCCGATCCGTTCGATCGCCGACCGCAGTTCGTCCGCCGGCGGCAACGTCACGATGCGGAAGTGGTCCGGCTCCGGCCAGTTGAACCCCGTGCCGTGCACGATCATGATCTTCTCGGCCCGCAGCAGGTCGAGGACCATCTGCCGGTCGTCCTTGATCTTGTACACCTTCGGATCGAGCCGCGGGAACGCGTACAACGCGCCGCGCGCCTTCACACACGTCACGCCCGGGATCGACGTCAGCAGCTCGTGCGCCACGTCCCGCTGCTCCCGCATCCGGCCGCCCGGCAGCACCAGCTGCTCGATCGACTGCCGGCCGCCGAGCGCCGCCGCCACCGTGTACTGGGCCGGCATGTTGGCGCACAGCCGCATGTTGGCCAGGATCGTCAGGCCCTCGACGTAGCTCCTGGCGTGGTCCTTCGGACCGCACACCGCAAGCCAGCCGCAGCGGAAGCCCGCCACCCGGTAGTTCTTGGAGAGGCCGTTGAACGTCAGCGTCAGCAGGTCGGGCGCGACGGCCGCAGTCGACGTGTGGGTCGCGCCGTCGTAGAGGATCCGGTCGTAGATCTCGTCCGAGCAGACCACCAGACGGTGCCGCCTGGCGATGTCCGTCAGTTGCTCGAGCACCGCCGGGTCGTATACGGCCCCGGTCGGGTTGTTCGGGTTGATGATCACCAGCGCCTTGGTCCGGTCGGTGATCTTCCGCTCCAGGTCGGCCAGGTCCGGCATCCAGTCCGACTGCTCGTCGCACCGGTAGTGCACCGCCGTGCCGCCGGCCAGCGCCACCGACGCCGTCCACAGCGGGTAGTCGGGGGCCGGCACCAGCACCTCGTCGCCGTCGTCGAGCAGCGCCTGCATCGACATCTGGATCAGCTCGGAGACGCCGTTGCCCAGGTACACGTCCTCGACGGACAGGTCGATGCCCTTGGTCTGGTAGTGCTGGGTGACGGCGCGGCGCGCGGCCAGCAGGCCCTTCGCGTCGCCGTAGCCGTGGGCCGAGGAGACGTTGCGGAGGATGTCCTCCAGGATCTCCGGCGGGCAGTCGAAACCGAAGGCCGCGGGGTTGCCCGTGTTGAGCTTCAGGATGCGGTGACCGGCCGCCTCGAGCCGCTGCGCCTCGTCGAGAACCGGGCCCCGGATCTCGTAACAGACGTTGGCGAGCTTGGCCGACTGGATCACCTGCATCATGCTGGCAACCTTACGACCGTGTAACGCGGGTCGCCCTGTGTTTTCGCCCACCCGGGTAGTGACGGACGTAACGTGACGATCGCACTGCGTTGACCCGCCCTCTACCCGGTGCTAGGTAGGGTGCGGGGATCCCGGCGGAGCCGCCGGGACGGCAGCACCACTCCAACGGCCACGGAGTCGCCATGACCAGACCGCTCGACGCGCTCGCCGACGAGATCATCGACCACCGTTTCAAGGGCCTGCCGCCCGACGCGACGGGGCACCGGATCCGCGAGCTGGCGGCCGAGCGGCGCGACCTCTACACGGGCGGCTTCACCACCCCGGTGCTCACCCTCTCCGCCGAGGCCGTCGACCACAACCTGCGCTCCATGCAGCGCTTCGCGAACCGGCACGGCCTCGACCTCGCGCCGCACGGCAAGACCTCGATGGCCCCGCAGCTCTTCCAACGCCAGCTCGACCACGGCGCCTGGGGCATCACCGTCGCCGTCCCGCACCAGGCCCGGGTGGCCAGGGCCTTCGGGGTGCCGCGGATCTTCCTCGCCAACGAACTGGTCGACCCGGCCGCCCTCGCCTGGCTGGCCGCCGAGCAGGACGACGACCCCGTGTTCCGCTGTGTCTGCTACGTCGACTCGACGCGCGGCGTCGCGCTGATGGACGAGGCCCTGCGCGCGGCCGGCGCGGTCCGCCAGGTCGAGGTGGTGGTCGAGCTCGGCGCACCCGGCGCCCGCAGCGGGGTCCGGAACCTCGCACAGGCCGCCGAGGTCGCCGAGGCCGTCGCCGCCACCCACACCCTGCGGCTGGTGGGCGTCGCCGGTTACGAGGGCGAACTGCCGGAGGCCGAGGGCGAGTCGGTGCGGGAGTGGCTCGACCTGCTGTGCGGTCTCGCCGTCGAGTTCGACAAGGCGGGCCGGTTCGCCGGGCTGCCCGAGATCATCGTCAGCGCCGGCGGCAGCGCCTGGTTCGACGCCGTCGCCGAGGCGTTCGGCGAACTCCCCGACCTGTCGCGGCCGGTGTGCCGGATGCTCCGCTCCGGCGCCTACGTCTCCCACGACGACGGCCGCTACCGGCACGTCACCCCCTTCAACCGGATACCGCAGGAAGGGTCGTTGCTGCCCGCCTTCCGACTCTGGGCCCAGGTCGTCTCCCGGCCCGAGCCCGGCCTCGCCCTGCTCAACGCCGGCAAGCGCGACATCGCCTACGACCTCGGCCTGCCGCTGGTGCAGGCGGTGCGCGGCGCCGACGGACGGGTGCGCGGCGGCGCCGGCCTGGACGTCGTACGCCTCGCCGACCAACACGCGTTCGTCACCGTGTCGGACGACACCGCCGGGCCCGAGGTGGGGGACTGGGTGGCGCTGGGTATGTCCCACCCCTGCACCATCTTCGAGAAGTGGCCGCTGATCCCGCTCGTCGCGGGCGACGGCACGGTCACGGACTACATCCGCACTTTCTTTTGAGGGCTTGCGGTCTTCCGAGCGCCCGCACTCGATAAGCTGCCCGCAGCTTCCGGCGGGCAGACTCACCAAGGGGGGAAGCGGCGATGCCGATTGCCATCGCGGTCACCAGCGCCGACCTGGTGCTGCCACCCACCGACCCGCACACCCCCGGCGCCCACGTGCTCACCGGCCCCGACGGCCAGGAGTTCGCCGACGCCCTCGCCGAGGCCGGCCAACTCATCCAGCAGCACGGCTACTTCATAGCGGTCTACCCCACCACCGTGCCGCGCGCCCACGTCCAACGGCTGCACGCCGTGCGGGCCATGCTGGAGACCGACCGGATAGCCCTGCTGCCCAGCGCGCTGCCGCCGCTCGGCACCGCCGTGCTCGTCCGCCAGCTGCGCCAGCTCTCCGCGAGCGACCTGGCCCCCGGCGTACTCGGCGCCTCCGCCCGGCTGTTGGCCCACTACATCTACGCCGGCGCGCTGCTCGCCTCCGGCAGCCGGCTCGACCGCGTCCCGATCGCCCTCCCCACCGCCCCCGGCGGCGGGCGCCAACCGGGCGGCCAGTGCGCCGTGTTGGCCGGCCCCACCCCGCAACTCGTACGCGCCGAGGGCGAAGTCACCCTCGCCGGGCCGCAGTTCTCCACCGCCCTCACCTACGCCGCCGGCAACCTGGACAGCGCCTGGGTCACCGGCCTGCTCGCCCGCCAGTGGCAGGTCCAGGCGGTCCGCCCGGTGCCGCTGCCGACCGACTCGAGCGGCTGGTGGGCCACCCCCAAGGTGGTCGAGTTCGCCGCCGCCATCCCCGACGCGTCACTGCTCTACCAGATGGTCAGCTCCATGCGGCAGGAGAACTGCCACTGGTGCGGCCTCACCCTCATCGGCGACCGCTGCGCGTTCTGCTCCGCCCCCGTGCCGCACCAGCGGGAGCGGGCACCGCGGGCCATAGCGGCGGCCGGGCGCCGAGCACTGGCACCGGGCGGCGGATAAACGCCGTCACGAAGGAAACCCTCAACCCCAAGGCCGCCCCAACGACCACGTGCCGCAAGACGAGAAGGTAGACACGCTTCATGAACGCTCGCCAGCGACGCGGCATCCTGCTGCTGGTCGTCTCGGTCCTGCTGGCGCTCGGCGCCTTCGCCGGGGTGCTCGGGGTGATAAACGACGTGGAGTCCCGGGTCGGCCCCGAGGTCACGGCCTACGAACTGCGCGAGGACGTCGAGCCCTACGAGGAGGTGACGGCCGACCAGTTGCGGGAGGTCTCCATCCCCGAGCGCTACATACCGGACTCCGCGGTCACCGACCCCGAGCAGGTGGAGGGGCAGGTCGCCATAGGGCCGCTGCGGGAAGGCTCGCTGCTCCAGCGCGACATGCTCTCCGACCGGCCCGAACTCGACGAGGGGCAGCAGGAGATCGCCGTCATGATCGACGCCGCCACCGGGGTGGCCGGCAAGATCTATCCCGGCGCCACCATCAACATGTACGCCGCCTTCCGGGTCCAGGAGCGGAACGGCGACGTGGAGGAGGAGTACGAGATCGTCCGGCTGATGGTCAACAACGCCGAGGTCATCGAGGTCGGCGACCTGACCGAGGTGATCGACGACGAGCGGAACAGCACGGACGCCGTGCCGATCACCTTCGCCCTGGACAACCTGGACGCCCAACGGGTCACCTACGCCGAGGCGTTCGCCGAACAGGTGCGGCTCGCGCTGGTCGCGCCCGGGGACGAGCGGGAGATCCCCGACGAGGAGCGTACGTACACCATCATTGGTGACAACGCGGGAGATCCGCACCTCGATCTCGACGCGCTCTTCCCGTAAGGAAGCAGGTGACCCGTTCCGATGACGACGCGCGTTCTCCCCGCGGTGGGCGACCCGGACACCGCCCGTGCCCTGATCACCCTGCTCAGCCAGCTCCCCGACAGCGAGCCGATGCGCTCCGTGCCGGACTCCACCACCCTCCTCGACACGCTGGCCGGCCTCGGCCACGAGTCCGTGGCCGACCTCCCGGAGGTGGTGGTCCTGCACGAACGGGTCGGCCCGCTCCCGGCGTTGGAGCTGATCCGGGAGGTCGCGCTGCGGTTCCCCGCGGTGGGCGTGGTGCTGGTCTCCGAGAACCCGAGCCCCGGCCTCTACTCGGCCGCCATGGACTCGGGGGCCCGCGGCCTGGCGGGCCTCCCGCTGTCCTACGAGGAGTTGGCCGCGCGGATCGCCGCCGCGGCACACTGGGCGGCCGGCGTACGGCGGCACCTCGGCGCCGGTGACGCCGTCGCCACCGGCCCCGGCGGCCGGATCGTCACCGTCACCGGCGCCAAGGGCGGCGTCGGCGCCACCCTGCTCGCCACCCAACTCGCCCTGGCCGCCCAGACGTCGGGCGGCTATGGGCGCGGCGTGATCCTCGTCGACCTCGACCTGCTCTGCGGGGACGTCGGCTCCTACTTCGACGTCCAGTTCCGCCGCTCGGTCGCCGACCTGGCCGGCATCGCCGACATCTCGCCGCAGGTGCTCGGCGAGGCCGTGTTCAGCCACGAGACCGGCCTCTCCATGCTGATCGCGCCGGCCGAGGGCGAGCGCGGCGAGGACGTCAGCGAGGCCACCGCCCGGCAACTGCTGATGGCGGTGCGGGCGCGGCACGACGTGGTCGTCGTCGACTGCGGCTCCCACATGAACGCCGCCAACGCGGCGGCCATCGAGCTGTCCGACGCGGCGCTGTTGGTCACCACGCCGGACGTGATCTCGGTCCGGGCCGTCAACCGGATGGTGCGGATGTGGGACCGGCTGCAGATCCGCAAGGCGCAGGAGACGCTGACCGTCGTCAACCGGATGAGCCGGGCCAGCGCCATCCAGCCGCAGCTGATCGCCAGAATCACCGGCACCCAGGTGGCGCGCGGCGTGATCCCGGCCGGCTTCCGGGAGTTGCAGGAGGCGCAGGACGCCGGCCGCATCCAGGACCTGGAGGCGCGCGGCCAGGTGCGGCGCGCGATGTGGGCGCTGGCCGCCGAGGTGGGGCTCACCCCGCCGGAGAACGCGGCGGCCGGCGGCCGCCGCCGGGGCAGGCGGGGATGACGCCGGCGACGGCGGCACCCCAGCACCGGGACGGGGACCGGGGTGCGGTGCTGGTGGAGTTCGCCGGCCTGTTCCCGCTGGTCCTGGTGATGCTTGCCGTCATGTGGCAGTGCGTGGTGATCGGCTACACCTTCTCGCTCGCCGGCAACGCGGCCGACGAGGGCGCCCGCGCGGCCGCCGCCGGCGGCGACTGCCAGGCCGCCGCCCTGCGGGTGATATCCGGCGCCTGGGACGCCTCCGTCTCCTGCCCCCTGGAGGGCGACGTCCGCCAGGCCGTCGTCGAACTCCACGTCCCCGTCCTCTTTCCCGGCGCCTTCAGTCTCCCCATCACCGTCACCGGCCGCGCCGGCGCCGTCGAGGAGGGCTGAGCCATCACTGCGCCCGGCTTCGGCCCCGGCCCCTCCCGGTCCGCCCCCACCGGCGCGCCGGAGCCGGCCGCCGCCCGGCCCCGCCGCCGGCGCGGCCGGGGCGACGCCGGCGTCACCGCCGTGGAGTTCGTGGGGTGGGTGCCGCTGTTGCTCATCGTCGCGCTGGCCGCGCTCCAGCTCGGCGTCGCCGGGTACGCCGCCCTGCAGGCGGGCTCCGCGGCCCGAGCCGCCGCGCGGACGGCGGCGCAGGAGGAGATCGCCGCCCGGGCGGAGAGCAACGGGCGGGCCGCGATGAGCGGGTTCTTCGCCGAGCGGACCAGCTTCGCGATCACGCACTGCGGCGACGAGGCGACCGCCACGGCCAGCGTCTCCGTCCCCTCCGTCATCCCGTTCCTCCAGAACATCGGCAACGCCAGCCGAACCGTCACCATGCCCTGCGACTGAGAGAGCGAGCACCGTGCGATGGGCCTGAAATCCCGTATCACCGCGGCCGAGGAGCCGGCCGACGCCGGTCCCGGTGACGGGCGCCTCGTCGCGACCTACCGGGCCAAGCTGCTGGAGGAGATCGACCTCGCCGAGATGTCGTCCCTCACCACGACCGAACGCCGCGACCGTCTGGAGCGGGTGCTCGGCCACATCCTCAGCCGCGAGGGCCCGGTCCTCTCCACCCAGCAGCGCGCCCTCCTCATCCGCCGCGTCGTGGACGAGGCCCTCGGCCTCGGCATCCTCGAACCACTCCTCGAGGACGCCTCCATCACCGAGATCATGGTCAACGGCCCCGACCACATCTACGTCGAACGCTCCGGCCGCGTCGAACGGTTGCCGATCCGCTTCGCCTCCGACGAGCAGCTGATGCAGACCATCGAACGCATCGTCTCCACCGTCAACCGCCGCGTGGACGAGTCCAACCCGATGGTCGACGCGCGCCTCCCCACCGGCGAGCGCGTCAACGTCATCATCCCGCCGCTCTCGCTCTCCGGCGCCACGCTCACCATCCGCCGCTTCCCGCGCGCCTACACGCTGCCCGAACTCATCGGCTTCGGCACCCTCGACGAGCACCTGGTGCTGCTCCTCTCCGCCCTGGTCCGCGCCAAGTTCAACGTGATCGTCTCCGGCGGCACGGGGTCGGGGAAGACCACCCTGCTCAACGCCCTCAGCGGCCTGATCCCGGACGGCGAGCGCATCGTCACCGTCGAGGACGCCGCCGAGCTCCAGCTCCAGCAGAACCACGTGATCCGCCTGGAGTCCCGGCCGCCCAACATCGAGGGCAAGGGCGAGGTCACCATCCGCGACCTGGTGCGCAACTCCCTCCGCATGCGCCCCGACCGCATCATCGTCGGCGAGGTCCGCGGCGGCGAGACCCTGGACATGCTCCAGGCCATGTCCACCGGTCACGACGGCTCGCTCGCCACCGTGCACGCCAACAGCGCCGAGGACGCGCTGATGCGGCTCCAGACCCTGGCGTCCATGTCCGAACTCCGCGTGCCCTTCGAGGCGTTGCGCGACCAGATCAACAGCGCCGTCGACGTCCTCGTGCAGCTCGTGCGGCATCCCGACGGTTCGCGTCGGATCGCCGAGGTCGCGTTCCTCGCCTCGCACGGCCGCGAGCCGTTCGCGATCGCCCCCGTCGCCGAGTTCCGCGCCGAGCCGATGACCCCGGACGGTCGGGTGCACGGCAGGTTCCGGCACCACCCGGTGCCGCGGGCCGTCGCCGACCGGCTCTACCTGGCGGGCGAGCAGATCCCGCAGGCGTTCGGCGTCCACCTCGACGACACCCACCTCGCCATCCGGGAGGCGTACTGATGGGGAGCGGCCTCTCGACACTGACCGTCGGGCTCCTGCTGCTGGCGCTGCTGTGCGCCGTGGCCGGGCTGCACGCCTACGTCTCGGGCCGCGCCCAGGCCCGCACCCTGGTCGACCGGCTCGCCGCCCCGGCGCCCGGCGCCGCCGGGGCGGCCGGGGCGGCCGCCGGCCAGCCGACCGACCGGCCGCCGGGCCGCCGGCGTCGCTTCGACGCCCTGGACCGGCGGCTGCGCGACACCGGCCTCGGCCGTCGGCTCCGGCACAAGCTGCGGGCCACCGGCCTCGACCTGACCGTCGGCGAGTACGCCGCCTACGTGCTGGCCGCCTTCGCCGCGCTCTGGCTGATCGGCTCCGCCGTGCTCGCGCCGTTCTTCGGCCCGCTCTGCGGCGCCGTCGCGCTCTGGGGCGGCAACGCCTTCCTCAACTGGCAGCGCGCCCGCCGCACCGAGCGGTTCATCAGCCAACTCCCCGAACTCGCCCGGCTGATCGCCAACGGCACTGCGGCCGGCCTGGCCATGCGCACCGCCCTCTCCATGGCCGCCGAGGAGATGGAGGACCCGGCCGGCGCCGAACTCGCCACCGTCGCCAACCAGTTGGCCGTCGGCCGGTCGATGGAGGAGGCGCTGGCCGAACTCGGCGACCGGCTGCCGTCCCGCGAGCTCAACGTGCTGGTCACCACCCTGATACTGGCCAACCGGGCCGGCGGCACCATCGTCGCCTCGTTGCGCAACCTCACCGAGACCCTGGAGGAACGCAAGGAGACCAGGCGCGAGGTGCGCACCATGCTCGCCGAGATCAACGCCACCGCCGTCACCGTGCCGGCGCTCGGCCTCGGCGCGCTGCTGATGATCAACGCGATGTCGCCCGGCGCGCTCGGCCGGGTCACCGGCTCCACCGCCGGCCAGATCGCGATGGTGATCGCGTTCGGCCTCTATATCGTCGGCTTCGTCGTCGTCCGCCGCTTCGGCCGGATCGACGTCTAGGGAGGGTTGCCACATGGTCGGACTGCTGCTCGGCCTGGCGATGGGCGCCGCCGTGTTCGGCATCGTCACCGCCGTCCGGATGCTGCGCTCCGGTGCCCGACTCCCCGCCGACCTCGCGCTGGCGCTTGAGGTCGGCTCCACCCGGGTCTCGGCCGGCGGCTCGGCCGTCGACCGGCTCGGCATCCGCCTCGCGCCCCTGGTGCTGCGGCTGATGGGCCGCAAGGCCGTGGACCGCAAGCGCCGGCGGATCGACCAGGCCGGCCATCCCGGCGGCCTGACCATCGACCGCTACGCCGCCCGGCGCGCCGTCTACGGCGTCTTCGGGCTGCTGACCACCCTGCTGTTCGTCGCGGCCGGCTGGCCGGTGTTCGGTCTGCTGTCCGCCGCGTTCGGCCTGTTCGCCGCCGACGCCGCCATCTGGCAGGGCGTGCGGGAGCGGCGCGACGTCATCGACCGCACCCTGCCCGACTTCCTGGACGTGCTGGCCGTCGTCGTCTCCGCCGGCCTCGGCTTCCGGCAGGCGCTCGACCGGGTCTCCGCCCGCTACGAGGGGCCCTGGGCCGACGAGATCCGCATCACCCTGCGCCAGATGGACGTCGGCGTCTCGCGCCGGCAGGCGTTCGAGGAGCTGCGCCGCCGCAACGACTCGGAGCCGGTCAACCAGTTCGTCTCGGCGCTCCAGCAGGGCGAGGAGCTGGGCTCGCCGATCGCCGAGACCCTGATCCAGATCGCGAAGGACATGCGCCGCACCGACGCCCAGAACGCCCGCCGCCGCGCCGCCCGCGCCATCCCGATGGCCACCCTGGCCACCCTGGTGTTCATGGTGCCCGCCACGATGATCATCATCGTGACCGGCATGATCCTGGGCTCCGGCACCGACTTCGGCTCCATACTCGACGGCCCCTGACGAGGCCGCGTGCCGCCGGTCCGTTGAGGTCCTGTTACGAATCCGGTGGGATGTGCGGACGCGACGGCCACTAGTCTTGTCCCGAAGGGGGTGTGTCACATGGCCGAAGGTGACCTCGACGTCACGTATCAGGACATGCACAACGCGGGGGACCGGCTCGTCGACGAGAAGGACGCGCTGCTCGAGAAGTTCACGATGCTGCGCACCTATATCTCCGACCTCGTCCAGGACGGCTACGTGTCCCGCTCGGCCACGGCCTTCGACCAGAAGTACGACGAGTTCACGAACGGCGCCCGGCAGACCATGGAGGCCCTTCAGGGCCTCGGCGACTTCCTGCACGGCGCGGCCGACGGGTTCTCCGATCTCGACCAGCAGCTAGAGGAAGGTCTCCGCGGCTAGCGGGCCGGGAGGGAGGAGCGACGACCATGGCCGACAAGTGGGCCGACGCGGTCACCATCGAGCGCCAGGGGTTCCGGATATCGGTGCCGGACACCTGGTGGGAGTTCGACCTGCGCCCCGAGACACGGGACAACAGCATCCGGCGGATGGTGGACGAGCGGGTGCGCGCCGTCCCCGCGATGGCGGAGCACCGCGAGGTGATCACCTCCTTCCTGCGCCGGCAGGCCCGCCAGGCGTGGGACTCGGGCGCGCAGTACTGCGGCTGCATGGCCCAGAGCTTCGGCGGCAGTCCGCCGATCACCGCCTCGGTGACGGTCTCCCTGGTCGGGGCGCGCACCTCGTCGGGCGAGGTGCTGCCGACCGACCCGGCCGCCATCATCGGCCAGCTCGGCACCCGGCAGGCCAGGCGCGAGGGCGATGCCTGGCGCGAGGTGAGCACCGTCGACATCCCGGAGGTCGGCACGGCGGCCCGCACCCGCGGCATCGAGGACATCCCGGTCCCGGGCGACTCGCGTACCGTGCGGGCGGTGCTGATGCAGACCTTCATCCCGGTGCCGGGCGACGAGCGGGCCGTGGCGCTGGTCGCGGGCAGCAGCCAGGTGCTCGACCTGGCCGACTCGTTCTTCGACGTCTTCGACGCGATCACCTCCACCTTCCGCTTCGTCGGAACGCCGGAGCAGGGCGAGTAGCGAGACCCGCGCAGGACCGCCGAGGACCGCGGCGGACCGAGGACCCAGAGGGGAGGGCAGAGGCATGGCGGACAGCGGCGAACGGATGGCCATCCCGCTGAGCGCGCTCAGCGAGTTCGGCCCGCAGTTGCGCAGCGTCAAGGAGTACATGAACCGCACGGGGGACACCTTCGACCAGTACAACGACTCGTTCGGCGACGACCGGATCGTCAGCGCGCTCGACGACTTCGTCAGCGGCTGGAAGGACGGCCGCGGCGACATCAGCGAACAGCTGGACGGCCTGGCCGAGATGGCCGACACGGTGATCCGCACCGTCGGCGAGTTCGAGACCGACCTGGAGAGCTCGCTGAGCGAGAGCGGCGGCGACGGCGGCTCGGACGGCTCACAACAGGCGGTCTGACGACTGGTGTTCGTGCCCGCCCTCGGAGTTTCACCGCTCCGGGAGGCGGGCACATTGCTCGGACCGCCACACCGCGCGGGGTGACGTCTCGCGTTCACCCGGGTCTCCCTGCCCAAGTCGCGTCCGGTGTGGCACAGTCAGTGCCGACAGGTGTACGGGTTCGCCCGCTGGGAGGGGGTCGGGCATGGTGCGTGGCACCGTCAAAGGAGCGCCACCTGGGCAGAGTTGCCCACCGTCCCCCATATCCGGGAGCGCTACTCCGCAGTACCGTAAGGGGTGGAGGCGCAGGGGCCCGAGCAAGCCGGCTGAGCCGACAACAGCCGGAGGAGAGGGACGCCATGACCAGGCTGCTGCAGTGGGGACGCGCCATCGCGGAACGGACACAGGGCCGTTACGCCGACCGCGGCGCGGGGTTTGTGGAGTACGCGGGGCTGCTGCTGCTGATCGCAGCGGTGGTGGTCGGGGTCATGGGCCTGGGCATCCCCGGGCTGGTCACCGACGCGGTGCGCGACGCGGTCGGCAGGATTCTGTAACCCGCGACGATCGCGGAGCGGTGTTCCCGCTCTACATCTGGCTGATCACCGGGGCGCTGACGGCGGCCCTGATCTTCTTCGTCTTCGCGCAGGCGGCGCTCACCCGCAGCAGTGGTCAGTCCGCGGCGGACGCGGCCGCGTTGGCCGCCGCGCAGGAGGCCCGGGACCTGCTGTACGACGACTTCCTCGACGGGATCGGCGAGGACGCCGGTGAGGATGTCGATCTGGGCGGGATCCTCGACGGCCTCGACCTGCCCGACGGGCCGCCCTGCGCGGCCGCCCAGCGGCTGGCCGACCGCAACGACGCCGACGTCACCGACTGCGCCCCGCTCAGCGACCGCTACCTGGTGGTCGTCGAGACGCGCGGCACGGTGGGGGACTCCCTGATACCCGGCACCGAGAGCGAGACGGCGAGTGCCGAGGCGACGGCGGTGATCCGCGGACTGTGCGAGCTCACGGAGGACGAGGGCCAGGACGAGGACGACGGCGGGGACGAGGAGCAGGACGAGGACGACCGGGTCGACCTCCGCTGCGACGAGGATCGCGACTGGTCCTTCGACCCCGGCGACGACGGCGGAAGGCCGGAAGCCCGGGACCTGTTCCGGGTCTACCTGGAAGACTGATCTCCAACAAGAGAATGCGAAGGAATGGCGCCTGATGGATCTCCGTGATAACAAGTCACGCCTCATTCTGATCGTGGTGGCGCTCGGCGCCGCCCTGGTCATCGCCGTGGCCAGTTGCGGGGGCGGCGGTGACGACGGGAACGAGGACGACGGCGCCGCCGGCTCGTCGCAGGAGACCACGGAGGGCGGCGGCGACTCGGGCGACGACGAGCCGACGGACGACGCCGAGTCGGGCGAGGGCGAGTCCGAGGTGGTGCTGGCCGAGGTGACGGGCGAGCAGGAGATCACCATGACGGTCACCAGCGCCGAGCGGCAGTCCGGTGGTTTCCTCACCATCGAGGGCACCATCTACAACGGCGGCGGGGAGGCCTGGGGCACGGCCGCGTGGGCCGGTGACGAGAGTGAACTGGCGGGCAACGACTTCTCGATGGCCGGCGCCACGTTGACCGCACGTGAGGAGGGCAAGCGGTACCTGATCCTGCGCGACACCGCGGGCCGCTGCCTGTGCACCGGTTTCGGCCTCCAGATCGAGGCCGGGGACACGATGAGCTGGTACGCGCAGTTCCCCGAGCCCGACCCGGCCACGACCGAGGTGGACTTCCAGATCGGTCAGATGCCCCCGGCCACCATCGAGATCCGTTGAGCGGAGCAGGCAGATGACGAACCGAGCACACCACTCAGGCCGCGTCGCCATGGTCACCCTGACCGGAGCCGCCGTGCTGGCCTTCGGCAGTCCCGCTCTGGCCGACGAGGGCGACGAGCCCATCGAGCAACCACCCGGGTACGAGGCGCCGGCCGCCCCGGACATCGATCCCGAGGCTGCCGGCCTGATGCTGACCGACGGCGCCACCCTCGCCGACCCGCGGGTGCTGGACGTCAAGTTCGTCACCGAGGACCTGGGTACCGGTGAGGACACGACCGAGACCCCGGAGGAGGAGACGAGCGGCACTCCGGAGGAGGAGACGAGCGGCACTCCGGAGGAGGACGCACCGGACGACACCGGCGGTGGGCAGGAGCCCGCCGGTGGCCAACGCGAGGAACAGACCGGCGGTACGCGGAAGTTCACGCTGCAGACGGACGTCCTCTTCGACGAGAACAGCTCCGAGCTCTCCTCGGCCGCGGAGGAGGCGCTGCTCGAAGTGGCCGCCGCCATCGACGAGTACCAGCCGCCCCGCGTCAACATCTTCGGCTTCACCGACGACCAGGGCTCGTACGACTACGGCCTGACCCTCTCCGAGGAGCGGGCGCGCAACACCCAGCAGGTGCTGCTCGGCCTGATCGGGGACGCCTCCGGCATAGAGTTCAACGTCCGCGGCTACAGCGAGGACTACCCGCTCTACGACAACGCCACCGACGACGGCCGGCAGCGCAACCGGCGGGTCGAGATCTCCTGGCCCACCGCCGAGTGAGGCCCGCGGCCCGCCCCGCCGTCACTACTCGGCGGGCAGCCACTGGGTGGCGGTGGTGATGTAGCTGCGCATGTCCCTCCTGGTGGGATCGGGTTCCACCGAGTCGATCCACAGCAGCACCACCGCGCCGTCCCGGGTCTCGACACAGATGCCCATGTTCTCCCTCAGGACCGTGTCGCCGACGATGTCCTCGGGCGACACGGGATTGGGCAGCGGCGACGAGTGCGCCGCCTCGTAGCAGCCTTCCGCACCGATTGCGCGATCCTCCGTGGTGCCGACGAACAGGTCGGAGGTGAACGAGATGCCGTCCTGCGTCACCTGCTCGTCGTCGCAGAACATGTACTGGAGAGCCGACTGGGCGTAGTCGGTGATGTGACCGCTGTTTCCGTACTGGAGGCTCGTCTCGACGGTGAGCGTGTCGAAGCCGACGAGCGTGAGGTTGGCCCCGTAGCAGTGGCCGAAAGTCGTTCCGTTGGTGTCCTCGCGGTATGCCGGCGCCCGGATCGGCAGCGCCACGTCGCTCTGCACCACCTCGTACCGACCGTCCAGGACCGGCTCCTCCACCGTCTGCGGGTCCTCCTCCTGCCGCTCCGGCATGCTGTTCCCCGGCGAGGTCTCCGTGTCGGGGGCCCCGGTCTCGCCGTCCGATGCCGTGTCGCTTCGGCCGTCGCTCCCGTCGCCCGAGTCGCCGCCGAGCAGGCGCGCGCCCAGCACGGCGCCCACCAGGGTGGCGGCCACCGCGGTGGCGGTCAGCAGCAGTGCGAGCCGGCGCCGTCCGCCGGGTGCGGATGGCGTGGCGATCGGCTGGGTGATCGCCGGCTGGGTGATCGCCGGCCGGGTGGTCGGAGGGGGCGGCGTCGGCGGCACCGACACCGCCGTCGGTGTCCGGCCGGCCATCGGCGGGCCCGCCTGGCGCAGCCGGGTCACCTCCGCCTCGGCCGGCGCCGGCAGCCAGCCGTCGTGGCGGGCGAGGGCCTGGCCAGGTGACAACTGGCGGCAGGACTCGATCACCTGCCCGGGGGACGGCCGCGCCGCCGGATCCTTGGCGAGGCAGGCGCCGATCAGGCCGCGCAGCGCCGCCGGCGCGCCGCTCACGTCGGGCGCCTCCTGCACGATGCGGTACATCAGACTGTGCGCGGACCCCATGCCGAAGGGGTGCCCGCCGGTCGCCGCGAAGTGGATGAGCACGCCCAGCGCGAAGACGTCCGTCGCGGCCGAGACCGCCGGGGTGCCCATGATCTGCTCGGGCGCCATGAACGCCGGCGTCCCCACCCGCACGTCCGTGCCGGTCAGCGCCGTGCCGTCGGCCGCCTGCGCGATGCCGAAGTCGATCACCTTGGGGCCGTCGCCGGACAGCAGCACGTTCCCCGGCTTCAGGTCGCGGTGCACGATGCCGGCCGCGTGGATCGACTGCAGCGCCTCCGCCACCCCGGCGGCCAGCAGCAGCACCGTCTCCACCGGCAGCGGCCCGTGGTCCCTGATCACGTCGCCGAGCGAGAGCCCCGGCACATAGGCGGTGGCCAGCCAGGGCGCCGCGCCCTCGGTGTCGAAGTCGAGAACCGGCACGGTGTAGACGCCCTGCACCCGGTGCGCCGCCGCCACCTCGTGGGCGAAGCGCCGCCGGAACTCGGGGTCGTCCGCGAACTCGGCCCGCACCACCTTCAGCGCGACCGGCTGCCCGCCCGGTGTGAACGACAGGTAGACACTGCCCATGCCGCCCGAGCCCAGCCTCGACTGGATCCGGTAGCGCCCCACCTGCCGGGGATCGGTGTCGCCCAACTCCCGGAACCGGGTGGCGTCCGAACGCCGACCCCCGGAACCGTCCTGACCCGCCGCTCCCGTCATGAAAATGCCCCCCAGGTTCGACCGCCTGTTCCCGTACCGCGCGTCGCATCCTAGTGGGGAGCGCGGTCCGGCCGGGGCCGCCGGGTGAGCGAGGGCGGGCCATGGCCGAACCGATCGACGACCTCGCCTACCCCCACGTCGGCGTCACCGCCCGACCGGGACCGCCACCCGCCGGCTTCCACCTCCTCCGCCAGCGGACCCGTCTCGGCCACGGCGCCCAACTCGCCGCCACGGCGGGCGAGGCCGTGCTGCGCTGGCGGATGCACCGCGCGGCCGGGGTGCGCGTGACCACCCAAGCCGAGACGGCAGAACCGGGGGTGCGCGTCTCCGTGGCGGTCGGCCTCGGACCGGTGCGGATCGGCGGCGACTGCCGGGTGGTGTGGACGATCCGGGAGCCGGACCGGATCGGCTTCGCCTACGGCACACTGCCCGGACACCCGGAGTGCGGCGAGGAGTCGTTCGTCGTGACGCGGGAGTCGGACGACGCCGTCTGGCTGACGGTCACGGCCGTCAGCCGGCCCGCCGTCTGGTACGTCAGACTGGCCGGTCCGTTGGGCCGAACCGCGCGGCGGACCATGGCCTGGACCTATGGCAGGGCCCTGCGCCGCCTCTGCCGAGGGCCCGCCGCAGGGGGGTCACAGCCCTCATGACCGTGCTGTATGGTTCCCCGTGTCGGCACCCCAGCCGATGCCTTGTACTGCCAGCGTCGCCACTCCCACCCCGGCGACGGCTGGCCGGGCGGACCGTGAGCCACCCCCCCGCTCCGGTCCGGCCCATTCGACGGGCCGGTCTGCCCACCCCCCACTCGGGCAGACCGGCCCGCATGGTTTTTCCCGGCCGGGACCTCGGCGGCGTCGCCGCTCACCTACGCTCGGCCCGTGCACCCGCTGCTGATCGTCGTCGCCGCCGCGTACGGCGCACTCGCCGGCGCGCTGCTCGCCCGGCCGGCCTACCGGTTCGCGGCGCCCGCCGGCGAACCCTGGCGCGAGGCCTGCCCCGCGGGCCATCCGCTGCCCGGCCGCGCCGTCGGGGGGTGGCTGGGCACCGGCCGCTGCGCCACCTGCCCGCCGGAGGCCGCACCGCCCAGGTCGGTGACCAGGACCGCCGTCGTCGCCGCCGGCTGCTGCGCGCTGCTCGCGGCCTGCGTCGGCGCCCGCCCCGAGCTGGTCGTCTGGCTGCTCGCCGTCCCGGTGGCGGTGCTGTTGGCCACGGTCGACCTCGCGGTGCAGCGGCTGCCCGACCCGCTGACCCTGCCGCTGGCCGGCGGCCTCGCCGCCGGGCTCGGCGTGGCGGCGCTGTTCCCGGGCACCGCCGGCAGCTGGCCCCGGGCGCTGCTCGGCGGCCTCGCGCTCGCCGGCTGCTACCTGGTGCTGTTCCTGATCAACCCGAACGGCATGGGCTTCGGCGACGTCAAGCTGGCGTTGTCCGTGGGAGTCGCCCTTGGGTGGTACGGCTGGCCGGCGGTGCTCGCCGGCACCTTCGTCGGCTTCCTGCTGGCCGCCGGCTATGGATTCGCCCTGGTCATCGCGGGTCGGGCGGGTCGCGGCGAGGCCGTTCCCTTCGGTCCCTTCATGGCGCTCGGCGCCCTCGTCGGCCTGAGTGTGGCGGGACTCGCGACGTAATTCACGTCCAGATGCATCCGTGAGGCGCCGACATGCGTTACGGTGGAAACCCCCCCTCGGGCCGGTCCGTAACCC
>NZ_SMKI01000011.1 GCF_004348415.1 Streptomyces hainanensis
GGTTCGGGGTGGGGAAGACCACGTTTGTGGGGTCGGTTTCGGAGATCAATCCGCTGCGGACCGAGGCGGTGATGACGTCCGCGTCGGCGGGGATCGATGATCTGACGCACACGAGTGGGAAGACCACCACGACGGTGGCGATGGACTTCGGTCGTATCACGTTGGATCAGGATCTGATTCTGTATCTGTTCGGTACGCCGGGTCAGGATCGTTTCTGGTTCATGTGGGATGACCTGGTGCGGGGTGCGATCGGTGCGATCGTGTTGGTGGACACCCGGCGGTTGGCGGACTGTTTCCCGGCGGTGGACTACTTCGAGAACAGTGGTCTGCCGTTCGTGATCGCGTTGAACGGGTTCGACGGGCATCAGCCGTACTCGCCCGAGGAGGTGCGGGAGGCGTTGCAGATCGGCCCCGACGCCCCGATCATCACCACCGACGCCCGTCACCGGTCCGAGGCCAAGAGCGGTCTGATCACCCTCGTCGAACACGCCCTGATGGCGCGCCTGCGCTGAGGCCGTCTAGGCTGGCGGCCGTGCGCATCGCCAGATTCTCCATCGACGGCACCGTTGGCTTCGGCGTGGTCGAGGAGGAGCCCGCCGCCGATGGCGGGCTCCAGCTCGACATCATCAAGGGCCACCCGTTCGCCGCGTTCGAACGCTCGGGTCGCCGCGTGCCGGTGAGCCAGGTCCGCCTGCTGCCTCCGGTGCTGCCCAGCAAGATCGTGGCCATCGGCCGCAACTACGCGGAACACGCCCGCGAGCTGGGCAACGCCGTGCCCGAGGTGCCGGTCACCTTCTTCAAGCCGTCCACCTCCGTGATCGGCCACGGCGACGAGATCGTCTACCCCTCGATCTCCTCCGACGTGCACCACGAGGCGGAGCTCGCCATCGTCATCGGCCGCCTCTGCCGCGACGTCCCCCGCGAGCGTGCCCGCGACGTCATCCTGGGCTACACCTGCGCCAACGACCTGACCGCGCGCGACGTCCAGCAGCGCGAGACGCAGTGGGCGCGTGCCAAGGGCTTCGACACCTCCTGCCCGCTCGGCCCCTGGATCGAGACCGACCTCGACCCGGCCGACCTCGCCGTGGGCTGCACGGTCAACGGCGAACAGCGGCAACTCGGCCGCACCAGCGAGATGGTGCGCTCGGTCGAGGACCTGATCGTGCACATCACCGAGTCGATGACCCTGCTCCCGCAGGACGTCATCCTCACCGGCACCCCGGCCGGCGTCGGCCCCGTCCACGTCGGCGACGAGGTCGCCGTCACCATCGAAGGCATCGGCACTCTCACCAACAAGGTCGTCAAGCGTGACTAGCCCCGACTCCCCCGCCCCGATCCGCGTCCGCTTCTGCCCGTCCCCGACGGGCAACCCGCACGTCGGGTTGGTGCGCACCGCCCTGTTCAACTGGGCGTTCGCCCGGCACCACGGCGGCACCCTGGTCTTCCGGATCGAGGACACCGACGCGGCCCGGGACTCGGAGGAGTCCTACGAGGCGCTGCTCGACGCCATGCGCTGGCTGGGGCTCGACTGGGACGAGGGCCCCGAGGTCGGCGGCCCGCACGCCCCCTACCGGCAGTCCCAGCGGATGGACGTCTACGCGGACGTCGCCGGCAGGTTGCTGGCCGCCGGCCACGCCTACCACTGCTACTGCACCCCGGAGGAGCTGGCGGAGCGCCGCGACGCCGCCCGCGCGGCCGGCCGCCCCTCCGGCTACGACGGCAAGTGCCGCACGGTCACCGACGAGCAGCGCGCGGCCTACGAGGCCGAGGGCCGGGAGCCCATCGTGCGCTTCCGGATGCCGGACGCGCCGATCACCTTCACCGACCTGGTCCGCGGCGAGCTGACCTTCACCCCGGAGAACGTGCCCGACTACGGCATCGTCCGGGCCAACGGCGCCCCGCTCTACACCCTGGTCAACCCGGTGGACGACGCGCTGATGGAGATCACCCACGTGCTCCGCGGCGAGGACCTGCTCTCCTCCACGCCCCGGCAGATCGCGCTCTACCGCGCGCTGGGCGAGATCGGCGTCGGCACCGGCCGGGTGCCCGCCTTCGGCCACCTCCCCTACGTGCTCGGCGAGGGCACCAAGAAGCTTTCCAAGCGCGACCCCGAGTCCTCGCTCAACCTCTACCGGGAGCGCGGCTTCCTGCCCTCCGGGCTGCTCAACTACCTGTCCCTGCTCGGCTGGTCGATCGCCGAGGACCGGGACGTCTTCACGGTCGACGAGCTGGTGGCCGCCTTCGACATCGCCGACGTGGTGCCCAACCCGGCGCGCTTCGACCTGAAGAAGTGCGAGGCGATCAACGCCACCCACATCAGGGACCACCTCTCCACCGAGGACTTCGTCGCGGCCTGCGAGCCCTGGCTGCGCGCCCCGCACGCTCCCTGGAAGCCGGACGCGTTCGACCCGGTCGCCTTCGCCGCGCTGGCCCCGCTGGCCCAGACCCGGGTCACGGTGCTCTCCGACATCACCGACAACGTCGACTTCCTGTTCCTCGACGAGCCGGTGAGCGACGAGGCGTCCTGGCAGAAGGCGATGAAGCCGGGCGCCGAGGCCGTCCTCGGCACGGCGCGGGAGAACCTGGCCGCCTTGCCGGCGGCCGACTGGGCGGCGGAGCCCCTGAAGGCCGCCGTGCTCGCCGCCGGTGAGACCCACGGGCTGAAGCTCGGCAAGGCCCAGGCGCCGCTCCGGGTGGCCGTCACGGGCCGCACGGTGGGCCTGCCCCTGTTCGAGTCCCTGGAGGTCCTGGGCCGGCAGCGCACCCTGGCCCGGGTGGACGAGGCCCTGACCCGACTGACCGCGGGCTGACAACCCCGGCCCGGGGGGCGGCGGCCCAGGATCTCGTTTTGGACCACCGTCCCCCATCGGGTAGTGTTCTTCCTGCCGCCAAGGAGGCCAGACAGGCCGGAAACCAAGGCGGTCACCCGAACAGAACCCCAGCCGGGGTTGAGTTTTGGTGGGGTATGGTGTAATTGGCAGCACGACTGATTCTGGTTCAGTTAGTCTAGGTTCGAGTCCTGGTACCCCAGCACGATCTTTCACGAGATCAAGGCCCCCGTTGTGTAGCGGCCTAGCACGCCGCCCTCTCAAGGCGGTAGCGCCGGTTCGAATCCGGTCGGGGGTACGGTGATCCACCAGGATCTCCTTGTGAGCCCCCGTTGTGTAGCGGCCTAGCACGCCGCCCTCTCAAGGCGGTAGCGCCGGTTCGAATCCGGTCGGGGGTACTCGACGGCACGTGGCCTCCTCGCTCAGGCGAGGGGGTCTTTGTCGTGTTCGGGCTCATGCCGGGCCGGTGTCGAACCGGCGGCTCGCCTCCTCGGCCTGGGCTAGCCGGCGCAGGCTCAGCAGCACCGGCTCGTAGAGCACCGTCAGGGCGACGGCGGCCTCGAGTTGGGTGGTGGGCGCCTCGAACTCCTCGACCAGCGCGACCTCGTGGGCGGCCAGCTCGGCCGCCAGCCGCCCGTAGGGCAGGAGTTGGGACACCTCGCAGGGGTAGCCGAGCCGCAGCAGCGCGGCGAGCGAGGAGACCAGCGAGACGTGGGCCGGGTTCTCCGGCACCACGCGCCAGCCGAGCAGCGTCTGCAACTCCTCGGCGGTGTGCTCCGCCGCCTCCGTGGTGGCCTGGTCGCCCTCCGTGACCCGGGCGGCGCCCGGGAGCGCGGCGACCGCCGTGCCGAGGCGGGACAGCTGGTCCATCGAGTCGTCGTCCACCGCGGCCAGCACCTCGCGGGCGGTGGCCACCGGCACCCGCCCCACCTGCACGAGTGCCCGCACCAGGCGCAGCCGGCGCAGGTGCTCCTCGTCGTACTCGGCCTGGGTGGCGCTGACCCGCCGGCCGGGCGGCAGCAGGCCCTCCCGCAGGTAGTACTTGATCGTCGCGATGGAGACCCCGCTGCGCTCGCAGAGCTCGGCCAGCCGCATCGTCCTCGCCCCCCTCTTGCATTCTTCCTTGGTGAGTGGCACTATCCAATCATGGATAGTGAGGCTATCCAAGGATGGGTCGGAGAAGAGGCGGGAGCCATGGCGGCGAGGATCATCGAGGGCCGGATGACGGCGGCCGACAACGGGGGAGTGACGGTCTTCCTGATCGGCATGCGGATCAACAGCTTCTGGCGGCTGGGGTCCTGGTGGCCGACGTTCCTGGCGATGCCGAGGATGCTGAGGGAGCTCTCCCGGGAGCGGGAGCGCGGGATGCTCGGCTACCGACTGCTGTTCGGCGGGCCGCGGCTGATCTACGTCGTGCAGTACTGGCGATCGCACGAGGAGCTGCTGGCCTACGCCTCCGCTCAGGACGGGCTCCATCGGCCGGCCTGGGCGGCGTTCAACCGCCGGCTGCGCGCGGGGCGGGGGAGGGTCGGCTTCTGGCACGAGACCTATGTCGTGCCGGCCGGGGCGCACGAGCAGTTCTACCTGAACATGCCGCCCTTCGGGCTGGGCGAGGCCACCGGCGTCATACCGATCGGTCGGCGCGGAGAGCGGGCCGCCGAGCGGCTCGCCGTCTAGCGGAGGCGCCGGGTTCAGCCCCCGGTGCGCCGCAGGGCCTCGGTGAGGCGGCCGGCGGCGTCCAGCAGGGCCTGGGCGTGCATCCGGCCGGGGTGGCGGGTCAGCCGCTCGATCGGCCCGGAGACGGAGACGGCCGCCACGACCCGGTTGGACGGCCCGCGCACCGGCGCCGAGACGGACGCCACACCGGGCTCCCGCTCGCCGATGGACTGGGCCCAGCCGCGGCGGCGCACCCCGGAGAGCGCGGTGGCGGTGAACCGGGCGCCCTGGAGTCCGTGGTGCAGCCGCTCGGGCTCCTCCCAGGCCAGCAGGATCTGGGCGGCCGAGCCGGCCTTCATGGGGAGCGTGGAGCCCACCGGCACGGTGTCCCGCAGCCCGGAGAGCCGCTCGGCGGCGGCCACGCAGATCCGCATGTCGCCCTGGCGCCGGTAGAGCTGGGCGCTCTCCCCGGTCAGGTCGCGCAGCCCCGTCAGCACCGGGCCCGCGGCGGCCAGCAGCCGGTCCTCGCCGGCCGCGGCGGCCAGCTCGGCGAGCCGTGGGCCCAGCACGAACCTGCCCTGCATGTCGCGGGCCAACAGCCGGTGGTACTCGAGCGCCACCGCCATCCGGTGCGCGGTCGGCCTGGCCAGCCCCGTCGCCCCGACCAGACCGGCCAGTGTGGCCGGCCCGGACTCCAGGGCCCCGAGCACCAGCGCCGCCTTGTCCAGAACGCCCACACCGCTGGAATCGCCGCTAGAGTTGTCCATGCAACGATATTCGCGTCTCACACTGTGAAACGCAAGTTCAATTTTCGAGAGAAGGCGGCAGGCTGGGGGGCAGTGTTCCGCGTCGTGTGCGCGGAGCGCGGTCACCGGCCACGTCCGGCCGAGGCTCCCGCCGCCCGGGGCGGGCCCCGGGAGCGGACGAGGGCCACCCGAGACCAGCGGCGATGCCGGAGGGAATGCGATGGGACGGACACTGGCGGAGAAAGTCTGGGACGACCATGTCGTCCGGCGCGCGGAGGGCGAGCCCGACCTGCTCTACATCGACCTCCACCTGCTCCACGAGGTGACCAGCCCGCAGGCCTTCGACGGGCTGCGCAAGAACGGCCGCCGGGTGCGCCGCACGGACCTCACCATCGCCACCGAGGACCACAACACCCCCACGCTCGACATCGACAAGCCCATCGCGGACCCGGTGTCGCGCACCCAGCTGGAGACCCTCCGCAGGAACTGCGCGGAGTTCGGCGTCCGGCTGCACCCGCTGGGCGACGCCGAGCAGGGCGTGGTGCACGTCGTCGGCCCGCAGCTCGGCCTGACCCAGCCGGGCACGACCGTGGTCTGCGGCGACAGCCACACCTCCACGCACGGCGCGTTCGGCGCGCTGGCCTTCGGCATCGGCACCAGCCAGGTCGAGCACGTGCTGGCCACCCAGACGCTGCCGATGGCCCCGTTCCGCACCATGGCGGTCACCGTGCTCGGCGAGCTGCCCGCCGGCGTCACCGCCAAGGACCTGATCCTGGCGATCATCGCCAGGATCGGCACCGGCGGCGGCCAGGGCTATGTCGTCGAGTACCGCGGCGAGGCCATCGAGAAGCTCTCGATGGAGGCGCGGATGACCATCTGCAACATGTCGATCGAGGCCGGCGCCCGCGCCGGCATGATCGCCCCCGACGAGACGACGTTCGCCTACCTGAAGGGCCGCGACCACGCGCCCGAGGGTGCCGACTGGGACGCCGCGGTCGCCTACTGGAAGACGCTGCGCACCGACGAGGACGCCGTCTTCGATCACGAGGTCGTCATCGACGCCGCCGAGCTCGCGCCGTTCGTCACCTGGGGCACCAACCCGGGGCAGGGCGCGCCGCTGTCGGAGTCCGTGCCCGACCCGGCCTCCTTCGCCGACCCCAACGAGCGCACGTCGGCCGAGCGGGCCCTGGAGTACATGGGGCTCACGGCCGGCCAGCGGCTGCGGGACATCTCGGTGGACACCGTGTTCGTCGGCTCGTGCACCAACGGCAGGATCGAGGACCTGCGCTCGGCCGCCGCCGTGCTCGACGGCCGGCAGATCGCGGACGGGGTGCGGATGCTGGTGGTGCCCGGTTCGGTCCGGGTGGCGCTGCAGGCCGTCGAGGAGGGCCTGGACAAGGTGTTCACGGCCGCCGGCGCCGAGTGGCGGCACGCCGGGTGTTCGATGTGTCTGGGCATGAACCCCGACCAACTCGCCCCCCAGGAGCGCTGCGCCTCCACCTCCAACCGCAACTTCGAGGGCAGGCAGGGCAAGGGCGGCCGCACGCACCTGGTCTCGCCGCAGGTCGCCGCCGCCACCGCGGTCACCGGCCGGCTCGCCTCCCCGGCCGACCTGGCCACCGCCCCCACCCCCGTCGAGGTCTGAGGTCACCGAAGGACATGGAAGCTTTCACCACCCACACCGGCCGCGCGGTCCCGCTGCGCCGGAGCAACGTCGACACCGACCAGATCATCCCCGCGCACTGGCTCAAGAAGGTCACGAGGGACGGTTTCGAGGACGGCCTGTTCGAGGCCTGGCGCAAGGACCCGGAGTTCGTGCTCAACCGGCCCGAGCGCGCCGGCGCCACCGTGCTGGTCGCCGGACCCGACTTCGGCACCGGCTCCTCCCGCGAGCACGCCGTCTGGGCCCTGCAGAACTACGGCTTCAAGGCCGTGATCTCCCCCCGCTTCGCCGACATCTTCCGGGGCAACTCGCTGAAGAACGGCCTGCTCACCGTGGTGCTCCCGCAGGAGACCGTGGACACGCTGTGGGCGCTGGTCGAGGCCGACCCGGCGGCGGAGATCACCGTCGACCTCGTCGAGCGCAAGGTGGTGGCCGAGGGGATCGAGGCGGGCTTCGAGCTCGACGAGAACGCCCGCTGGCGGCTGCTCGAAGGGCTCGACGACATCAGCATCACGCTGCGCGACGAGGACCAGGTGGCCACCTTCGAGGCCGGCCGCCCCTCCTTCAAGCCCCGCACCCAAGTGGCCTGACACTCCGGGCCGCTGCCCGTTCGACGCGACGCCCCCGCCGGTTGTGACCGGCGGGGGCGTCGCGCGTCTTCCCCCGTACGACACGGGCGTTGGGGGCTTAGAGGGCGATACCAGTGCCAAGGTGGCACAATCGGCGACATGGAACGCGACGGTCAACTCGAACTCTACGACCGCCTCGCCGCTCGACTGAGGGACGCGCACCGCACGGTGCGGGCCCTGCAAGTGCCTGAGGACGTACGGCAAGCTCTCACCCGGAAGCTGCTGATCATCACCGCGGCGGCCAAGCAGGACCTGCCCGGCGCCGCGCGTCGTCTGGACCGGCTGATGGAGGACGTTGACGCGGGGTGGCCGGCTCGGGATCGGCCCGGCGAACGTCGCGACGCGACCTCGTGAAGGTCTCGCGATGGTCGAGTTCGTTGCGACACAAGGGTGATTAGCCCGTTTCGCGTTTGATTTGCGGAATATATCTGCCTAACGTGCGAAAAAGCTTGGACACATTCGTTCCAGCAATGCCTGCGAAGGGGAAGACGTGAACAAGGCGCAACTCGTAGAGGCGATTGCCGACAAGGTTGGCGGCCGCCAGCAGGCCGCCGACGCGGTCGATATCGTCCTCGACGCCATTATCCGCGCGGTGGTCGCGGGCGAGCGGGTCTCGGTGACCGGCTTCGGATCGTTCGAGAAGGTCGACCGGCCCGCCAGGTACGCCCGCAACCCGCAGACCGGTGAGCGGGTGCGGGTCAAGAAGACGTCGGTGCCGCGCTTCCGCGCCGGCCAGGGGTTCAAGGACCTGGTGGCCGGGACCAAGAAGCTTCCCAAGAACGACGTCGCGGTGAAGAAGGCCCCGAAGGGCAGCCTCTCCGGCGGCACGACCACCAAGAAGGCCGCGACCAAGAAGGCGGCGGCCAAGAAGGCCACGGCGAAGCGCACCACGGCCGCGAAGAAGACCGTGGCCAAGAAGACGACGGCCGCGAAGAAGACCACGGCCAAGAAGACCACCGCGAAGAAGGCCGCGGCCAAGAAGGCTCCGGCCAAGAAGGCCACCGCCAAGAAGGCCCCGGCCAAGCGAGGGTCGTCCCGCTCTGCCACCAAGAAGGCCACGTCGCGTCGCAGGTGACGGCCTCAGCGCGCGGCCACCCCCGCGGGCCGGTCTCCCTCCCGGAGCCCGGCCCGCCGTCGTTCCGATCCCTCGGCCGAGCACCTATGCTCGGCGCCATGCAGGCCACCGCTTACACCTACGATCCCGAGACCCGCTCCGGCAGCGTCCTCCTGGACGACGGCACGCCCCTGGAGTTCGGCGCCGACGCCTTCGACGCCGGCGGCCTCCGCCTGCTGCGGCCCGGTCAGCGGGTCCGGATCGAGGTGACCGGCGCCGGTGAGCGGCGCGTCGTCACCTTCCTGACCCTGCAGACGCTGTAGGGGCCGCGGGGGCGGTCAGCCTCCGCACCCGGGCCGCCGTGCGCGGCCCGACGCCGAGCGCCAGCGCGTCGCGCAGGTCGTCGCCGGTGTCCACGTCGCGCCGAACGCTTTCGACTCCGTCGAGCAGAAGTTCGGTTGCGCCCGATGCGTCGTGGCGTGACCTGGAGCGCCCACCGAACGCCGGCTCAAGGGGCATTCCGGGCATCGCCGCGAGCAACGTTGTACCCACCCCCGCGGCGTCCGCGAGAAAGCTCCGGGACCGCTCGCCCGCCGCCGCCAGCACCCGCGCGAGCTCCGCGGGGCGCAGTGCCGGCAGGTCCGCGTTGAGCGCGGCCACGGCGGCGCCGGGATCCTCGTTCCTGACGGTCGACTCGCCGTGCGCGAGCGCCGCGTTGAGCCCGCGCCCCGGCCGGTCGGGCGTGACGGCCGCGCCGAGCGCCGTCAACCGCTCGCCGGCCAGCGGATCGTCGGTCACCACCAGCACTTTCCGCACCAGCGGGCAGGCCAGCGCGGCCGACACCGTGTCCTCGGCGAAGGCCAGCGCGAGGGAAGGCCGCAGCGCCTCCCCGGCCGTCGGGGTCAGCCGGCTCTTGGCCAGGCGCAGTGGTTTCAGCGGCACGAGCAACGCCCAGCCGGGACCATCCGTGTCACGCACGGTGTCATTCTCCCTTCCTCCCTGGTGTCTCGTCCGTCGGCGCGAAGGCCGCTCGCCGGGCGCCCACGACGGCGCATTAGGGTGCAAACTTGGACCGTCGCGGCGGCGGATCGAGCTGCTGGACAGCCCCCCACCCCGGGGCGACACTTGTGCGACTGTCCGCAGCGGACCGCGCCGGAGCAGTGCAAGAGGAGATGGTGTCCCAGTGTCTCGCCGCAGAATCGGCTTCTGGTACCGACTGGCCGCATTTCTGGTAAAACCGACGATGAGCATGCTCTTCAAGCGGGACTGGCGTGGAATGGAGCATATTCCCGGTGAGGGGGGATTCATCGCGGCGGTGAATCACAACTCCGTTCTCGACCCCTTCTCCTACGCGCACTTCCAGTACAACACCGGGCGGGTCCCCAGATTCCTGGCCAAGGACAGTCTGTTCAACCGGGCCGTGGTCGGCCGGTTCATGCGGGGCACCGGGCAGATTCCCGTCTACCGCGAGACCGGCGACGCCGCCGACGCGTTCCGCGCCGCCGTCGTGGCCGTGCGCTCCGGCGAGTGCGTCACCTTCTACCCGGAGGGCACCCTCACCCGTGCCCCCGGGCTCTGGCCGATGCAGGGCAAGACCGGCGCCGCCCGGGTGGCGCTCGCCACTCGGGCCCCCGTGATCCCCGTCGCCCAGTGGGGCGCCCACGAGGCGATGCCGCCCTACGTGGCGCGGGGCAAGTTCCGTCCCGTTCCCCGCAAGACGCTCACCGTCGTCGCCGGCCTGCCCGTGGATCTGGGGGAGTTCTACGACCAGGAGCCCACGCCCGAGGTGCTCCGCGAGGTCACGGACCGGATCATGGACGCCGTCACGGCCCTGCTCGCCGGGATCCGTGACGAGATCCCGCCCGTGGAACGCTATGTTCACCGGAGTACATCGGCTGACCGGCGTGGCTCGGTGAGCGCGCCTGAGGAGGAGAAAGCGGAGTGACACGCGTCGCCGTCTACGGCACCGGATCCTGGGGGACCGCCTTCGCCATCGTCCTGGCGGACGCGGGTTGCGAGGTGACGTTGTGGGCCCGCCGCCCCGAGGTGGTCGAGGCCGTCAACGCCACCGGGACCAACCAGGAATACCTGCCCGGCGTCCGGCTGCCCGAGTCGGTCCGTGCCACCGCCGACCCCGCCGAGGCCGCGCGGGGCGCCGAGTTCGCCGTGCTCTCCGTGCCGTCCCAGACGCTGCGCGACAACCTGGCCGGCTGGGCCGGGCTGCTGGCCCCCGACACCGTGCTCGTCTCGCTGATGAAGGGCATCGAGCTCGGCACGGCGAAGCGGATGAGCGAGGTCATCGAGGAGGTGGCCGGCGTCGGCCCGGAACGGGTGGCCGTGCTGTCCGGGCCCAATCTGGCCCCGGAGATCGCCGAACGCCAACCGGCCGCGTCCGTCGTCGCCTGCGTCGACGAGACCGTCGCCAAACGGCTCCAGGCCGCCTGCCACACCCCCTACTTCCGGCCCTACACCAACACCGACGTCATCGGCTGCGAACTCGGCGGCGCCGTCAAGAACGTGATCGCGCTCGCCGTGGGCATCGCCGACGGCATGGGCCTGGGCGACAACACCAAGGCGTCCCTGATGACCCGTGGGCTCGCCGAGATCAGCCGGCTCGGCCTGGCCATGGGCGCCGACGCGCTCACCTTCGCGGGCCTCGCCGGCATGGGCGACCTGATCGCCACCTGTTCGTCGCCGCTCTCCCGCAACCACACCTTCGGCACCAACCTCGGGCGCGGCATGACCCTCGAGGAGACCATCGCCGTCACCCGGCAGACCGCCGAGGGCGTCAAGTCCTGCCGCTCGGTCCTCGATCTGGCGCGGCGTCACGGCGTCGACATGCCGCTGACCGAGACGGTGGTGCGCATCGTGCACGAGGGCACGTCCCCGCAGGTGGCGGTGGGTGAGCTGATGTCGCGAACCGCCAAGGCCGAGCAACACTGACTGCCGCCCTCCCGTTAGGTAGCCTCAGGGGGTTATGAGCAGCGAGATCTCCCCCCAGAGCCCCCACGCCAAGCCGCGCGTCGCCGTCGTCTTCGGCGGGCGTAGCTCCGAGCACACCATCTCGGTGGTCACCGCAGGAGCCGTGCTGCGGGCCATCGACCGTGACCGCTACGACGTGCTTCCCATCGGCATCACCACGGACGGCCGTTGGGCGCTCACGGCCGACGATCCCGACCGGATGGCGATCGTCGAGCGCTCGCTGCCCAGCGTCGAGCAGATCGCCGAGCCGGGTACCGGCGACGTGGTGCTGCCGATCGGCCCCGGCCGGCGTGAGGTGGTCTACTCCGAGGCCGGCTCGGTGCCGAAGGACCTCGGCGACGTCGACGTCGTCTTCCCGATGCTGCACGGCCCCTACGGCGAGGACGGCACCCTGCAGGGGCTGCTGGACCTGGCGGGCGTGCCCTACGTCGGGTCCGGGGTGCTGGCCTCGGCGGTCGGCATGGACAAGGAGTACATGAAGCGGGTCTTCACCTCCTTCGGCCTGCCGGTCGGTCCCTACGTGGTGGTGCGGCCCCGCGAGTGGGAGGCGGACCGGGGCGCGGCCCTGGCCCGGATCACGGACTTCGCCGACGAGCACGGCTGGCCGCTCTTCGTGAAGCCGGCCCGCGCCGGCTCCTCGATGGGCATCTCCCGGGTCGCGGACCCGGCGGACCTGCCGGCGGCCGTCGAGGAGGCCAGGCGGCACGACCCCAAGATCATCGTGGAGTCGCTGCTGCGGGGCCGGGAGATCGAGTGCGGTGTCCTGGAGTTCGAGGACGGCGCCCGCGCCAGCCTGCCGGCCGAGATCCCGCCGGTCTCCAGCCACGACTTCTACGACTTCGAGGCCAAGTACATCGACTCGGCCGACGGGATCGTGCCGGCCCCGCTGACCCCCGAGGAGACCGCCCGCGTCCAGGAACTGGCGGTCCGCGCCTTCGACGCGGCCTCCTGCGAGGGGCTCGTCCGGGCCGACTTCTTCCTGCAGGAGAACGGCGAGTTCGTCATCAACGAGATCAACACGATGCCGGGCTTCACACCGATCTCGATGTTCCCGCGCATGTGGGAGGCGAGCGGTGTGAGCTACCCCGAACTCGTCGACCACCTCCTCCAGACGGCACTCCGCCGCTCGACGGGCCTCCGCTAGCCGAACGGGCACGGCCGCGGAACGGGCATGGCTGCCCTGCCCGTCCCACCCTCTGATGCGACGCGGGCCCGGCACCGGGCCGGCCCGGCCGGGTACCCGCCGGCGCGGGGCGCGTGGGCGCGGGCGCCAGGCGCGGTACGTGGTCCTGGCGAGGGGGCGTTCACTCCGGTCCGGTCGGGCGCGAGCGCGGGCCGAACCGAGGCTGTTCACGGGCGCGACCCCGTGAACAGCCGGCCGACGGCCGTGCCGGGGCACCCGCCTCGGCAGGGGGAACGGCCCGGCCCGGGGCCCCGACGGCCACCGCCCGGCTAGTGGTGGTCCGGCGGGGAGTGGAGCGCGTCCGGCGGGATGTGGTCGAGGACGGCGGCGGCCACGTCCAACAGGGGGTTGACCTCGGGGGCGTAGTCGTCGGGGACCGTCATCTCCACGAAGAACTCCCGCTCCGCCGTGGTGAACCGGGCGCCGTCCGACTGTTCCTCGTACAGCCAGGTCACGTCGTTCACGCCCACGAACTCCGCGCCGGGGTCGTAGGTCTCGCTGCCCGCCGTCATCACCGCCGGTTCGGGCACTCCGCAGCGCAGCACGATCGCCGGGTCGCCCCAGACGGCCACGTAGGGTGAGTCCCCGGCGGCCGTGCCCCGGGACTCACCGTCCACCTCGTCCGGGAGGTCGGTGGCCAACGCCTCGCAGGCCCGCGCCGTCTCGCCCGTCGGCGACGGCGCGGTCACCTCGGGGCCGCCGGCGGACGAGTCGCACGCGCCGGCGGTCAGGAGCACCGTGGCGGCCAGCAGGCCGCGGCGTATCGGAGACCGCACCCCGCGAGCATACGAGGGCTCAGAGGTGGACGATCGGGCAGGTCAGGGTCCGCGTGATACCCGCCACCCCCTGGACCTTGGCGACCACGAGCCGGCCGAGGTCGTTCACCGTCTCCGCCTCGGCCCGCACGATGACGTCGTAGGGCCCTGTGACGTCCTCGGCCTGGAGAACGCCGGGGATTCCGGAGATGACGTCGGCCACGGTGGACGCCTTGCCCACCTCGGTCTGGATCAGGATGTACGCCTGTACCACGGGTCCTCCACGGCGGCTACGAGGAACGGGGGCGCTACCGTAGCGCGTCGTGACCGGCACTGGGAGACTGCGGCGGGTGCTGATCACGGCAGGTTGACCCGTGGTCCGGCGAGATGAGCATGAGGAGAGCTGAGTGAAGGGGACTGTGGGGGAGCTCGGGGAGTTCGGGCTGATCCGGGAACTCACCTCCCGGATCGGTGGCGCGCCCGCCGTGCGGCTCGGTCCGGGGGACGACGCCGCGGTGGTCGCCGCGCCGGACCGGCGGGTGGTCGCCAGCACCGACATGCTCCTCGAGGGCCGGCACTTCCGCCGCGACTGGTCCACCGCCTACGACGTCGGCCGCAAGGCCGCCGCCCAGAACCTCGCGGACGTCGCCGCCATGGGCGCCGTGCCGACCGCCCTCCTGCTCGGCCTCGTGGTGCCGGCCGAACTCCCCGTCACCTGGGCCCTGGAACTGATGGACGGCATCAGCGACGAGTGCCGGGTGGCCGCCGCCGGGGTGGCCGGCGGCGACATCGTGCGCGGCGAGACGATCATGGTCTCGATCACCGCGCTCGGCGACCTCGGCGGGCGCGAGCCGGTCACCAGGAGCGGCGCCAGACCGGGCGACATCATCGCCGTCACCGGCTGGCTCGGCTGGTCGGCCGCCGGGCACGCCGTGCTCTCCCGCGGCTTCCGCTCCCCGCGTGCCTTCGTCGAGGCGCACCGCCGCCCCGAACCGCCCTACCCGGCGGGTCCCGCGGGCGCCGCGCTCGGCGCGACCGCGATGACGGACGTCAGCGACGGCCTCATCGCGGACCTGGACCACATCGCGGCGGCCAGCAAGGTGCGGATCGACATCCGGTCGGCCGCGCTGGACATTCCCGCGCAGATGTCGGACATCGGGCAGGCCGTCGGCGTCGATCCGCTGCACTGGGTGCTCACCGGCGGCGAGGACCACGCCATCGTCGCCGCCTTCCCGTCCGAGACCAAGCTGCCGGCGCGCTGGCGGCCGATCGGCGAGGTGTTGCCGGCCAGGGGCCGGGGCGTGCCGCGGGTGACGGTGGACGGCGCGGCCTGGGAGCAGGCCGGCGGCTGGGACCACTTCGCCGGCTGACGCGGCCGCTGAGTACCGTCGGGGCATGGGAACACCACCGCGCACGCCGCCGCGCGTGCTGACCGTCGCCGGCTCCGACTCCGGCGGCGGCGCCGGCATCCAGGCGGACCTCAAGACCATGCTGGCGCTCGGCACCCACGGCATGAGCGTGCTCACCGCGGTGACCGCGCAGAACTCGCTCGGCGTGCAGGGCGTCTGGGAGCTGCCGGCCGACGCGGTGCGGGCCCAGTTCCGGGCGGTGGTCGACGACATCGGGGTGGCGGCGGTCAAGACCGGGATGCTCGCCTCCGCCGACCTGGTGGAGACCGTGGCCGGCCTGCTCGCCCCGCTCGACGTGCCCGTGGTCGTCGACCCGGTGGGGGTCTCCAAGCACGGTGACCCGCTGCTCGCCGTCGACGCCCTGGACGCGGTGCGCGGCCGGCTGCTGCCGCTGGCCACCGTCGCCACCCCGAACCTGGCCGAGGTCGCCCAGCTCACCGGGGTCGTGGTGGAGGGCGAGGACGATCTGCGGCGGGCGGCCGACGCCGTGCTCGGGTACGGCCCGCGCTGGGCGCTGATCAAGGGCGGTCACCTGTCGGGCGACGCCACCGACCTGCTGACCGACGGCACCGTCGAGCACTGGCTCCGCGCACCCCGCCTCGACAACCGGCACACGCACGGCACCGGTTGCACCTACGCCTCGGCGATCGCCGCCCGGCTGGCCGCCGGCGACCCGGTGCCCGAGGCGGTGGCGGCGGCGAAGGAGTACGTGACCGGCGCCATCCGGGCCGGCTTCGCGTTGGGCGCCGGCATCGGGCCCGTGCACCACGGGCACGCGCTGGCACCACGACCGGGCGGCGCCCCGCCCGCCGGCCTGTCATAAGCTGCCAGCGGCCGCCCGCCGGCCCGGCAGCACAAGCCCCGAGGAAGGACCACCCGTGTCGCATCCACTGGACGCCGACGCGGTACGGCGCTGGTGCCGGATCGCGCTGGACGCCGTGGGCGGCGCCCGCGAGGACATCGACGCGATCAACGTCTACCCGGTGGCGGACGGCGACACGGGCACCAACCTCTATCTCACCCTGGAGTCCGCGGGGCAGGCCGTGGCGGCCGCGGCCACCGGGAGCCCGACCCTGGCCGAGGCCGTCCGCGGCATGGCGCACGGCGCGCTGATCGGCGCCCGGGGCAACTCGGGCACCATCCTGGCCCAACTGCTGCGCGGCATGGCCGAGGTGTTGGCCGAGACCGAGACCGAGGCCGAGACCGAGACCGAGGCCGGGAGCGAGGCCGGGACCGGGACCGGCGGCGGGAACGCCGGCGGGGCCGCGGCGGGGGCCGGCGCGGACGCCGTGCGGCGCGCGCTGCGCCGCGCCGCGACCGGCGCCTACCAGGCGGTCGCGCACCCCGTCGAGGGCACCATGCTCACGGTCGCCACGGCGGCCGCCGACGCGGCCGAGCGCGCCCCCGGCACGACCGCGGCCGACGTGGTCGCGGCGGCCTGCGCGGGGGCCCGCGGCGCGCTCGCCGCCACCCCGGGGCAGCTCGCGGTGCTCGCCGAGGCGGGCGTGGTGGACGCCGGCGGCTGCGGCCTGGTCGCGATCCTCGAAGCGCTGGACGCCGCGTTGTCCGGCCGCGCGCCCGACGTCTCGTTCCGCGAGCGGCTGGGGCGCGCCGGCCGGCCGGGGGCTGGGCCGGTCGGTGGGGGCGCCGAGTGCCCGGTGGCCGCGCACGCCTCCTACGAGGTCATCTATCTGCTCGACGCGTCGGACGAGGCCACCACCAGGCTGCGTGACCGGCTCGACGCGCTGGGCGACTCGCTCGTCATAGGCGGCGGGGACGGGCTGTGGCACGTCCATCTGCACACCGCCGAGCCGGGCCAGGCGGTGGAGGCCGGCGTCGAGGCCGGCCGCCCGCACCGGATCAGGATCACGGCGCTCGGCGGCGAGGCCGCGCCCCCGGCGGGCGCCCCCCGGGCCACGGGGCGCGCGGTGGTCGCGGTGCTGCCGGGCGACGGCCTGGCCGGACTCTGCGCCGAGGCCGGCGCCACCACGCTGACCGCCCGACCCGGCGAGGCGCCGGGCGCCGGCGAGTTGGCCGCCGCGATCGTCGGCGCGGCCGCCGACGAGGTGGTGCTGCTGCCCAACGACGACGAACTCTGGCACGCCGCTGCGGCCGCCGCCGAGCAGGCCCGCGTCGCCGGCGTCCGGGTCGCGGTCGTGCCGACCCGCTCCCCGGTCCAGGGCCTGGCCGCGCTCGCCGTGCACGCCCCGGAACGCCGCTTCGACGAGGACGTGGTCGCCATGACCGCGGCGGCCAGGGCCACCCGGTTCGGCGAGGTGGACGTGGCGGAGCGGCAGTCGTGGACCATGGCCGGGGTCTGCCAGGCCGGCGACGTGCTCGGCCTCGTCGACGGCGACGTCGCCGTGATCGGCGCCGACCCGGCCGAGGTGGCGAGCGAGGTGCTCGAGCGCATGCTGGGCGGCGGCGGTGAGCTGGTCACCCTGGTGCTCGGCACCCGGGCGCCCGCCGGGCTCGCCGACCGGCTCGGCGAACAGGTGCGCCGCGGCCACCTGGGCGTGGACACCGTGGTCTGCGCGGGCGGCCAGAGCGCGCCGCTGCTGATCGGCGTCGAGTAGGCCCGGCGGGTCGCGCGGTCCGGTGGGCCAGCGGGCCAGTGGGCGCCGCGGGCACGCCTTGTCGGTGGGATGGTGTGCAATGGCAGCGTGACCGCGTCGCAAGAACCCCTGGCCCAACCTCTGGGAAAGGTCGTCGGTGGCACCACCGCCAAGGTGATGGCCGCCCATCTCGACCTGCACACGGTCGGCGACCTGCTGCACCACTATCCCCGGCGGTACGCCGAGCGCGGCGAACTGACCGGCCTCGCCGACCTGCCGCTCGACGAACACGTCACGGTCGTCGCCGAGATCGCCGACGCCCGCGCGCACACGTTCAACCGGGGCCGCGGGGCCCGCCTCGAGGTGACCCTCACCGACGGCCGTGGCCGGCTCCAACTGGTCTTCTTCGGCCACCGGGCCGTGCACCACCACGAGAAGGTGCTGCTGCCCGGCCGGCGCGGCATGTTCGCCGGCAAGGTCTCCCGGTTCAACCGCGTCCTCCAGCTCTCCCACCCCGCCTACGAACTGCTCGACGAGGAGTCGGGCGACGAGGCGGTCGCGGAGTTCGCCGGCCGGCCGCTGCCCCTCTACCCGGCCTGCAAGCAGCTCGAGTCCTGGCGCATCGCCAAGTCCGTGGCCGTCGTGCTCGACTCGCTGGCGGCCACCGGATGGGCCGGCCTCGCCGACCCGCTGCCGGTGGCACTGCGGGACGGCCGCGGGCTGCTGCCGCTCTCCGAGGCGTTCGAGAAGGCGCACCGGCCGCGCGGCCGGGCCGAGATCGCCCAGGCGCGCTCCCGCCTCAAGTGGGACGAGGCGTTCGTGCTCCAGGTCGCGCTGGCCCGCAGGCGCCGGGTCGCGGCCCAGCAGCCCGCCGTGCCCCGGCGGCCCGCCCCCGGCGGTCTGCTCGAAGCGTTCGACGCCGGGCTCCCGTTCACCCTGACCGACGGGCAGCGCCGGGTCAGCGAGGAGATCTTCGAGGACCTCGCCCGCGACCATCCGATGCACCGGCTGCTCCAGGGCGAGGTCGGCAGCGGCAAGACCCTGGTGGCGCTGCGCGCGATGCTGGCCGTCACGGACTCCGGCGGCCAGTCGGCGCTGCTCGCCCCCACCGAGGTGCTCGCCCAGCAGCACCACCGCTCGATCACCGAGATGCTGGGCGGTCTCGCCGAGGGCGGCATGCTGGGCGGTGCCGAGCGCGGCACCAGGGTCGCGCTGCTCACCGGCTCGATGGGGGCCCAGGCCAGGCGCCGGGCGCTGCTCGAGGCCGTCACCGGCGAGGCGGGCGTGGTCATCGGCACCCACGCCCTGATCGAGGACGTGGTGCGCTTCCACGACCTGGGGTTCGTCGTGGTCGACGAGCAGCACAGGTTCGGCGTCGAGCAGCGCGACGCGCTGCGCGGCAAGGGGGAGCGCCCGCCGCACCTGCTGGTGATGACGGCCACCCCGATCCCGCGCACGGTCGCCATGACGGTCTTCGGCGACCTGGAGACCTCCGTCCTCGACCAACTCCCCGAGGGGCGCTCGCCGATCGCCAGCCACCTGGTGCCGGCCCGCGACAAGCCGCACTTCCTGGACCGGGCCTGGCAGCGGGTGCGGGAGGAGGTGGCCGCCGGCCACCAGGCGTACGTGGTCTGCCCCCGCATCGGGGACCCCGCCACGGGCGAGGCGGCGGACGAGCCCGCCGGGAAGAGCGATCCCGAGGGCGAGGAGCGGCGTCCGCCGCTGGCCGTGCGCGACGTGGCGGAGCAGCTGTCCGGCGGCCCGCTCGCCGGGCTGCGGGTCGAGGTGCTGCACGGTCGCCTGGCGCCCGAGGCCAAGGACGACGTGATGCGCCGCTTCACCGCGGGCGAGGTGGACGTGCTGGTGGCCACCACGGTGATCGAGGTCGGGGTGAACGTGCCGAACGCCACCGTCATGGTGATCATGGACGCCGACCGGTTCGGCGTCTCCCAACTGCACCAGCTGCGCGGCCGGGTCGGCCGCGGCTCGGCGCCCGGGCTCTGCCTGCTGGTCAGCGAGGCGCCGGAGGGCGGCCAGGCCCGCGCCAGGCTGGAGGCGGTGGCAGCCACCACGGACGGCTTCGAGCTCTCCCGGATCGACCTGGAGCAGCGCCGCGAGGGCGACGTGCTCGGCGAGGCCCAGTCGGGCGGGCGCAGCAGCCTGCGGATGCTGGCCGTCATCGACGACGAGGAGCTGATCGCCGAGGCGCGGGCCGAGGCCACCGCGCTGGTCGACGCCGACCCGGAGCTGGCCGGCGCACCGGAGCTGCGCGCCGCCCTCGACTCACTGCTCGACGCGGACCGCGAGGAGTTCCTGGAGAAGGGCTGACGGAGGCCGCGAGCGGGGCCGCGAAAGGGCATCTGACGCCCCGTCAATTGTCAGTGCCGCCTGCGAGGATGACATCAGTCGAAAGGCGGAGGGCGCGGGTTTCTCCCAGGCCCGCGCGCCGCCAGGACCGGACCCTTGGGGGTTGCTCGCATGGCATTCCGGCACACCAACGAACTGCCGCTCGGTGACAAGATCTTCCGCATCGAGCTGGCCAGCGACGACGACATCACCGTGACCCTGACCCTGATCGGCTGGCGCGAGGGCCGGCAGGGGGCCCCGCTGGCCTCCGGCACCCTCACCATGCCGCTGGCCGACGTGCCCACGCTGCGCATCGCCCTCAACCGCGGGCTCCGCGCCCTGGCGCTGGCCGCCGACGTGGCCGAGCCCATCCCCGACCGCGACATCCTGCGCGAGCTCTTCCCCGGCCACGGCGCCCCCTGGGTGCCGCGGCACGAGGAGGACCTCACCCAGCGCTTCCACGCCGGCGAGACCATAGCCAGGATCGCCGCCCGGTTCGGCCGCACGCCCGACTCGGTGCGCACCAAGCTCCGTGAGCTCGGTCACGACCCGCGCCGCCCGGAGTACTGCCCGCCGGACGGCTGTCTGTCCTGGTCGCGCTACGTTTCCCCGGCCCTGGTGGGCTCGGCGGCGCCGCAGGAGGGCTGACGGGGTGAGATTCGAGCGGGAGGTGGGATCCTCCCGCTCGTCCCGATCGTCATAGAAGTATCCGCATTTCCACCCCTGGCGCGGCCGTTCGTGATTCGGTAAAACGGTCACCCGGACCGCAGTCGAGGCACTACGGTGAGTGCGCCAGGGGCGGGCTCAGGAGAGGCAAACCGGGAGGATTCCGCATGACCGATCGGCCAGAGGCGCTGCCGGAGCGGGAGGCCCCGTCCGTCGCGGAGCTCGAGCGGATGTTCATGGGCGGTGCCTGGCCCGGCACCGGGTTCGGGGCCGCACGGCCCGCCGCCCTCGGCGTCCGCATCCCCGGCCAACGCGCCTACCCGGGCGCGGACTCCAGGGACCACGCCCGGCGCCTGCTGCGTCGCGCGGTCAACGAGGACCGGCCGGGCGACGAGGTGGTCGACCTGGTCACCGGCGCCCGCGGCTACGACATCGAGCGGCTGCCCGAGCTCTACCCCCGGCCGGACGACGGGCGTTGGTGCGCGCTCTACGAGCACGCCTTCCTGATGGCCGACGACACCGAGCTCTGCCTCTACGAGCTGGAGCACGACCACACCCCGGACCGCCGGCTGGTCTGCGAGGTCTACCCCGACGAGATCACCGCGGGCCTCGCCGCCCGGCGGTGGGAGCCGCCCGTCACCTGACCCGGTCGGCGCACCGGCGATCGGGCGGGCCGAGGAGCCGGGCCGCCGGGGCCGGGTGGCCCCGACGGCCGGCGTCCCGTATAGCGTGGTGGGGACAGACGGCCCCACGGAAGAGCTCTGCGAAGGACGCCCATGACGCGCGTGATCGCCGGCACCGCCGGCGGCCGGCGGCTCGCCGTGCCGCCGGGCGGCGGCACCCGGCCCACCTCGGACCGGGCCCGGGAGGGCCTCTTCTCCACCTGGTCCGCCCTGTGGGGCCCGCTGGACGGAGCGCGGGTGCTCGACCTGTACGGCGGCTCGGGAGCCGTCGGTCTCGAGGCGCTCTCCCGCGGCGCCGCGCACGCCCTGCTCGTCGAGCAGGACGCCAGGGCCGCCAGGACGATCCGTGAGAACATCCGGACCCTGGGCCTGCCGGGCGCCGAACCGCGCACCGCCCGGGCCGAGCAGCTGGCCGCCACGCCGGCCCCCGGCCCCGCGTACGACCTGGCCTTCCTCGACCCGCCCTACGCCGTCCGCGACGACGATCTTCGGGAGATCCTTCTCACACTCGCCGCGAACGGCTGGCTCGCGGTCGAGGCCGTCGTCACCGTGGAGCGGAGCACCCGCGGGGGCCCGTTCGCATGGCCGGCCGGTTTCGGCGGTCTGCGTTCGCGCCGCTACGGCGAGGGAACGCTCTGGTATGGCCGGACCGCCGACCACCACGTCACCGACCACGTCACCGACCGGTCATGACGAACCGGAATAACGAGGAGAGACCGTTGCGCCGCGCAGTCTGTCCGGGGTCCTTCGACCCCATCACCAATGGCCATCTCGACATCGTCGCCCGCGCGTCGAAGCTCTACGACGTCGTGCACGTCGCGGTGATGATCAACAAGTCCAAGCAGGGCCTCTTCACCGTCGAGGAGCGCATCGCCCTGATCGAGGAGTGCACCGAGAGCTACGGCAACGTGGTCGTGGAGGCCTTCCACGGCCTGCTCGTGGACTACTGCAAGCAACGTGACATCCCGGCCATCGTCAAGGGGCTCCGCGCGGTGAGCGACTTCGACTACGAGCTGCAGATGGCCCAGATGAACAACGGACTCTCGGGCGTGGAGACCATGTTCATCCCCACCAACCCGATCTACAGCTTCCTCTCCTCCAGTCTGGTCAAGGAGGTCGCCACCTGGGGCGGCGACGTCGCGCACCTGGTGCCGGAGCCGGTGCTGCGCGCCCTCCGGGAGAAGCTGGCCCGCGACTGACCCGTTCCGGGACTTCGCCGCCGGGCGGCGCAAACGCTGCCCGGTGGCGCCTCGTTGCCCGTACCCTCGATGTTCGTGGACGTACAGCAGAAACTCGACGAGATCGCCGCGGCGGTCCAGAGCGCCAAGAGCATGCCCATGTCGGCGTCCTGTGTGATCAACCGGTCCGAGCTGCTGGAGCGGCTCGAGCAGGTGCGTTCGGCGTTGCCCGGCTCCCTGGCCCAGGCCCAGGAGGTGCTCGGGGACCGCGAACAGGTCGTCGCCCAGGCGCAGGAGGAGGCCAGGCGGATCGTCGAGGCCGCGCACTCCGAGCGCGGCTCGCTGGTGGGGAACACCGAGGTCGCCCAGCAGGCCAGGAACGAGGCCACCAGGATCCTGGCGGAGGCCCGCCGGGAGGCCGCCGAGGTCAAGGCCGAGGCCGACGACTACGTGGACAGCAAGCTCGCCAACTTCGAGGTCGTGCTGGGCAAGACGATCGGCTCCGTGGACCGCGGCCGGGAGAAGCTGCTCGGCCCCGACCGGGGTGACCAGGCCGAGTTGCTCGCCAACGCCGAGGCCTACGTGGAGGCCCAGTTCGGCGCGATCGAGGCCGTGCTCCGCAAGACCCTGGAGGCCGTCGGCCGCGGCCGGCAGAAGCTCACCGGGTACCGCCCGATCGACGAGCTGGCCGAGCACGTGGCGGCCCAGGACGCCGGCGCGGCGGACGGCGGCGCCCGCCCGGCCGACGCCTACCAGCAGCAGGACCATGAGCAGGGCATCTACGACTACCTCGGGATGGCGAGGGCCGAGCAGCCGGCCGGCGCCGGCTACCCCGAGGCCGACCCCTACGCGGCGCTCCAGCCCACGGCGTCCACCGGCGGCTACGGGCAGCAGCAGGACGGCTATGCCCAGGAGGGCTACGCCCAGGGCGGCGGCTACGGGCAGCAGGAGTCCTACCAGGGCCAGGACGTCTACCCCGGGCAGGACGCGTACGCCGGCCAGGCCGGCTACGGCGGGCAGGGCGCCGCCGGCGGCTACGCCCAGGAGCCGCCCTACGGCGGCCAGCCGGCGCTCCCCGCCGTGCCGACCCAGCCGCCGTCCTACGACTACCGGCCGGCCGGCACCCTGGACGAGGCCAGCCTGTTCGACACCAGCATGATCGACGCGGAGCAGCTGCGCCGCTACCAGCAGGGTCAGCACTGAGGCCACCGCCGGGCCCGCTCCGAGCCGGCTCGGATTGGGTGCCGGCCGGCCCGTGAAGTATGCTGACTGTTCGGCCGCGTCATCGTCCTCGATCGCGGCTGCCGCCCGGCCCCCGGTCAACAACTCGGTCTGGAGCCGTCGCGCGGCGCCACGCGGCCACCGCCATCGCGAGAAAGCAGAAAGCCCTGAACGCCCCGCTGGATCACCGAGCCCCCCTCGTGTTCGACACACGCGAGCTGGGGCGGCGTCCCGGTGCGCTCAAGCGGATCTCCCGCACGGTCGAGGCCCCCGCGGACCTCGGCGTCGAGGTCATCGGCGTGCCGACGGGAGCCGAGCTGGACGTGGACCTGCGCATGGAGTCGGTGATGGAGGGGGTGCTCGTCACGGGCACCGCCCGCGCGCCGCTGGCGGGGGAGTGCGTAAGGTGTCTGGAGCCGCTGACCCTTGAGGTCGAGGCGGACTTCCAGGAGATGTACTCCTATCCGGACCTCGAAGGCCACGGCCGCTCGGCCGAGCCGGCCGACGAGGACCGGGACGAGGAGACGCTGTACCTCCAGGCCGACCTGTTCGACCTTGAGCCCGTGCTGCGGGACGCGGTGGTGCTCGCACTGCCGCTGCAGCCGGTGTGCCGGGACGACTGCCCGGGCCTCTGCCCCGACTGTGGGGCACGGCTCGCGGACGATCCGGACCACCAGCATGACGAAGCCGTCGACATCCGTTGGGCGGCGTTGCGTGAGTTCGCCGGCCTCCGGTCGGCCAGCTCCGAAGGCAACCAAGAGAAGGCACCCCGCGACAGCGGGGACGATCCACAGGAGAAGTAGCCGTGGCTGTTCCGAAGCGGAAGATGTCGCGCAGCAACACGCGCCACCGCCGGTCGCAGTGGAAGGCCGCTGCCCCCAACCTGGTGCGTTGCGAGCGTTGCCAGGAGCCGAGGTTGCAGCACATCGCGTGCTCGAACTGCGGCACGTACAACCGCCGTCAGGTCCTCGAGGTCTGATCGGCGGGTGACAGGCTTCATGTCACACGCCAGGAAGTCGCAACCCCAGGCGTCTGAGGACACGGCCTCGTCCCTCGTGATTCTGGAAGGGCGGCTCGGCTACCGGCTTGAGCCCGCCCTTCTGGTGCGTGCGCTCACCCACCGCAGCTTCGCCTACGAGAACGGTGGGTTGCCCACCAACGAGAGGCTGGAGTTCCTGGGGGATTCGGTGCTCGGCCTGGTCGTCACCGACACCCTCTATCGCAAGCATCCCGACCTGCCCGAGGGCCAGCTCGCCAAGTTGCGGGCGGCCGTCGTGCAGGCCAGGGCGCTCGCCGAGGTCGCCCGTGATCTCGATCTGGGCGCCTTCGTCCGGCTCGGTCGGGGCGAGGAGGGCACCGGCGGCCGGGACAAGGCGTCGATCCTCGCGGACACGCTGGAGGCCGTGATCGGCGCGGTCTATCTCGACCAGGGTCTTTCGGCGGCCGACGAGTTGGTCCACCGGCTCTTCGACCCGGTGATCGAGCGTTCGTCCAACCTCGGCGCCGGTCTGGACTGGAAGACCAGCCTCCAGGAGCTGAGCGCGGCCGAGAGTCTCGGCGTGCCCGAGTACGTGATCAGCGAGACGGGTCCCGACCACGAGAAGACCTTCACCGCTGCCGCCCGTGTCGCTGGCGAGACCTACGGCACCGGCACAGGTCGCAGCAAGAAGGAAGCCGAGCAACAGGCCGCGGAGACCGCCTGGCGCGCGATCCGCTCCGCCGTCGACGTGCGGAACGCGGCCAACGCCAACGGACACCAGGACCAGGCCGAAGAGGACGGCGTCGGTGCCTGAACTGCCCGAGGTCGAGGTCGTGCGACGCGGCCTCGAACGCTGGGTCGGCGGCCGCACGGTCGCCGACACCGAGGTACTGCACCCGCGCGCCGTGCGCCGTCATCCGGCGGGCGCCGCCGACTTCGCCGACCGGCTGCGCGGCACGCTGGTCTCGGGCGTGCGGCGGCGGGGCAAGTACCTGTGGCTGCCGCTCGGCAGCGACCTCGCGCTCCTCGCCCACCTCGGGATGAGCGGCCAACTGCTGGTCAAGACGGGCCGCGCGCCGGACGAGAAGCACCTCAGGGTGCGGATCACCTTCGCCGACCCCACCGGCGGCGAGCTGCGCTTCGTCGACCAGCGCACCTTCGGCGGGCTCTCGCTGCACCCGCTCGCCGCCGACGGCCTGCCCGACGTGATAGGGCACATCGCCCGCGACCCGCTCGACCCCGAGTTCGACGAGGACGCGTTCCACGCGGCGCTGCGCCGCCGCAGGACCACCGTGAAGCGGGCGCTGCTCGACCAGTCGCTGATCAGCGGCGTCGGCAACATCTACGCGGACGAGTCGCTGTGGCGGTCCGGGCTGCACTACGAGCGGCCCACGGCCACGCTGACCCGGCCCACGACGGCCGCGTTGGTCGGCCACGTCAGAGACGTGATGAACGCGGCCCTGGCCGTCGGCGGCACCAGCTTCGACAGCCTCTATGTCAACGTCAACGGAGAGTCCGGGTACTTCGACCGCTCGCTCGACGTCTATGGTCGCGAGGCCGAGCCGTGCCGGCGTTGCGCGACCCCGGTGCGCCGCAGCCCGTGGATGAACCGCTCGAGCTACTTCTGCCCGCGCTGCCAGCGGCCGCCCGGGTAACGCTCAAGGCCCGGCCTCAGTAGCCGAAGTCCTGTGTCCACCAGGGGCCGCCGTCGCCGAGGTGGACGCCGACGCCCAACGTGCGGAACTCGCAGTTGAGGATGTTCTCGCGGTGTCCCTCGCTGTCCATCCAGGCGTCCATCACGGCCTGGGCGTCCTGCTGGCCCCGCGCGATGTTCTCGCCGCCGAGGTTGGCTATGCCCGCGGTCAACGCCCGGTCCCAGGGGGTGAGGCCGTCCGGGTCGGTGTGGTCGAAGAAGCCGCGGTTGGCCATGTCCAGGCTGAAGTCGGCGGCCAGTCGGGAGAGCCCGGTGTCCAGCGTGAGCGGCTGGCAGCCGGCGTTCGCCCGCTCCTCGTTGACGAGCGTCAGCACCGCCTCGGCCATGGCCGTCTCCGGGGCCGTGCTCGGGGTCGGCTCCTCGCTGGCGGACGGCGGGCTGGTGGGGCTCTGCTCCGCCTCCTCGCTCGGCGTGGTGGGGGCCGGCGTCGTGGACTCGGTCTCGTCCGGGGTCGGTTCCGGTGCCTCGGTGGTCGGCGGGGCCGAGGACTCCTCGGGCGAGGGCGAGGGGGACTCCGCGTCCGGCCGGGTCGTCTCCTCGGCCGGCTCCGTGCCGGGGTCCTCCTCGGGCGTCCGCTCCTCCTGCCCACCGAGCTCGGTGGAGGGCGAGGGCGTCAGCGACGAGGGACGGGTCGACGCCCGCTGGTCCTGGGCCTGGACGTCGTCGGGCTCGTTGTTGAGGCCGAAGCCCTGACCGAGCCCCGGCAGCAGCCCGGATCCCACGGCCACCGCGCCCACCGTGAGGGCTGCGGAGGCACCGACCAGGCCGGTACGCGCGTGCCCCCGGCGTCGGCGATGGCGTCCCATGCAGAGCACCGTCCTCGTCACTCAGTGAAGATCATCGCTCACCCGATCGGGTGATTCGTCATCGCGTGACTGTACGGCATCGGGGCGGCGACGGAAGTGCTCGGAAGTGAAAAGCCGGGATAGCGTGCGTCACATGGATCACCCCGCGTCTCCCCCCGGCGGCCCCGCCGAGCCCGTCGACCCGGACGAGCCCGTCCGGTTGACCGTCTGGGTGCGTGGCCTGGTGCAGGGCGTGGGCTTCCGCTGGTTCACCCGTGCCACCGCCCTGGCCGTGGGGGAGTTGAGCGGTTTCGCCCTCAACCTCGCCGACGGCCGGGTCCAGGTGGTGGCCGAGGGGCCGCGGGACCGCTGCGAGCGGCTGCTGGCCTGGCTGCGGGAGGGCGACACGCCCGGCCGGGTGGACGGGGTGACCGAGATATGGGACACACCCCGCGGCGGCTACCGGGACTTCGCGATCCGCTGAGGGCACCGCCCCACACCGGGGGAATGTCCCGGAAACTGCTTGCCAACCCCGCTCCGACGTGCAAGGCTGCCGCCAGAAACCGCCCGGGGGCCACTCTCCGCTCCCGCGGACCGAAACCACCGCCCCTCGTCGCGGGCGGTAGGCGGCCCAGCCGCCCCAGCCTCTACGCGGTGTGATCGTGTTGACCGTCCCACTTTTTGGTGAGACGCTGAAACTCCCGCGCATCCCAGCTGTGTGGCCCTGAAAACCAAGGGCGAAAGCGGACGTCGCGGGTTCAATCCCTCACGACCCACCAACGGCTTCGGTCGGTCACTCAGTGTGGAGGACCATCCATCATGGCAAAGGCGCTTCTCGGACACGTCGGCGGCTCCGACCCCCGAGTCCTCGCCGAGATGCGACGGCTTCAGCAGCGCGTGCAGGACCTGGAGACCCAGCTCCTCCGGGTCCAGGCGGAGAACGACGCGCTGGCCGCCGCCGCTCGGCACGGCGACTCGGTGCTCGACAGCATCGACATGCCCAAGGCGGAGCCCGCTCTGACCTGACCTCAAGGACGAGGCCGGGCCGCGAAGGCACTGCTAGCGGATAATGCGAGGGACGCTTCGGCGTCCCTTCGTCATGTCCGGCCTCCTCCCGGCCGAACCCGGGGCCCCGACCGACGACTGATCGCGTCGGCCTACTCACTGATGTGCCCTCCTTCCTCCACATCGAAACGGCGAATCGTCCAAAGGACGAATCGGGCCACCTCGCCCGGTAAAGTCGCACGGCGTGCACCTCAAGAGCCTGACCCTGCGCGGGTTCAAGTCCTTCGCCTCGGCCACGACGCTGCGCCTGGAGCCCGGCATCACGTGTGTGGTCGGGCCGAACGGCTCGGGCAAGTCCAACGTGGTGGACGCGCTCTCCTGGGTCATGGGCGAGCAGGGCGCCAAGTCGCTGCGCGGCGGCAAGATGGAGGACGTCATCTTCGCCGGCACCACGGGCCGCCCGCCGTTGGGCCGCGCCGAGGTCTCCCTCACCATCGACAACTCCGACGGCGCGCTGCCCATCGACTACACCGAGGTCACCATCACGCGGACCATGTTCCGCAACGGCGGCAGCGAGTACCAGATCAACGGCAACACCTGCCGGCTGCTCGATGTCCAGGAACTGCTCTCCGACTCCGGCATCGGCCGTGAGATGCACGTCATCGTCGGCCAGGGCCAGCTGGACTCCGTGCTGCACGCCGACCCCACCGGGCGCCGCGCCTTCATCGAGGAGGCCGCCGGCGTGCTCAAGCACCGCAAGCGCAAGGAGAAGGCGCTGCGGAAGCTCGACGCGATGCAGGCCAACCTGGCCAGGGTCCAGGACCTCACCGACGAACTGCGGCGGCAGCTCAAGCCGCTCGGCCGGCAGGCCGCGGTGGCCAGGCGGGCCGCCGTCATCCAGGCCGACCTGCGGGACGCCAGGCTGCGGCTGCTGGCCGACGACCTCGTCGCCCAACGGGCCGCGCTGCGCGCCGAGATCGCCGACGAGGCCGCGCTCAAGGAACGCAAGGAGAGCGCCGAGACGCGGCTGAAGGACGCGCTGCGCCGGGAGTCGGAGCTCGAACAGGATGTGCGGACGCTCGCGCCCCGCGTGCAGCGCGCCCAGGACACCTGGTACGCGCTCTCTCAACTCGCCGAGCGGGTCCGCTCGACCATCAGCCTGGCCGACGCCCGGGTCACCAGCGCAACCTCGCAGGCTCCCGAGGAGCGCCGCGGCCGCGACCCCGAGGACATGGAGCGCGAGGCGGCCAGGTTCCGCGAGCAGGAGGCCGAGCTGACCGCCGCGCTGGAGGCGGCGAGCCGGGCGCTCGAGGACACCGTCGACCACCGCGCGGACCTGGAACGCCGGCTGGCGCAGGAGGAACGGCGGCTCAAGGACGTGGCCCGCGCCATCGCCGACCGGCGCGAGGGGCTCGCCAGGCTGCACGGCCAGGCCAACGCGGCCCGCGGCCGGGCCGCCACCGCCCAGACCCAGATCGACCGGCTGGCCGTCTCCCGTGACGAGGCCGCGGAGCGGGCCGCCGAGGCGCGGCGCGAGTACGAGGCGCTGAGCGCCGAGGTCGCCGACCTCGACGCGGACGACACGGGGCTGGCCGACGAGCACGACGCCGCCAAGCGGGAACTCGCCGCGGCCGAGGCCGAGCTGAGCCGCGCCAGGGACGCCGTCACCACCACCGAACGGGAGCGGGCCGCCGTCTCCGCCCGGCACGACGCGCTCGCGCTCGGGCTCCGCCGCAAGGACGGCAGCGGCGCACTGCTCGCCGCCGGCGACCAGTTGACCGGGCTGCTCGGCCCCGCCGCCGAACTGCTCACCGTCGCGCCCGGCTTCGAGGTCCCGGTGGCCGCCGCGCTCGGCGCCGCGGCCGACGCCGTCGCCGTGGACGGTCCCGCCACCGCCGTCGAGGCCCTGCGCCTGCTGCGCAAGCAGGACGCCGGCCGCGCCGCGCTGCTGCTCGGCGGCGTGCCGGGGGACGAGCCGGCCCAACCGCCGGCGGACGGCACGCGGCGCGCCGCCGACCTGGTCAGCGGCCCGCCGGAACTGCTGCCCGCGGTGCGCTGGCTGCTGCGCGGCGTGGTGGTGGTCGCCACCCTGGAGGACGCGCTCGACCTGCTCGCCACCCGGCCCGAACTGACCGCCGTCACCGGCGAGGGCGACGTGCTCGCCCGCCACCTGGCGCAGGGCGGTTCGGCCGGCGCGCCCAGCCTGTTGGAGGTGCAGGCGTCCGTCGCCGAGGCCGCGGCCGAGCTGCGCGAGCTGACCGGGCGGCGCGTCGAACTGACCGCCGACCAGGCGGCGGCCGCGGAGCGCCGGGCCACCGCCGTCGCCAGGGTGGAGGAGTTGGCCCAACGGCGCAGCGCGGCCGAACGCGCCAGGTCGAAGGTGGCCCAGGACGTCGGCCGGCTCGCCGGGCAGGCCAGGGGCGCCGCCGGGGAGGCCGAGCGGGCCGAGGCGGCCGTCGTCCGGGCCCAGGAGGAGTTGGCGAAGGCCGTCGAGCAGGCGGAGGAGATGGCGGAACGGCTGGCCGTCGCGGAGGAGTCGGGCGACGTCGACGAGGAGCCCGACACCTCCGTCCGCGACCGGCTCGCCGCCGACGGCGCCAACGCCCGGCAGACCGAGATGGAGGCGCGGCTCCAGGTCCGCACCCACGAGGAGCGGGTGAAGGGCCTCGCCGGCCGGGCGGACGCGCTCGACCGCGGGGCGCGCGCCGAGCGGGAGGCGCGGGCGCGCGCCGAGCGGCGGCGCGCCCGGATGCGGCACGAGGCCGAGGTGGCCGGCGCGGTGGCGGCCGGTGCCCGCCAACTGCTGGCGTATGTCGACGCCTCGCTGGAGCGGGGCGGGACCGAGCGGGAGGCCGCCCAGCTGGCGAAGACCGAGCGGGAGCAGGCCCTGGTGGCCGAGCGGGCCGGCGGCCGGGAGCTCAAGGACGAGTTGGACAAACTGACTGACTCGGTGCACCGCGGCGAGGTGCTGGGGGCGGAGAAGCGGCTGCGGATCGAGCAGTTGGAGGGCCGGGCCCTCGAGGAGCTGGGTGTCGATCCGGCGGTCCTGGTCGACGAGTACGGGCCCGACCAGCCGGTGCCGCCCTCCCTGCCGGCCGAGGACGAGGTGCTGCCCGACGACCCGGAGGACCCGCGCAACCAGCCGCGCCCCTTCGTCAGGTCGGAACAGGAGAAGCGGCTCAGGGCCGCCGAGCGTGCCTACAAGCAGCTGGGCCAGGTCAACCCGCTGGCGCTGGAGGAGTTCGCGGCCCTGGAGGAGCGGCACAAGTTCCTCAGCGAGCAGCTCGACGACCTCAGGAAGACCAGGGCCGACCTGCTCCAGGTCATCAAGGAGGTCGACGAGCGGGTCGAGCAGGTCTTCACCGCCGCCTACCACGACACGGCCCGGGAGTTCGAGGGCGTGTTCTCCCGGCTCTTCCCCGGTGGCGAGGGGCGGCTGATGCTGACCGACCCGTCGGACATGCTCACCACCGGCGTGGAGGTGGAGGCCCGGCCGCCCGGCAAGAAGGTCAAGCGGCTCTCCCTGCTCTCCGGCGGCGAACGCTCGCTGACCGCGGTGGCCCTGCTGGTGTCGATCTTCAAGGCGCGGCCGAGCCCCTTCTACGTCATGGACGAGGTGGAGGCCGCCCTCGACGACACCAACCTCCAGCGGCTGATCCGGATCATGGAGGAGCTGAAGGACAGCTCCCAGCTCATCGTGATCACCCACCAGAAGCGCACCATGGAGGTCGCCGACGCGCTCTACGGCGTCTCCATGCAGGGGGACGGGGTGTCCAAGGTGATCAGCCAGCGGCTCTCGGCCTGACGTCGCCGCTCAGCTCAGGATGCCCCTGCGATACGCGGTCGCCACCGCCGCGGCGCGGTCGTTCACGCCCAACTTGCCGTAGAGGTGCGTGAGGTGGGTCTTGACCGTGGCCTCGCTGATGAACAGCTCCCGGGCGATCTCCCGGTTGGCGGTGCCCCGCGCCACCAGGGCGAGCACCTGCCGTTCCCTGGCGGACAGCGGTTCGTTCCCCGGCGAGCGGACCGCCGAGACCAGCCGGGAGGCCACCGCCGGCGACAGCACTGTGCGGCCCTTCGCCGCCGCGCGGACCGCCGCGAAGAGCTCGTCGCGCGGCGCGTCCTTCAACAGGTAGCCGGTGGCGCCCGCCTCGATGGCCGGCAGGGTGTCGGAGTCCGTGTCGTACGTGGTGAGCACCAGCACCCGGGCGCGGGCGCCGCGCCTGGTCAGCTCGGCGATCGCCGCGACCCCGCCGCCGCCCGGCATCCGCAGGTCCATCAGGACCACGTCCGGGTCGAGTTCGGCGGCCAGCGCCACGGCCGCGACGCCGTCCGCCGCCTCGCCGAGCACCACGAAACCGGGCTCGGACGCGAACATGCCGCGCAGACCGTCCCGGACGACGGGGTGGTCGTCGGCGATCAGCAGGGAGACGGGGGCGGCTTCAGTCATGACTGAGCAAGGGTACTCGGGCCGACACGGCGGTGCCCTGGCCCACCTCGGACTCCACGGTCAGCGAGCCGGCGACGCGTTCGGCGCGGGCGCGCATGCTGGCGAGCCCGAATCCGCCGGCGCCGGTGCGCTCCGGCAGCGCCGCCGGGTCGAAGCCCAGGCCGTCGTCGCGCACGTCCAGCGTGACCTCCTGCCCGAAGAAGGTCAGCGTCACGCCGACCCGGGACGGGCGGCCGTGCCTGGCCGCGTTGGACAGCGCCTCCTGGGCTATCCGCAGCAGCGTCGCCGAGACCTCGTGGTGCGGCTCCCGCTCCCTGCCGGTGAGCGTGAACTCGGCCGGCACCCCCGCCCGGTCCGACCAGTCGTCGACCGTCTTCCGCAGCGCGGCGGGCAGCGGGTCGCTCGCCAGGGCGACCGGCGCCAGGTTGGCCACCGAACGGCGGGCCTCGCCCAGGCTGTGCCTGGCCAGCGCCGCCGCCCGGTCCACATGGCCGCGGGCCAGCTCGGGATCCGGCACCAGGGACACGGCCTGGAGCTGGGTGATGATGCCGATCAGGCCCTGCGCGATGGTGTCGTGGATCTCCGCCGCCAGCCGGCGCCGCTCGTCGGCGACCCCCGCCTCCCGCGCCTGCACCAGGAGCTGGGCGTGCAGGGCGGCGTTCTCGTCGAGGGCCTGCTGGAGCGTGGCGTTGGTGCGCTCCAACTCCTTGATGAGGCTTGCCCTGGCCTCGGCCTGCGCCTGTTCCTTGGCGCCCAGGTGGCTGAACACCGCGACCAGCGACAGGTGCACCCCGAACAGCGCGGCGAACACCGTCAGGGTCGGCCACGAGTGCAGCTGCGCCGGTCCGCCCAGGTTGGACGACGCCATCACCGCCGCCGTGGCGACGAGACCGGGGCGCACCAGCCGGTCCGGGAGCACCCGGTCCGCGGTGAAGTAGCCGATGACGGCGTAGACGCCGAAGAACCCGTTGAACCAGGTGAGGGCGAGGGATATCGCCCAGCGCGTGAAGTAGTACCAGGCGCCGGCGGTGGAGGGCTTGCCCGATCCGCGCTGCCAGCCGAGCTCCAGGGCCACGGCCGCGACGGCCAGCGCCGCCGTGGCGTACCAGCCGGCCCTGGTCATGCCGAGTTCCTCGCTGGTGGCGCCGGCCAGCACCAGCCCGCACCCGAGCAGGACGTGCGGACCCCACCGGTCGAAGACGGCCCAGCGCCGCTCGACCTCCGTCCCGTCTGTCATGTGCCCAGTCTGCATCGACCGTCCCCCTTCGCCGGCACGCTCACTCCCAGCGGAACCAGCGGACGGACGCCGCCGTGAGCACGACCGTCCACAGCGTGAGCACGCCGAGGTGCGACCAGCCGGGCCAGTCGCCGCCGGCGGCCTGGCCGAGGGCCAGGGACGCCGCCCCGAACGGGGTCAGCTCCACGATCCGGGCCAGCACGTCGGGCATCGCCTGGACCGGCAGCCAGAGTCCGGCGCAGAACATCATCGGGAACGTCACGGACGTGCCGATCGCGTTGGCGGCCTTGGTGGTGCGGGCGAGCGCCGTGGCCAGGGTGCCGAGGGCGAGGGCGGCGGCGACCGAGAGCAGCAGCGCGAGCCCGTAGCCGAACGCCTGCCGGGGCAGCGCGACGTCGAACACCAGCCGGCCGGCGGCCAACGAGAACAGCGCGGAGCCGAGCGCGGCCGCGCCGTGCAGGCCCATCTGCGCGCCGAGCAGCGCGGACGGCGGGATCGGCGTCGTCGACATCCGGCGCAGCACGCCGTGCTCGCGGTAACCGGCGACGACCGCAGGCATGCCCTGGATACCCGCCATGATCAGGGCGAGCAGCACCACGACGGGGACGTACACGTCGATGGTGCGGAGGCCGTCGAGATCGTCGTTGGCCTCGCGGAACGACGGGATGGCGCCGAGGATCCCCAGGAGCAGGGTGGGGAACAGCACCACCCAGAACAGGGTGGCGGGCTCCCGTCGGAAGAGGCGGGCCTCGGCCCGCAGCACGGCGGTGGTGGCCCGCGGCGACAGGGCGGCGGTGCTCATCGGTCGGCTCCCGTGAGGTCGAGGAAGGCGTCGTTCAGGGTGGCGTCGGAGACGCGGAGCTGGTGGGCCGTGATGTGACCGCGGGCCAGCAGGGTGATGACGGCGTCGACCGTCCCGTCCGTGCCGGCGAGCGTGACCCGGCCGTCCTTCCAGGCGATGGACGCCACGCCGGGCAGCGCGGCGAGCCGGCTCTCGTCGAGCGGCGCCGAGGGCGTGAAGCTGATCACGGTGGCGCCGGCCGACCGGCCGACCAGGCCCGCCGGGGTGTCGAGCGCGGCGACCCGGCCCTGGTCGATGACGGCGATCCGGTCGCAGAGGCGTTGGGCCTCCTCCATGAAGTGCGTGACCAGGAGGACGGTGACGCCACTGTCCCTGACGTCCTCGATCAGCTCCCAGGTGGTGCGGCGGGCGTGTGGGTCGAGGCCGGTGGTCAGCTCGTCGAGGACGACGATCCCGGGCCGCCCGACCAGGGCGAGCGCGATGAACAGGCGTTGCTTCTGGCCGCCGCTCAGCCGGGCGAAACGGGTGTCGAGCCGGCCGCTCAGACCGAGGCGCTCGGCCAGCGGGCGCCAGTCGGCGGGGTTCGGATAGCAGGCGGCGTACAGTTCCAGCGCCTCGCGCACGGTGAGCTTCGCCTGCAACCGGCTCTCCTGGAGCTGCGCCCCGAGGACCAGGGCCAGCTTCCCGTGGTCGGCGACCGGGTCGAGGCCGGCGACCCGCACCCGGCCCGCGTCCGGCACCCGAAGGCCCTCGACGCACTCGACGGTGGTGGTCTTGCCCGCGCCGTTGGGGCCGAGGATGCCGAAGATCTCGCCCTCCTCGACGGCGAACGAGACGCCGTCGACCACGGTGCGGCCGCCATAGGACTTGCGTAGTTCGCTGACTTCGATGACCGACATGCCGCCAGCCTCCCGTTCGGACCGGGCCCGGGACATCGGCCGTCGAGCTGGAGGTCGGGTCAACCGATCGGTTGACCCGCGACTACGACCTCGGCCCCCGTCCGGGCGACCCCACCAGGCGCCGGGCGGGAGTTGGGCGGAAGCGGGGGAGATGGGGCGACCCGTCCCCCGTGGGTGGAACACGTCGGCGATACTTGAGGGCGCCCGGGGCCCGGTGGGCCGAGAACCCGGGCCCGCCGCTCCTCAAGGCACCACCAAGGGAACCGATGGACATTGTCATCCTCGTCGTAGTCATCGCCGTGGTCGCCGTCGCCGCGATCAGCGGGCTCGTCGTCGCGCTCCGCGGGAAGCAGGCCGGGAAGCAGGTGCCGCCCAGCCCGCCCGCCGACGACGAGACGGCCACCAGGACCGCGCCCCCGGCCGAACCGCACGTCGGTGACGAGGCCGCGCCGCCGGCCGAGGAGGAACGCCGTCGCACCATCGAGGACGTGACACTGCCGGCCGACGAGGCCGCGGCGGCCGAGGCCGAGGCGCCGCCGGTGCCGGTCGAGGTGCCCGAGCCGACCGCCGGCCGGCTGGTACGGCTGCGGGCCAGGCTCGCCCGCTCGCAGAACTCGCTGGGCCGCGGGCTGCTCACCCTGCTCTCCCGGGAGCGGCTCGACGACGACACCTGGGACGAGATCGAGGACACCCTGATCACCGCCGACGTGGGCGTCGGGCCGACGCAGGAACTCGTCGGCCGGCTGCGCGAACGGGTCCGGGTGCTGGGCACCAGGACGCCCGACGAACTGCGGGCACTGCTGCGCGAGGAGCTGCTCGCCCTGATCGGCACCGACCTCGACCGCGTGGTGCACACCGAGGGCGGGATCTCCGAGACCGGCGAGGAGCGGCCGGCCGTGGTGCTGGTGGTCGGCGTCAACGGCACCGGCAAGACCACCACCACGGGCAAGCTCGCCCGGGTGCTGGTCGCGGACGGCAAGTCCGTGGTGCTCGGCGCGGCCGACACCTTCCGGGCCGCCGCCGCCGACCAGCTCCAGACCTGGGGCCAGCGGGTCGGCGCCCGCACGGTCCGCGGCCCGGAGGGCGGCGACCCGGCCTCGGTGGCCTTCGACGCCGTCCGCGAGGGCATCACCGAGGGCGCGGACGTGGTGCTGGTCGACACCGCCGGCCGGCTGCACACCAAGACCGGCCTGATGGACGAACTCGGCAAGGTCAAGCGGGTGGTGGAGAAGCAGGGCCCGGTCAACGAGGTGCTGCTGGTCCTCGACGCGACCACCGGCCAGAACGGCCTGGTCCAGGCGCGGGTCTTCTCGGAGGTCGTGGACGTCACGGGCATCGCGCTCACCAAGCTGGACGGCACGGCCAAGGGCGGCATCGTGGTCGCGGTGCAGCGGGAGTTGGGCGTGCCGGTCAAGCTGGTCGGGCTCGGCGAGGGGCCGGACGACCTGGCGCCGTTCGACGCGGAGGCGTTCGTCGACGCCCTGCTCGACTGAACCGGGGATTTCCCCCCACCC
>NZ_SMKI01000120.1 GCF_004348415.1 Streptomyces hainanensis
CCCCCCGGCCCCCCGTCGGCCCGGGGGGTCAGCCCCTGTTCAGCCCCTGTTCCTCAGAAGAGCGGCGCCGGCAGCACCCCCTCCAGGGCAAGCAGCGCCCGCTTGGTCTCCAGGCCGCCCCCGAAGCCGCCGATCCCGCCGCCCGCCGCCAGCACCCGGTGGCACGGCACGATCACCGGCAGCGGATTGGCGCCCATGGCCGCGCCCACCGCCCGGGCCGCGTCCCGGTCGCCGACCCGCTCCGCCAGCTCGCCGTAGCCGACCACGCTGCCGAACCGCACGGAGGCCGCCAGCTCCCGCAGCACCTGCCCGGTGAAGCCGGGGGCCAGCGACCAGTCGAGAGGCGTCTCGAAGACCTCGAGCCGACCCTCGAAGTAGGCGTCGAGCTCGGCCCACGCACCGGCCACCAGCGGCCCGGCCACCTGGTCCTCGGCGGCGGGCACCAGCCGGCGCCCCAGCACCCCCTCGAGCCGGGCCAGGGACCGCCGGACGGTGCGGGCGTCCGCGTGGAAGGCGACCAGCACGAGACCCCGCTCGGTGGCGGCGAGCAGCAGCGGCCCGATGGGGGTCTCCCGGACCGACCAGGCCGCTGGGGGTGCCTCCCGGGCCTCCTGCGGCTCCCCGGCACCCGCCGGGGGCCTGGGAGCGTCACGCGTGTCAGGGCTCATGGAGGGCAGCCTAGGCGGCGCCACTGACAGTCCCCGGCGGAGCCGGCCGCCAGGCCGGCACCACCGGGACCCGTCAGTCCTCCAGGCCCTCGCGGACCCGCTCGGGGAAGTTGGTGATGATGCCGTCCACGCCGAGCGCCGCGATCCGCGCCGCCGTCGCCCCGTCGTTGATCGTCCAGGCGTACACCTGGAGCGGCCTGCCGTGCGCGCCCCTGACGTCCTGGATGCCCGCCACGTACTCGGCGGTCAGGTCCCCGTACCGCGGGTTGATCTGGTCGGCGAACTCCGCGTAGTCCGGCACGTCCGCCAGCGACGGCGTGCCGAGGAAGCCGGTGATCACCCGGGGCGACAGCTCGTGCACCGTGCGCACGGAGTCGGCGTTGAAGCTCTGCACCACCAGCCGGTCACCCGGGCGGCCGCGCAGCCAGCCCTCGTCTCCGAGCTCGTCGAGGATCTCCGCCTCGATCCCCGGATAGAGCTCCGGGGCCTTGATCTCGAGCAGCAGGCTCTGCCGGTTCTCCCCCAGCAGGTCGAGGTAGTCCCCCAGAGTGGGCACCGGCTCGTCGGCGAACTCCGCGCCGAACCAGCTGCCGGCGTCCAGTGTGGCGATCTCCGCCGCCGTGAAGTCCGACACGTTCCACGGCGCGCGGTCGGGGAAGAGCTCCTCGACGTTCGTCGTCCGGCTCAGCGTGGTGTCGTGCATCAGCACCAGCTCGCCGTCCGCGCTCCGCTGCACGTCCGTCTCGACCCACTCGGTGTCCAGCTCGTCGGCGGCCTCCACCGCGGCCAGGGTGTTCTCCGGGGCGTGGCCGGAGGCACCGCGGTGCGCCACGATCAGCGGTCCGCGATCCCGGTCGGACGCCAGGACCCCGGCCGTCGGCGCCTTGGCCGGGGTGACGCCGGCCACGGTGGCGGCCACGGTGGCGGCGTCCGCCCGCGCCGGCCCGGGCGCGGAGGCGGCCGGCGAGCCCGGCGCCGCGATGGCTCCCGCGGGCACCAGGACCGCGAGCGTCCCGACCGCGGCGATCCCGCCGAGCCGGCCCCGCAGGAGGGCGGTGAGCAACTTGGGCATGGGGGGACTCCTTGACTCCAGAGCGAATCCCGGGCGGCGGCGAGCGCGCCGTCCGGGCCGGGCGGAACGCGGGAAGCCTCCCCATCACCGGAAACGAGGAGGGAGGACAACGGTTACCGAGAGTTGAACTCGTGGGGGCGACCGGTCGGCCAGCCCGCGTTGTCAGTGCCGAGTCGTACGGTGGGTGTCATGCGGCCCGTTTCTCACATCGAACGTACGGTGACGCCCTTCGAGGTCGTCAGTTCTTACCAGCCAAGCGGCGACCAGCCTTCGGCCATTTCCGAGCTGGAGCGGCGCGTCGGCGGGGGCGAGAAGGACGTCGTGCTGCTCGGCGCCACCGGCACCGGCAAGTCGGCGACCACCGCGTGGATGATCGAGCGGCTGCAGCGGCCCACCCTGGTCATGGCACCCAACAAGACACTCGCGGCCCAGCTGGCCAACGAGTTCCGCGAGCTCCTGCCGAACAACGCCGTCGAGTACTTCGTCTCGTACTACGACTACTTCCAGCCCGAGGCGTACGTCCCCCAGACAGACACCTACATCGAGAAGGACTCCTCGATCAACGAGGAGGTCGAGCGGCTCCGGCACAGCGCGACGAACTCGCTGCTCACCCGCCGCGACGTGGTGGTCGTCGCCTCCGTCTCCTGCATCTACGGCCTGGGCACCCCCCAGGAGTACGTCGACCGGATGGTGGCCCTCAAGGTCGGCCAGGAGATCGACAGGGACGCGATGCTGCGTCGCTTCGTCGACATCCAGTACACCCGGAACGACCTGTCGTTCACCCGCGGCACCTTCCGGGTCCGCGGCGACACGATCGAGATCTTCCCGGTCTACGAGGAACTGGCCGTCCGCATCGAGATGTTCGGCGACGAGATCGAGGCCCTGTCCACCCTGCACCCGCTCACCGGCGAGGTGATCTCGGAGGACGACCACCTCTACGTGTTCCCCGCCTCCCACTACGTCGCGGGCCCGGAGCGGATGGAGCGAGCCATCTCCGGGATCGAGGCCGAGCTGGCCGGCCGGCTGGCCACCCTGGAACAGCAGGGCAAGCTGCTCGAGGCCCAGCGGCTCCGCATGCGCACCAGCTACGACATCGAGATGATGCGGCAGATCGGCACCTGCTCCGGCATCGAGAACTACTCGCTGCACATCGACGGCCGCGAGTCGGGATCCCCGCCGCACACCCTCCTCGACTACTTCCCCGACGACTTCCTGCTGGTCATCGACGAGTCGCACAACACCGTGCCGCAGATCGGCGCCATGTACGAGGGCGACGCCTCCCGGAAGCGCACCCTGGTCGACCACGGCTTCCGGCTGCCGTCCGCCGTCGACAACCGGCCGCTGAAGTGGGAGGAGTTCCTGGAGCGCATCGGGCAGGCGGTCTACCTGTCGGCCACCCCCGGGCCCTACGAGCTCTCCCGCTCCGACGGCGTGGTCGAGCAGATCATCCGCCCCACCGGGCTCATCGACCCCGAGGTGGTGGTCAAGCCCACCGAGGGCCAGATCGACGACCTGGTGCACGAGATCCGCACCCGGGTCGAGAAGGACGAGCGGGTGCTGGTCACCACCCTGACCAAGAAGATGGCCGAGGACCTCACCGACTACTTCCTCGAACTGGGCATCAGGGTCCGCTACCTGCACAGCGACGTGGACACCCTGCGCCGCGTCGAGCTGCTGCGCGAGCTGCGCGCCGGCGAGTTCGACGTGCTGGTCGGGATCAACCTGCTCAGGGAGGGCCTCGACCTGCCCGAGGTCTCGCTGGTCGCCATCCTGGACGCGGACAAGGAGGGCTTCCTCCGCTCCGGCACCTCGCTGATCCAGACCATCGGCCGCGCCGCGCGCAACGTGTCGGGCCAGGTGCACATGTACGCCGACCGCATCACCCCGGCCATGGAGCGGGCCATCGACGAGACCAACCGGCGCCGCGTCAGGCAGATCGCCTACAACGAGGCCCACGGCATCGACCCGCAGCCGCTGCGCAAGAAGATCAACGACATCGTGGCGACCATCGCCCGCGAGAGCGTGGACACCCAGGAACTGCTCGGCTCCGGCTACCGCAGGCAGGACGGCGGCCGGAACGGCAAGGCGCCGGTGCCCGCCGCGTCACGCAAGGGCGGCAAGGGCGGCAAGGAACTCACCGACCGGCCGGTGGCCGAGCTGGCCGAGACCATCGAGGACCTGACCGCCCGGATGCGGGCCGCCGCCGCCGAGCTGCAGTTCGAGATCGCCGCCCGGCTTCGGGACGAGCTCTCCGACCTCAAGAAGGAGCTCCGCCAGATGCGGGAGGTCGGCCTCAAGTAGCGCCCGAGCGGTCAGGGCCCACCCCCTCGGGGGCGGGCCCACGGCTCGCCGTCGGGCCTCAGCGGGTCACCCGGAGCTCGGCGCTCCGTCGCTCGCCGCTGACCGTCACCTCCAGGGTGACCGTGCCGGGGCGCAGGGCGGTGAGCCGCCCGCTCGCCGGGTCGAACGCGGCGACATGGCGGCGGCCCGCCTCCTCGGCCGGGCCGAGGAACAGATCGCGGGAGCCGGCCCAGTCGGCGCTCACCGGGAAGCCCACCGGCACCTCGCGCGCCCCGGTGGCCAGCTCCTGGGTGAGCGTCGCGCCGGCGGACGCCGTCTCGCCGGCCCGCAGCGTCGTCGGGGCGGTCAGGGCGAGCGCGTCCACGTGCGGCCTGGTCTGCACGGTCAGCCAGTCCGGCAGCACCATCTCGGGCGACTGCCTGGCCCGGGCCTGCTCGCCGCGGGTCACCCGGTCCACGCCCACCAGCGCCCACCCCGTGAAGCCGCCCTCGCCCGGCGCGGCCGCCGGCGCCTTGCCCGCGTCCCCGCCGATGAAGTAGGGCACCCCGTCGAGGCGGTAGCCGTCGAAGATCCCCACGTGCGCGCCGAAGAACGCGGCGCCCTTGCCGGTCTCCCGCCGGAACTCCGCCAGCCAGTCCTCCAGCAGCGCGGCCTCCAGCCGGTCCGTCAGCTGGCTCGCCGGCTGCGCCGTGGTGTCGCGCGGCGGCACATGCGTCATGACCACCACGGAGCCGATCGAGCCGTCCTCGGCCGCCGCGTCCAGCTGCGCCCGCAACTCCCTGAGCTGGGCGAAGCCGCCGCCACGCAGGGTCAGCGACGAGGTGTCCAGGGTGACGAAACGGGTGCCCCGGTGGTCGAAGGTGAGCTGGGCGGGCCCGAACTCCTCCTCGAAGCCGTCGACGGAACCGCCCATGACCTCGTGGTTGCCCGGCACGTAGTACCAGGGGACGGCGTCCCCCAGCTCCTCCTCGATCACCCGGCGGGCGAACGCCAGGTCCTCGGGCGACCCCTCGTCCACCCAGTCCCCGTTGATCACCACGAAGTCGGGATCGGCCGCCCGGGCCTCGCGCAGCGTCCGCCGGGCCAGGGCCACGATGTCGCTGTCCGGCGCCCGCGCGACGAACTGGGCGTCCGACACCACGGCGAACCGCCAGTCGCGGCCCGCGGTGTCCGCCGCCGAGCCGATCAGCGGATCGGCCGGGCGCTCCATCTCCGGAAGCGCCACCTCCGGCGGGGTCTGGGCCCGCAGCTCGTCGAAGACGATCTCGTCCGCGTAGCGGGCGTCGGGCCGGGTCTCGGCGAGGTAGAAGCGCCGCACCGACAGCGGGTAGGCCACCCCCTCCGGCACCTCGAAGGTGACCTGACGCCAACCCTCCCAGGTGAGGTGGGGACCGCGCAGCACCTGAGAGACGCCTTGGGCGTCCACCAGGTGGAGCGAGGGCCAGGAGCCGCGGCCGTCGCCCTCGATCCACAGGGTGAAGCTCTGCGGCTGGCCGGCGACCGGGATGTCGGCCCGCGGGGTGGCGTAGGCCGCGCGGGTCGCGGTGGAGAGACCGAAGTCGTAGCGCATCCGCAGCGCCGCGCCCTCCCGGCCGGCCGGCTCGGCGGCCAGTGAGCCATCGGCCCTCGCGTGGCTGAAGGACCAGTCGGCGGCGTTCTCGAAGTCGGCCACCACCGTGTCCTCGAGGCCGACGGTCACGGCCACGCTGGTCCCGACCCCGCCCACGGTCGCGGTGATCAGGCCGGAGGCGGCCCCCGCCGCGGAGACCGCGGCCACGGTGAACCCGCCGGCCGCCGGGTCGGGCTCGACCCGGAACAGGGAGGTGTCGTAGTCGAGGCGCACGTCGGCCGGCTCGACGGGCGCCGTGGAGCCGGCGGCGTCGTGGCCCAGAATGCCGAAGGAACCGGTGGCGGCCGGGTCGGCGAGGCCGACGCGCCGTGTGGTCGGGGCGATCCCGGCGAGGTCGCCGAGCACGGTCAGCTCGATGGAGCCGCTCGCCCGGTGCCGGGACGCGGTCACCTCGACCGTGCCGGGGCGGCGGGCCGTGAAGACGCCGTCGCCGGCCACTGTGCCGGTGCCCGGTCGACCGGAGCGCCAGCGCGGCCCGGCGCCGGGGTCGGCCGGACCGTGGGTCTCGTCGTGGCCGACGGCGGTCAGCCGGCGGGTGAGGCCGGGGAAGACCCGCTCCGGGTGGCCGCCCGGCACCGGGTCGGCGGTGGGCGCCAGCTCCGGGTCCGCCACGGTGCCGACCCGGTAGCCGGTCACCGCGCCGCTGCCCTCCGGCGCCGTGATCGCCAGACCGTTGGGCACCTCCCGCTGCTCGCCGTCGGACGGGCTGTTGACGACGGTGGGCGCGGCCGCGCCCGGGGCCCGGGCCAGCAGGGTGCTCGACCCGCCGCCGTCCAGGTTGAGCGCGCTGTGGGCACCGAGGTCGTCCATCATCAGCGCCAGCTCGGTCAGGGTGACGCCGCCGGAGTGGGCCTGCCGGCCGTCCACGGTCAACACGTACATCTGCTGCCCGTCCCGTGAGAAGCCCACCGCGGTGCGCGGCGCCGTGGCGTTGTTCGGCCGGCCCTCCCAGTTCACCGGCTCTCCGTCGGCCACCAGCACCCCGCGGCCGCCGACCGCGGTGCGCGGCAGCGGTCCGCCGTCGCCGGTGCGGGGCGCGTACTCGGTGGCGACCGGGTCGCCGGCGGCCAGCCCCGCCAGGACGTCGGACCCGGCGTCCCGGCCGAGCAGCACGTAGGAGCCGTCCGGGATGGGGCCGGCGCCCGGCTTCTCGGAGACCGAGACCACCCGGTCGTCGGCCACCACGACCTCGGTGACCTCGACGGCGGCGGAGACCGGCAGCGCCCGGTCGGCCTCGCCCCACAGCGGGGTGTAGAGCCCGATACCGCCGGCCGGGACGGTGGCCGCGTTGAAGCCGGCCAGGTCGGCCTCGCCGGCGGGCAGCGTGAGGGTGCCGTCGAAGTAGAGGTCGAGGACACGGCCGGCGCCGTCCGGGCCGAGGGCGGCGGCCTGGGTGGCGCCGGTGGTGCCGGAGTGGCGCAGCTCGCCGTCGGCGATGCCGGGGCCGAGCGGGGCGCTGGTGGCGTTGATGTCGAAGAAGTCGCCGTTGATGGCGGCCACCGTGGTGCGGCCGTCGCCCGGGTCGTGTGCGGCCACCAGCTCCTCGACGGTGGCCGCCGAGGCGACCGCGTCGGCGGCGAGGTAGTCGACGCGCAGATCGCTCGTCAGGTCGACGCTGAGCGCCTGGGCGCTCAGCCACTTGTCGGACTCCAGGCGCTGGTAGGTGGTCAGCTCGGCGCCGGGCGCGACCGGCAGCTCGGTGCGCGCCAGCTCCATCCCGTCGCCTTCGGCGACCGAGGCCGGGCGGGCCGTGGCGCCGGCCGACGGCGGGGCCGGCACGGCGACCAGCGCCGCCGCGGCCCCGAGCGCGAGCAGTGAACGGACACCACGTCTCCCGTGTGCGGCGGTTCGTGACACCGGAACTCCCTTGGACGCTTGCCGCGTCGGCGCCGGGCGCGCCGACCGCCGCTCAGCGTTCCAAGGGAGAACCGGTTCTCGCCAGAGGGCCGTCGCTAACTCTGAGGGAACAACTCCTCCGGCCTCGACGTCCGTTACAGGGTGTCAGCTCCGCTTGGCGGCGGCCCGCTTCGGCCGGGCCGCCCCGCCCGCGGCGGACCTGCGGCCGGTGGGGGCCGGCGATCCGGCGGACGGAAGGTCGCCGAGCAGGTCGCGGAGGAACTTGCCGGTGTGGCTGGCCGGCTCCGAGGCGACCTCCTCCGGCGTGCCCTGGGCGACGACCTGGCCGCCGCCCGAGCCGCCCTCGGGGCCCATGTCCACGACCCAGTCGGCGGTCTTGATCACGTCCAGGTTGTGCTCGATGACGATCACCGTGTTGCCCTTGTCGACCAGGTCGGACAGCACCGAGATCAGCTTCCTGATGTCCTCGAAGTGGAGACCGGTGGTCGGCTCGTCCAGCACGTAGACGGTGCTGCCGGTGGAGCGCCGCTGGAGCTCGGCCGCCAGCTTGACCCGCTGGGCCTCGCCGCCGGACAGGGTGGGCGCCGACTGGCCGAGCCGCACGTAGCCGAGGCCGACGTCCCGCAGGGTGCGCAGGTGGCGGGCGATGCCGGGGACGGCCTCGAAGAAGTCGAGCGCCTCCTCGATCGGCATGTCGAGCACCTCGGCGATGGACTTGCCCTTGAAGTGGACCTCCAGCGTCTCCCGGTTGTACCGGGCGCCGTGGCAGACCTCGCACGGCACGTACACGTCGGGCAGGAAGTTCATCTCGATCTTGATGGTGCCGTCGCCCGAGCAGTTCTCGCAGCGGCCGCCCTTGACGTTGAACGAGAAGCGGCCGGGCTGGTAGCCGCGGACCTTGGCCTCCGTGGTCTCCGCGAAGAGCCGGCGGACGTGGTCGAAGACACCCGTGTAGGTGGCCGGATTGGACCGCGGGGTGCGGCCGATCGGCGACTGGTCGACGTGCACCACCTTGTCGACCAGGTCGTCGCCGGTGATCCGGGTGTGCCGCCCCGGCACGGCCCTGGCGCGGTTGAGCTCGCGCGCCAGGTGGGTGTAGAGGATGTCGTTGACCAGCGTGGACTTGCCGGATCCCGAGACGCCGGTGACGGCGGTCAGCACCCCGACCGGGAAGCTGACGTCGACGTCCTTGAGGTTGTGCTCGCGGGCGCCGTGCACCGTGAGCTGGCGCTTGCGGTCCACCGGGCGCCGCTCGGCCGGCGTGGGGATCGAGCGGGCCCCGGACAGGTACTGGCCGGTCAACGACTCCTCGTTGGTCAGCAGCTCGGCCAGCGGCCCGCTGTGCACCACCTTGCCGCCGTGCTCGCCGGCGCCCGGGCCGATGTCCACCACCCAGTCGGACGTGCGGATGGTGTCCTCGTCGTGCTCGACGACGATCAGCGTGTTACCCAGGTTGCGCAGGCGGACCAGCGTCTCGATCAGCCGGTGGTTGTCCCGCTGGTGCAGGCCGATGGACGGCTCGTCCAGCACGTAGAGGACGCCGACCAGACCGGAGCCGATCTGGGTGGCGAGCCGGATGCGCTGGGCCTCGCCGCCCGAGAGGGTGCCGGCGGCGCGGTCGAGCGACAGGTAGTCGAGGCCGACGTCGACCAGGAACCGCAGCCGCTCGTTCACCTCCTTCAGCACCCGCTCGGCGATGGTCTTCTCGCGGTCGGTCAGCGTCATCTCGCGCAGGAAGTCGGCGCAGGCGCTGATCGACATCCCGGCCACGTCGGCGATGGACCGCCCCTGCACCGTGACCGCGAGCACCAGCGGCTTCAGCCGGGTGCCGTGGCAGGCCGGGCAGGGGGCCTCCCGCATGTAGCCCTCGAAGCGCTCCCGGCTGTTGTCCGTCTCGGCCTCGGCGTACCGGCGCTGGACGAAGGGGATCACGCCCTCGAAGGCCGTGGTGTACGCGCGCTCCTGGCCGTGCCGGTTCTCGTACCTGACCTCGATCTTGGACTTGTGGCCCCCCAGGATCGCCTTGCGGGCGCGCTGCGGCAGCCCGGCCCAGGGGATGTCGGTGCGGAAGTTCAGTGCCTTGCCGAGGGCGCCGAGCAGCAGGTTGAAGTAGCCCCTGGTCTGCCCGTGCGACCAGGGGTGGATCGCGCCCTCCTCCAGGGTCTTCTCCGGGTCGGGCACGATCAGCTCGGAATCCACCTCCATGCGGGTGCCGAGCCCGGAGCACTCGGGACAGGCGCCGAAGGGGGAGTTGAACGAGAAGGAGCGCGGTTCGAGCTCCTCGAAGGACAGGTCGTCGTACGGGCAGTAGAGGTGCTCGGAGAACATCCGCTCGCGCTGCGGGTCGTCCGCCGGCAGGTCCACGAAGTCGAGGATCACCATGCCGCCGGACAGGCCGAGAGCCGTCTCCACCGAGTCCGTCAGCCGGCGCTTGGCGCTCTCCTTCACCGTGAGCCGGTCGACGACCACCTCGACGGTGTGCTTCTCCTGCTTCTTCAGCTTGGGCGGCTCGACCAGCTGGATCGTCTCGCCGTCCACCCGTGCCCGGCTGTAGCCCTTGGTCTGCAGGTCGGCGAAGAGGTCGACGAACTCGCCCTTGCGCTCCCGCACCAGCGGCGAGAGCACCTGGAAGCGGCTGCCCTCCTCCAGGGCGAGCACCTTGTCCACGATGGCCTGCGGCGACTGCCGGGCGATCGGGCGGCCGCACTCCGGGCAGTGGGGGCGCCCGATGCGGGCGAAGAGCAGCCGCAGGTAGTCGTAGACCTCGGTGATCGTGCCCACGGTGGAGCGCGGGTTGCGCGAGGTCGACTTCTGGTCGATGGAGACCGCGGGGGACAGGCCCTCGATGAAGTCCACATCCGGCTTGTCCATCTGCCCGAGGAACTGCCGGGCGTACGAGGACAGCGACTCGACGTAACGCCGCTGACCCTCGGCGAAGATCGTGTCGAAGGCGAGCGAGGACTTGCCAGAACCCGACAGCCCGGTGAAGACGATGAGCGAGTCGCGAGGCAGGTCGAGCGAGACGTTCCGCAGATTGTGCTCGCGAGCGCCACGAACGATGAGTCGGTCGGCCACTCCGGATGGCACCTTTCGTGTGAATCCCGGACCGCCCGCGGGACACGGGCGACCCGTCCAAGGGTATGGGTGGCATCTGACAAATGTCCCCCGGATGCCTCGGGTCCTGCGCCCCGCAGCCTATAGCACGGGCGTTCGATTCTCGGAAGTTTCCCGCCACCTTCACTCGAAGGTGTGAGGAGATAGCGTGTGATCATGACCGGACCCGCAGCCGACCTCGCCGGCCTCCAGGACGCCACCGAACGCCTCGTCGCCGACGTCGCCACCCTGGACGACGCCGCTGTCGCCCAGCCGTCCCGCCTCCCGGGCTGGACCCGCGGCCACGTCCTCGCCCACCTCGCGCGCAACGCCGACGCCCTGGTCAACGTCTTCCACGGCCGCCCCATGTACGCCAGCGCCGAGGCCAGGAACGCCGACATCGAGCGCGACGCCCACCGCCCCCTCGCCACCCACGTCGCCGACCTGCGCGACAGCGCCGACCGGCTGGCCACCACGGCCGCCGGGCTCACCGACGACGACTGGCGGGCCACCGTGACCCTCCGGGACGGCATGCGGGACGTCGCCTCCGTCATCCCCCTCCGCCGCTGGGTCGAGATCGAGCTCCACGGTATCGACCTGGACGCCGGCCACACCGTCGCCAGCCTGCCGAGCGCCTTCCTCGACCGCGCCCCCGCCTACCTCGCCCGGCGCCTCGCCGGCCACCCGGCCGTGCCGCCCCTCGAACTCCGCGCCGAGGACGGCCGCACCTGGCGCACCGGCCGCGCCGGCGACTCGCCCCGGATCATCGTCGGCACCGCCGCCGCCCTCGTGGGCTGGCTCAGCGGCCGTACGCCCGGCAGCGGCCTCACCGCCGCCGAACCACTGCCCGAGCTGCCGGGGCTCTGACCGTCCGTCCCCGACCTGTAGCAGACTGACCGCCATGGCCTACACCGGAAACGTCGCGGTCGGGGAGCCGGCCGACGCCCACGAGCTCGCCAAGCTGATCATCTCCAAGGTCGCCGTCGGCCCCATGGAGAACAACGCCTACCTGCTGCGCTGCCGGGCGACCGGCGAGCAACTGCTCATCGACGCGGCCAGCGAGGCGCCCACCCTGCTCAACCTGATCGGTCAGGACGGCCTCGCCACCGTCGTCACCACCCACCGGCACGGCGACCACTGGCAGGCGCTCAGCGCCGTCGTCGACGCCACCGGCGCCCGCACCCTCGCCGGCCGCCACGACGCCGAGGGCATCCCCGTGCCCACCGACGTCCTCGTCGACGACGGCGACGAGATCACCGTCGGCGAGTGCCGGCTCACCGCCCGCCACCTCGTCGGCCACACCCCCGGATCCATCGCGTTGGTCTACGACGACCCCGAAGGGCACCCGCACGTCTTCACCGGCGACTGCCTCTTCCCCGGCGGCGTCGGCAACACCCACGACGACCCCGAGGCGTTCGCCACCCTGCTGCGCGACGTCGAGACCAGGCTCTTCGACCAGCTCCCCGACGAGACCTGGGTCTACCCGGGGCACGGCTCCGACACCACCCTGGGCGCCGAGCGCCCCAAGCTCCCCGAATGGCGCGAACGCGGCTGGTAACCGGCCAAGGTCACTGACTGTCAGCCCCCGGCAGTAGGGTTTGGCTCATGGCCGATCCATCCAGCTACCGCCCGCAGCCGGGCGAGATCCCCGACTCGCCGGGCGTCTACCGCTTCCGGGACGACCACCGTCGGGTGATCTACGTCGGAAAGGCCAAGAGCCTGCGCCAGCGGCTCTCCTCCTACTTCCAGGACCTCGCGGGGCTGCACCCCAGGACGGCCACCATGGTCACCACCGCGGCCTCCGTCGAGTGGACGGTGGTCGGCACCGAGGTCGAGGCGCTGCAGCTCGAGTACTCGTGGATCAAGGAGTACGACCCCAGGTTCAACGTCAAGTACCGCGACGACAAGAGCTATCCCTCGCTCGCCGTCACCATGAACGAGGAGATCCCCCGGGCCCAGGTGCTGCGCGGCCCCAAGCGCAGGGGCGTGCGCTACTTCGGCCCCTACGGCCACGCCTGGGCCATCCGGGAGACGGTCGACCTGCTGCTGCGGGTCTTCCCCATCCGCACCTGCTCCGCCGGGGTGTTCAAGCGCGCCAGGGCGGTGGGCCGCCCTTGCCTCCTCGGCTACATCGACAAGTGCTCCGCCCCCTGCGTCGGCCGCGTCACCCCCGAGGAACACCGGGCGCTCGCCGAGGAGTTCTGCGACTTCATGGCCGGCCGCACCGGCACCTACCTGCGCCGCCTCGAGCAGGAGATGCACGAGGCGGCCGAGGACCTGGAGTACGAGCGCGCCGGCCGGCTGCGGGACGACATCGAGGCGCTGCGGCGCGCCATGGAGAAGAACGCGGTGGTCCTCGCCGACGCCACCGACGCCGACCTCATCGCCCTCGCAGCGGACGAGCTCGAGGCCGCCGTGCAGATCTTCCACGTCCGCGGCGGCCGGGTGCGCGGCCAGCGCGGCTGGGTCACCGACCGGGTCGCCAACATCTCCACGGCCGAGCTGGTCGAGAGCGCCCTCACCCAGCTGTACGGCGAGGAGCGCGGCGAGTCGGTGCCCCGCGAGGTGCTGGTGCCGGTGCTGCCCGAGCCCGCCGAGCCCGTCGCCGAGTGGCTGGGCGAGCGCCGCGGCTCCCGGGTCGGCCTGCGGGTGCCCCGCCGCGGCGACAAGAAGGACCTGATGACCACCGTGGAGCGCAACGCCAAGCAGGCGCTCGCCCTCCACAAGACCAAGCGGGCCTCCGACCTCACCACCCGCTCCCGCGCCCTGGAGGAGATCGCCGAGGCCCTCGGCCTCGACTCGGCGCCGCTGCGCATCGAGTGCTTCGACATCTCCCACCTCCAGGGCGACGACGTGGTCGCCTCCATGGTCGTCTTCGAGGACGGCCTGGCCCGCAAGAGCGAGTACCGGCGGTTCCAGATCAGGAGCTTCGCCGGTCAGGACGACGTCCGCGCCATGCACGAGGTGGTCTCCCGGCGCTTCCGCCGCTATCTCCGCGAGCGCGAGAAGACCGGCGAGTGGGCCGTCGAGGAACCGGAGGACGATGCTCCGGCGTCCTTCCGCACGGAGGACGGCCGGCCCAAGCGCTTCGCCTACCCGCCCCAGCTCGTGGTGGTGGACGGCGGGCAGCCCCAGGTCGCCGCCGCCCGCCGCGCGATGGACGAGCTCGGCATCGACGACGTCGCCGTCTGCGGCCTCGCCAAGCGCCTCGAGGAGGTCTGGCTGCCCGGCGACGACGACCCGGTGATCCTGCCGCGCACCAGCGAGGGCCTGTACCTGCTCCAGCGCGTCAGAGACGAGGCCCACCGCTTCGCGATCCGCTATCAGCGGGGAAAGCGGTCACAATCGATAAGGAAGGGTCCCCTCGACACCGTCACCGGACTCGGGGAGACCCGCAAGAAGGCCCTGCTCAAGCACTTCGGCTCGGTCAAGCGGCTCCGCGCCGCCACGATCGAGGAGCTCTGCGAGGTGCCGGGCATCGGCCGCAGGACCGCGGAGACGGTCGCCGCCGCGCTCGCCGAGGGCGGCCCGGCCGCCCCGGCGGTCAACACCGCCACCGGCGAGATCGTCGACGACTGAGCCGGTGGCCACGCCGGCGGCCGGCGTCCGGCCGGCGCGGCCCACCCACGCGACCCACACGAAAAGAAGGACAGGCGGGGGACAGCAGACATGAGTGAACAGACAAGAGGCGAAGATCAGACCCCACCGCCGGGCAACGGCGGCGACGAGGTCACCACCACACCCGAGCTGGTGATCATCACCGGCATGTCGGGCGCCGGCCGCAGCACCGCGGCCAAGTGCCTCGAGGACCTCGGCTGGTTCGTGGTGGACAACCTGCCACCGGCCCTGATCCCGACCATGGTCGACCTCGGCGCCCGCTCCCAGGGCAACGTGGCGCGGATCGCCGTCGTGGTCGACGTCCGCGGCCGCAGCTTCTTCGACAGCCTCCGCGAATCCCTGACCGACCTGGCGGCCAAGGGCGTCACCCGCCGCGTCCTCTTCCTCGAGGCCTCGGACAACGCCCTCGTGCAGCGTTTCGAGTCGGTCCGCAGACCGCACCCGCTCCAGGGCGACGGCCGGATCGTCGACGGCATCGCCGCCGAGCGCGACCTGCTCCGCGAGCTCCGCGGCGACGCCGACCTGGTGATCGACACATCCAACCTCAACGTGCACGAGCTCCGCGCCAAGATGGACGCCCAGTTCACCAGCGGCGACGAGCCGGAGCTGCGCGCCACCGTGATGTCCTTCGGCTACAAGTACGGCCTCCCGGTGGACGCCGACCACGTCGTGGACTGCCGGTTCCTGCCCAACCCGCACTGGGTGCCCGAGCTGCGGCCGTTCACCGGCACCAGCGAGGAGGTCGCCGGCTACGTGTTCGACCAGCCGGGCGCCAAGGAGTTCCTCGACCGCTACGCGGAGCTCCTCCAGCTGATCGCCTCCGGCTACCGCCGCGAGGGCAAGCGTTACGTCACCATCGCCGTCGGCTGCACCGGCGGCAAGCACCGCAGCGTCGCCATGTCCGAGCGGCTGGCCCGCCGGCTGGCCGCCGAAGGGATCGAGACGGTCGTGGTCCACCGGGACATGGGGCGCGAATAGGAATGCCACGCAAGGGCGTCCGGCAGCGCCGGACAGCGGACGGGGTCGGGCACGCCCGGCGGGGCATGCGGCAGCTGCGGGGCGGTCGCCGCGCCCAGCCCAAGGTCGTCGCGCTCGGCGGTGGCATGGGCCTGGCGGCCTCGCTCGCCGCGCTGCGCCGGATCACCGGCGACCTGACGGCCGTCGTCACCGTCGCCGACGACGGCGGGTCGAGCGGCCGGCTGCGTGCCGAGCTCGGCGTGCTGCCCCCCGGCGACCTCCGCAAGGCGCTGGCCGCGCTCTGCGGCGACGACGACTGGGGCCGCACCTGGTCCGAGGTGGTGCAGCACCGCTTCAAGAGCGAGGGCGCGCTGCACGACCACGCCGTGGGCAACCTGCTGATCGTCGCCCTCTGGGAGCAGCTCGGCGACCACGTACGCGCCCTGGACCTGGTCGGCAAGCTGCTCGGCGCGCACGGCCGGGTGCTGCCCATGTCCGCCGTCCCGCTGGAGCTCGAGGCCGTGGTCCGCGGCCACGAGCCGGCCCGCCCCGAGGAGCTGAGCCGGATCCGGGGCCAGGTCGCCGTCGCGCTCACCCCCGGCGAGGTACGCGAGGTGGTGCTGGTGCCGGGGGCCCCGCCGGCCGTCCCCGAGGCCGTCGAGGCGGTGCTCGACGCCGACTGGGTGGTGCTCGGGCCGGGCTCCTGGTTCTCCTCCGTCATCCCGCACCTGCTCGTCCCCGACCTGCTCGACGCGCTCACCCGCACCAAGGCCCGGCGCGTGCTCTCCCTCAACCTCGCCCCACAACCCGGCGAAACTGATGGCTTCTCCCCGCAGCGTCATGTGGAGGTTTTGGTACAACACGCCCCTAAACTCGCCTTCGACGTGGTGCTGGCAGACCAGGCCGCCGTCCCGGACCAGGAGAGCCTGAGCCGGGCCGCCGAGCGCCTGGGGGCCAGGGTTCAGCTGGCGCCGGTGGCCGCCGCCGGGGATCTGCCCGACGGGGCGGTGCCTCCGAGGCACGACCCGGAGCTGCTCGCGGCCGCGTACGACCGTATTTTCCGGATGCATGGAAGGATCGGCCCATGGCGATGACGGCTGCGGTGAAGGACGAGATCTCGCGGCTTCCCGTCACCCGCACCTGCTGCCGCAAGTCGGAGGTGTCGTCGATCCTGCGCTTCGCGGGCGGCCTGCACCTGGTCAGCGGGCGGATCGTGATCGAGGCCGAGTTGGACACGGGGATCGCCGCCCGGCGGCTGCGCCGGGACATCCTGGAGATCTTCGGCCACACCTCCGACCTGGTGGTGATGGCCCCCGGCGGGCTGCGCCGTGGCAGCCGCTACGTGGTCCGGGTGGTGGCCGGCGGCGACCAACTGGCCCGCCAGACCGGCCTGGTCGACGGCCGCGGCCGCCCCATCCGCGGCCTGCCACCACAGGTCGTCTCCGGCGCCACCTGCGATGCCGAGGCCGCCTGGCGCGGCGCCTTCCTCGCCCACGGCTCGCTGACCGAGCCCGGCAGATCCTCGTCGCTCGAGGTCACCTGCCCGGGCCCCGAGGCCGCCCTGGCCCTGGTCGGCGCGGCGCGCCGGCTGCAGATCGGCGCCAAGGCCCGCGAGGTCCGCAGCGTCGACCGCGTCGTCGTCCGGGACGGTGACGCCATCGGCGCCCTGCTGACGCGGCTCGGCGCCCACGAGTCGGTGCTGGCCTGGGAGGAGCGCCGGATGCGGCGCGAGATCAAGGCCACCGCCAACCGCCTCGCCAACTTCGACGACGCCAACCTGCGCCGCTCCGCCCGTGCCGCCGTCGCCGCCGGCGCCCGCGTCCAGCGGGCCCTGGAGATCCTCGGCGAGGAGGTGCCCGACCACCTGGCGGCCGCCGGCCGGCTGCGCATGGATCACAAGCAGGCGTCCCTGGAGGAGTTGGGCGCCCTGGCCGAACCGCCGCTCACCAAGGACGCGGTCGCCGGCCGCATCAGGCGGCTGCTCGCCATGGCCGACAAGCGGGCGCAGGACCTGGGCATTCCCGAGCAGGTCGACCGTCCAGTCCAGCACGCCGGTGCCGGCCAGTGTGGGGAACGCCCGCAGCAGCGGCGCGGGCGGGCCGAAGGCCAGGGTGAGCCCCGACGGTTCGCCCGACGTGTCAGGCGCC
>NZ_SMKI01000121.1 GCF_004348415.1 Streptomyces hainanensis
GTCACCAGCTGGGCCGCGTCGCGGGACACCGGGCTGGTGGGGAAGGCCGTGGCTCCCGGGACATAGGCCGGCGGCGCGTAGAGCACATAGCCGACCGGCCGCAGGTCGTGCAGGGTGACGGCCTTGGGCGCGGCGCCGACGGGTTCGAGGTCGTGGGCGTCGGCCATCCGGTAGCCGACCCGCAGCCCGCCGGGGATCGGGTCGAGTTCGAGGCCCACGGGCACCTCGTCCGCCGTGTCGAGCCGGTAGACGATGTCGTCCATCAGCGCCGCCAGCAGGTCGGGGTCGGCGTCCGCGTGGATCTCGGTGTGCCGCCACCGTGGGGTGCCGGCGGTCGAGGGGTCGGCGAACGCCTCGACGACGCCGCGCACGGCCTGGCTCAGGCACTCCTCGCGCGTCGGCCCCCACGCCGCGACGCGCAGGTCAGCGGTGTGCGGGACGCCTCGGTGCCCGCCGCGTCCCCCGGTGTCAGCGCCGCCGGTGGCCATGGCTCCATGGTGACCCGCCGGGGCGCGGGGCGCAGCCCGAGCGCCGGGGCCCGCGCCGGCACCGGCTCGCGTCCGGGGCATGTCCGGGGCGTGTCCGGGGTCGTGCCCGTGTCGTACAGCGGACATGGCGTCACTGCGACACCGGGATCGCGTGACAGGGTCCGTTCAACCGATCGATGCTGTCGTCCGGCCGGGAAAACGCGCAACACCGGGGAGCCGGGGGTAGCCGGCTTTGGACCGGGGCCGGCGGCCACGCCGGCCGGGGGCGCGCCGGCGCGCACAGTGGGGTTGCGCGCCGGCGCGTGGGGCACCCCTGCGCTGGGCGGAAAACCCCTATGCACGGCCGGTCCCCACGCTGTCGGGCGGCAGGGGCACGACACCGAATCCCACGCCGCGTACCCTGCCAAGCACGGGCCGCTTGTATCTCGTCTTGAGTCTCCCTTGATGGGGAATTTGGCCCGGCGTGCGAATCTCACCGTGCGAGCGGGACGAGAGGAGAGCCATGGCGAAGGGGCCGATGCCGGCGACCGGGGAGGAGCTTCCCCTGGCCGAGGGCTTCCCCGAGGTGTCCAGGGAGCGGTGGCGCGAGCTCGTGGCCGGGGTGCTGCGGAAGGCCGGCCGTTCCGATGTGGACGGTCGGGCGGCGGAGGAGGCGCTGTCCACCGCAGTGGGCGACGGCGTCGTCACCCGGCCGCTGTACACGGCGGAGGACGCGGCCCCCGACGCGGGCTTCCCCGGCTTCGCGCCGTTCGTCAGGGGCGCCCGCCCCGAGGGCACGGCGGTGGCCGGCTGGGACGTGCGGCAGTTCCACGGCGATCCTGATCCGCGGCGGACCAACGAGGCGGTGCTGGCGGACCTGGAGCACGGGGTCACGTCGGTGTGGCTGGCGGTCGGCGCGGCCGGCGTGCCGGTGGCGGAGCTGGCCACCGCGCTGGACGGGGTGCTGCTCGACCTGGCGCCCGTGGTGCTGGAGCCGGGTGCCGAGTTCGACGCGGCGGCCCGGGAGCTGCTGCGGATCGCGGACGAGCGGGGCCTGGCACCCGGCGCGCCGCTCGGGGTGTTGGGCGCGGACCCGCTGGGCCTGGCGGCCCGCACCGGGGACCACGACGAGCTGACCACCCGGCTGTGGGCGGCGGCCAGCCTGGCCGCCCGCTGCCACCGCGACCACCAGGGGCTGCGGGCCCTGGTGGTGGACGCGTCGCCGTACCACGAGGCGGGCGGCAGCCCGGCCGAGGAACTCGGCTGCTCGTTGGCGACCGGGGTGGCGTATCTGCGGGAGCTGACCAGGGCGGGGCTGCCGCTGGAGGCGGCGCTCGGCCAGCTGGAGTTCCGGTACGCGGCCACGGCCGACCAGTTCGTGACGATCGCCAAGCTGCGCGCGGCACGCCGGTTGTGGTCCAGGGTGGCGGAGGCGAGCGGCGCGCCGCCGGCCGCGGGGGCCCAGCGGCAGCACGCGGTGACGTCGCGGGTGATGATGACCAGGCGCGACCCGTGGGTGAACATGCTGCGCACCACGGTGGCGGCGCTGGCCGCCGGCGCGGGCGGCGCGGACGCGGTGACGGTGTTGCCGTTCGACGAGGCGTTGGGCCTGCCGGACGCGTTCGCCCGGCGGATCGCCAGGAACACGTCGGCGATCCTGCTGGCGGAGTCCCATCTGGGCCGGGTGATCGACCCGGCCGGCGGCTCCTGGTACGTGGAGTCGTTGACGGACGATCTGGCGCGGGCCGGCTGGGCGTGGTTCCAGGAGATCGAGCGGGCCGGCGGTCAGGAGGCGGCGCTGCGCTCCGGGCTGGTCGCCGAGCGTCTCGCGGCGGAGTGGGCGCGGCGCCGCGGGCGGCTGGCGAAGCGGCGCGAACCGATCACCGGGGTCAGCGAGTTCGCCAACCCGAAGGAGCGGCTGCCGGAACGCGCCCCGGCGCCGGCCGGGCCGCGCGGCGGCCTGCCGGTGGTCCGTCGGGACGAGGCGTTCGAGGCGCTCCGCGCCCGGGCGGACGCCGCCGGGCAGCGGCCGCGGGCGTTCCTGGCGGCGATCGGCCCGGTGGCGGCGCACACGGCGCGGGTCGGCTTCGCGGCCAACCTGTTCCAGGCGGCCGGGATCGAGCCGGTCCACGAGCCGACGTCGGTGGGCGCCGACACCGTGGCCGCGGCGTTCGCGGCCAGCGGCGCCGAGGTGGCCTGCCTGTGTTCCAGCGACGCGCTCTACGCCGAGCGGGCCGCCGAGGTGGCGGCGGCGTTGAAGGCGGCCGGCGCCCGCCGGGTGCTGCTGGCCGGACGCCCAGGGGAGCGGGAGGCGGAGTACCGGGCCGCGGGCGTGGATGAGTTCGTCTTCGTGGGCGGCGACGTGGTCGTCGTGCTCACCTCGGTTCTCGAATCGCTGGGAGTGGCGTGATGCACGAGTTCCCGAACTTCGCGGAGGTCCCCCTCGCGCCGGAGGAGGGCGCGGGGGAGGCCGTCGGCGCCGACCAGTGGCGGGCCGCCGTCAAGGAGGGCAGCGGCCACTCCGTGGACGACCTGGTGTGGGAGACGCCGGAGGGCATCGGCGTCCGGCCGCTGTACACGGCGGAGGACCTGGCCGGGCTCGACTTCCTGGGCACCTATCCGGGCGTGGCGCCGTTCCTGCGCGGCCCCTATCCGACGATGTACGTCAACCAGCCCTGGACGATCCGGCAGTACGCGGGCTTCTCCACGGCCGAGGCGTCCAACGCGTTCTACCGGCGGAACCTGGCGGCCGGTCAGAAGGGCCTGTCGGTGGCGTTCGACCTGCCCACCCACCGCGGCTACGACTCCGACCACCCCCGGGTCACCGGCGACGTCGGGATGGCCGGGGTGGCGATCGACTCGATCTACGACATGCGACAGCTCTTCGACGGCATCCCGCTGGACCGGATGAGCGTGTCGATGACGATGAACGGCGCGGTGCTGCCGGTGCTGGCGCTGTACATCGTGGCCGCCGAGGAGCAGGGCGTGCCGCCGGAGAAGCTGGCGGGGACCATCCAGAACGACATCCTCAAGGAGTTCATGGTCCGCAACACCTACATCTACCCGCCGCAGCCCTCGATGCGGATCATCTCCGACATCTTCGCCCACACCTCGCGGCACATGCCCCGCTACAACTCGATCTCCATCTCCGGCTACCACATCCAGGAGGCCGGGGCCACCGCCGACCTGGAGCTGGCCTACACCCTGGCGGACGGCGTCGAGTACCTGCGGGCCGGTGTCGCCGCCGGCCTCGACGTCGACGCGTTCGCGCCCCGGCTGTCGTTCTTCTGGGGCATCGGCATGAACTTCTTCATGGAGATCGCCAAGCTGCGGGCGGCCCGGCTGCTGTGGGCCAGGCTGGTACGGCGGTTCGACCCCGGGAACCCCAAGTCGCTGTCGCTGCGTACCCATTCGCAGACCTCCGGCTGGTCGCTGACCGCCCAGGACGTGTTCAACAACGTCACCCGCACCTGCGTGGAGGCGATGGCCGCCACCCAGGGCCACACCCAGTCCCTGCACACCAACGCGCTGGACGAGGCCCTGGCCCTGCCCACCGACTTCTCGGCCCGGATCGCCCGCAACACCCAGATACTGCTCCAGCAGGAGTCGGGCACCACCCGGGTCATCGACCCCTGGGGCGGCTCCGCCTACGTCGAACGCCTCACCCACGACCTGGCGCGGCGCGCCTGGCAGCACATCGAGGAGGTCGAGGCGGCCGGCGGCATGGCCAAGGCCATCGACGCCGGCATCCCCAAGCTGCGCGTCGAGGAGGCGGCCGCCCGCACCCAGGCCCGCATCGACTCGGGGCGGCAGCCCGTCATCGGCGTCAACCTCTACCGGGTCGAGGCCGACGAGCGCATCGAGGTCCTGAAGGTCGACAACACGGCGGTGCGCGCCCAGCAGATCGAGAAGCTGCGGCGGCTGCGCGAGGAGCGGGACGAGGCGGCCTGTCAGGACGCGCTGCGGGCCCTGACCCTCGGTGCCTCGGGCGACGCCAACCTGCTCGCCCTCGCGGTGGACGCGGCCCGCGCCATGGCCACGGTCGGCGAGATCTCCGACGCCCTGGAGAAGGTGTTCGGGCGGCACGCCGGGCAGATCCGTACCATCTCAGGGGTGTATCGCGAGGAGGCCGGGTCGCTGCCCGGCGTGGAGCGTACCCGCGCGCTGGTCGCCGCGTTCGCGGACGCCGAGGGCCGCCGTCCCCGGATCCTGGTCGCCAAGATGGGCCAGGACGGGCACGACCGCGGCCAGAAGGTCATCGCCTCGGCCTTCGCCGACCTGGGCTTCGACGTCGACGTCGGCCCGCTGTTCCAGACCCCGGCCGAGGTCGCCCGCCAGGCCGTCGAGGCGGACGTGCACATCGTGGGCGTCTCGTCGCTGGCCGCCGGGCACCTCACCCTGGTGCCCGCCCTGCGCCACGAGTTGGCCGAGGCCGGCCGCGAGGACATCACCATCGTGGTCGGCGGCGTCATCCCGCCCGACGACGTGCCGACGCTGCGCGAGATGGGCGCCGCGGCCGTCTTCCCGCCCGGCACCGTGATCCCCGAGGCCGCCTACGACCTGCTGGTGACGCTCGCCGAGGGCCTCGGCCTCGAGCTCGCGACGTGACGCGGCCCGCCATCGACGTCGACGGCTACGCCAAGGGCGTGCTCGCCGGCACGCGGGCCCAGGTGGCGCGGGCGATCACGCTGGTGGAGTCCACCAGGCCCGACCACCGGCGGCTCGCGCAGCGGCTGCTGCTCGACCTGCTGCCGCACGCCGGCCGGGCGCGGCGGGTCGGCGTCAGCGGGGTGCCGGGAGTCGGCAAGTCGACGTTCATCGACGCGCTCGGCACGATGCTCACCGGGCTCGGGCACCGGGTCGCGGTGCTGGCCGTCGACCCGTCGTCCACCCGCACCGGCGGCTCGATCCTCGGCGACAAGACCCGGATGGCGCGGCTCGCCGTCGACGAGGACGCGTTCGTCCGCCCCTCCCCCTCCGCCGGCACGCTCGGCGGCGTGGCGCGGGCCACCCGCGAGACCATGGTGGTGATGGAGGCCGCCGGCTACGACGTGGTGCTGGTCGAGACCGTCGGCGTCGGCCAGTCGGAGACGGCCGTGGCCGGCATGGTCGACACCTTCCTCTTCCTCACCCTGGCCAGGACCGGTGACCAGCTCCAGGGCATCAAGAAGGGCGTCCTGGAACTCGCCGACGTGATCGCCGTCAACAAGGCCGACGGCCCCCACGAGCGCGAGGCGAGGGCCGCCGCCCGCGAACTCCGGGGCGCCCTGCGGATGCTGCGCCCGCCCGACCCGGTGTGGTCGCCCCCGGTGCTCACCTGCAGCGCGCTGGAGGGCGCCGGGCTCGACGAGGTGTGGGAGAGGGTGGAGGGCCACCGCCGGGCCCTCGAAGCGGCCGGCCGGCTGGCCGAGAAGCGGCGCGACCAGCAGGTCGAGTGGACCTGGTCGATGGTCCACGACGAACTGCTCGGCCGGCTGCACGGCCATCCGGCGGTGCGCGGCCTGGCACCCGCCCTCGAACGGCAGGTGCGGAACGGCGCGTTGACGCCGACGCTGGCCGCCGAGCGGCTGCTCACCGCGTTCCACGAGCCGGTACCGGACGACACCGGCGGCGGGTCCCGCGGGTCGGGTCAGGCGGGCGCCAACACCGCCTGAGGGCCGCGCTCGGCACGCACGAACGCGGGGAACTCGTCGGGCGCGCAGCCCACCTCGTGCCAGCCGGGCCCGGCGAGCGTGGGGCAGCCGAGCAGCCCGACCCACTCCCCCGACGGCAGGTAGAGGGCGCGCCGGCCGCCGGGCGCGAGCAGCGGCGCCACCAGCACGTCGGGGCCGAGCAGGTACTGGAGGTCGGCGTCCCTGGCCTCGCGGTCGCCGGGGAAGGCCAGCGGCATCGGCCGCATCAGCGGCAGCCCGTCCGCCGCGTCGGCGATGTAGCGGACGAGCCGGTGGCGGAGCCGGCAGGCCGCGATGGCGGCCGAGCGGTACGGCTCGGGGTAGGCGGTGGGTTCGCGGCGGCCCATCCCGTGGAACCGCATGATCGGCGAGAACGCCGCCCACTGCGCCCACCGCCCGTACAGCTCCGGGTCGACGTCGGCGAACGCGGCGTCCGGCTCCATGGTCTTCCGCAGCTCGCCGGCCTGCTGGTAGGAGGCCGGGGTCCAGTAGCCGCCGGCGTCGTAGGTGACCATGGAGAACCCGCTGAGGGACATGGAGAGCACGGCGCGCAGCGTGGAGACGAGACCGCTCCAGGTGGAGGGCATGTCGCCGGCCCAGTGCGCCGGGTCGCGCTGCGATCCGGCGGTGCCGGAGCGGGCGATGGGCACGAAGTCGCCGTCCAGCGCCTCGTCGCCGGCCTCGCGGACCACGTCCTGGTAGAGCAGGCCGTAGGAGTTGCGGCGCTCGGGTCCCGTGCTGCCGTCGGCGAAGATCGCGTCGTCGGCGATCTCCTCGCCGTAGTCGGTGAGCAGCGCCGAGTTGCCCTCCTCGCGGAAGGTGGCGACCAGCCGCTCGCGCCACCAGGCGCGGGCCGCCGGGTTGGTGAAGTCGACGGGCAGGTTGTCCGGGTTGTCGGAGGTGGCGGCGGGGCTGCCGTCGGCGCGGTGCACCAGGTAGCCCTGCTCGGTGAGCCGGTCGGCGAGCGGGGTGCCGCGCAGCACGTACGGGTTGATCCACAGGCTGGTGCGGATCCCGCGGTCGGCGAGGGCCCTGGTCCAGCCGGCGGGGAACCGGCGGCGGTCGGGTCCCGCGGTCCAGGAGGAGTCGGCGAGCACGGACTCGTCGAGCCACTCGTCGACGTGGATGACGTCGACCGGGCAGCCGGCGGCGGTCAGTTCGTCGACGGTGCGGACCATCTCGTCGGCGGTGAAGTAGGACGACCGGCTCATCCACACGCCGAACGCCCAGTCGGGCAGCCGGCGGGGCTGTCCGGTGAGGGCGTGGTAGCGGTCGAGGATGGTGGGGGCGTCGCCGCTGAGCAGGAAGAGGTCGAGGTCGTCGCCCGCGATGTGGAAGCGGGCGGCCTCGGCGTGGGTGGCGCCGATGTCGGCGTCCACCGGCTCGCCGGTGTGCGCGAAGATGCCCCAGCCGGCGTCGGACCAGAGGAGCGGCACGTTGAGGTAGGCGGAGTCGCGGCCGGCGGCCCGGTTCTCCTCGATGTTGCGGAGCCTGCGGTGCCGGCCGCGCAGGTTGATGCCCTGGTAGCTCTCGCCGCCGCCGTAGACGGCCGCGTCGGGGGCGAGGTGGATGGTCTCCACCCAGGCGGCGGGACGCTCGGGGGTCGCCGGGCGGTAGCCGGCCTGGAAGGGCAGGGTGGCGCCCTCGGCCTCGGAGAAACGTTCGAAGGTGCCGAAGCGCAGGGCCTGGGGGGCGCCCTCGCCGCTCTCCATGGCGTCCGGGTCGCCGCTCTCCCAGAACGCCTCGACGCCGGGGCCCGTGATGGCGGTACCGCCCGCCACCCGGTGCAGGGTGGCCCGCCGGTCCGGGAGGTCGAGCAGCACGGAGTCGGTGGGCCGGTGGCGTGGGACGGGCCGGGCCAGCCGCAGCCGCAGCACGCCGTTCACGGGGACGCTGCAGGCCAGGTCCATGGTCCGTCCTGAGCCCAGGGTGATCCGCAACAGGCCGTCGCCACCGGGCGCCGGCTCGGCGGCGACATAGGGATCGGTGCCCTGTTCCATCTCGGCTCGCCCTCCGTCCTGACCGTGGCCACGCGGGTCGTGCGACCGGCCGCGCCCGAGTACCCGCCCGAAACTCGGGCAAACGGCTCAAGACGATGCGCCGGCCGGCCGATCACACAAGGTGACGGCCGGACCACGCCCGGGCCTCGGATGGGGGCGACATGGTGATCGAACTGCTGCTACTGCTCGTGGCGTTGCTGCTGACGTTGGCCTGCGCGGTGTTCGTGGCCGCCGAGTTCTCGCTGACCACGGTGGAGCGCGGTGAGCTGGAGCGGGCCGCGGCGGCCGGTGAGCCGGGGGCCGCCGGGGTGGTGAAGGCGGTGCGGCGGCTGACGTTCCAGCTGTCCGGGGCGCAGCTCGGGATCACGGTGACGTCGCTGGTGATCGGGATGCTCTCGGAGCCGTCGCTGGCCAGGTTGCTGCGCGGGCCGCTGCGGTCCGCCGGGGTGCCCGGCTCGACGGCGTCCACGCTGGCGGTGGCGCTCGGCGTGGTGCTGTCCACGGTGGTGCTGATGGTGGTGGGCGAGCTGATGCCGAAGAACTGGGCGATCACCCATCCGCGCCGGGTGGCGCGGACGGTGGCACCGCTGCTGCGCGGCTTCACGGCGGCGTTCGGGCCGCTGATCCGGCATCTGAACGAGGAGGCGAACCGGATCGTCCGCTGGTGCGGCCTGGAGCCCACCGAGGAGCTGGCGTCGGCGCGCACCCCGCAGGAGCTGGTGGCGCTGGCCCGGCACTCGGCGGCCGAGGGGGTGCTGCCCCCGGACTCGGCCGAGCTGTTCGTGCGCACGCTGCACCTGGGCGAGCTGACGGCGCAGAGCGTGATGACGCCGCGGGTCGCGGTGCACGCGCTGCGGCGGACGGCGAGCGCGGCCGACGCGGCGAACCTGACGTCGGCCACCGGTCTCTCGCGCTTCCCGGTGTACGACGAGGGTCTGGACGACGTGGTGGGGATGGTGCACGTCAAGGACGTGCTGGCGGTCGACGAGGCGCGGCGCGCGGCGGTGCCGGTCGCCGAGCTGGCGACGGAGGCGCCGCTGGTGCCGGCCAGCCTGCCGGTCGACCGGCTGTTGGAGCGGCTGCGCGGGCGGCGGTCGATGGCGGTGGTGGTGGACGAGTACGGGGGCACGGCGGGCGTGGTGACGCTGGAGGACATCGTGGAGGAGGTGGTCGGCGAGGTGCGTGACGAGCACGACCCCGAGGAGGTGCCGGAGCTGGCCGGAGCGGGCCCCGGGGTGTGGGAGGCGGGCGGCGGCGCGCGGATCGACCAGCTGACGGGGGTCGGCCTCCCGCTGCCCGAGGGCCCCTACGAGACGGTGGCGGGCCTGGTGGCCACGGCGCTCGGCCGGATCCCGGCGGCCGGCGACCTGGTGGAGGTGGCGGGCTGGCGGCTCGACGTGCTGGCCGTCGAGCGGCACCGGGCGGCGCGGGTGCGGATCACCGCACCGGCCGACCCGGAGGCCGTGCCCGACCCGGAGGTGGCGCGATGACGTTCTGGCAACTGGCGCTTGGCGCCCTGACGTTGGTGACCAACGCGTTCTTCGTGGGCGCCGAGTTCGCGCTGATCTCGGTGCGCCGCGACCAGATCGAGCCGCGGGCGGAGGCGGGAGAGCGCGGCGCCCGCACCGTGCTGTGGGCGCTGCGCCACCTGTCGGCGATGATGGCGACGGCGCAGCTCGGCATCACCGCGTCCTCGCTGGTGCTCGGCGCGGTGGCGGAACCGGCCATGGCGCACCTGTTGGAGCCGCTGTTCCGGGTGGTCCACATGCCGCACGGCCTGGTGCATCCGATCGCCTTCGCGATCGCGCTCGCGGTGGCGACGTATCTGCACATGCTGGTGGGCGAGATGGTGCCCAAGAACATCGCGCTGGCGGCGCCCGAGCGGACGGCGCTGCTGCTCGGCCCGCCGCTGGTGGGCCTGACCCGGGCGCTGCGGCCGGTGATCTTCGGGATCAACGAGCTGGCGAACGTGCTGCTGCGGCTGGTGCGGGTGACGCCCCGGGACGAGGTGGCCTCGGTGTTCACGGACGACGAGTTGGTGCGGCTGGTGCAGGATTCCAGCGAGGCCGGTCTGCTGGCCGCCGAGGAGAGCGAACGGCTGCGGGACGCGCTGGAGTTGGGCACCAGGTCGGTGGCCGAGATCGTGGTGCCGGTGGCGCGGATGGTGACCGTCGACCATCTGGTGACGCCGCGCCAGTTGGAGCGGGTGGCGGCCTCCTCCGGCTTCTCGCGGTTCCCGGTGACGGGCCCCGGCGACACGGTGCTCGGCTTCCTGCACGTCAAGGACGCGCTGGGCGCCCCGGACCGGAACCGGCCCTTCCCGAGGGACGCCCTGCACCCGGTGGTGCAGATCCGGCTCGACACCCCGCTGGACGACGCGTTGACGGCGATGCGCCGGGCGGTCACCCACCTGGCGGCCGTGGTGAGCGCCAGGGGGCGGCTGCTGGGCTTCGTGACGATGGAGGACGTGCTGGTGGAGCTGGTCGGCCCGACCGCCGAGTGAGGCTCAGTGCGCGGCGTCGCGGTCGCGGCCCTGGGTGTGCGCGGCGACCTCGGGGTGGTGCGCGTCGAAGGCGGGCGACTCGGAGCGGATCCTGGGCAGTTCGACGAAGTTGTGCCGGGGCGGCGGGCAGGAGGTGGCCCACTCCAGGGAGCGGCCGAAGCCCCACGGGTCGTCGGCGTCGACCCGGGGGGCGTGCCGGGCGGTCTGCCAGACGTTGAGGAGGAACGGCAGGGTGGAGAGGCCGAGCAGGAAGGCGCCGATGGTGGAGATGGTGTTGAGGGTGGTGAAGCCGTCGGCGGCCAGGTAGTCGGCGATCCGGCGCGGCATGCCCTCGACGCCCAGCCAGTGGTGGACGAGGAAGGTGCCGTGGAAGCCGACGAACAGGGTCCAGAAGTGGATCCGGCCCAGGCGTTCGTCGAGCATCCGGCCGGTCCACTTGGGCCACCAGAAGTGGAAGCCGGCGAACATCGCGAACACCACGGTGCCGAAGACCACGTAGTGGAAGTGGCCGACCACGAAGTAGGTGTCGGTGACGTGGAAGTCGAGTGGCGGCGAGGCCAGGATGACGCCGGTGAGGCCGCCGAAGAGGAAGGTGACGAGGAAGCCGATCGACCAGAGCATCGGGGTCTCGAAGCTGAGCGATCCCTTCCACATGGTGCCGATCCAGTTGAAGAACTTGACGCCGGTGGGGACGGCGATGAGGAACGAGAGCCCGGAGAAGAACGGCAGCAGCACCGCTCCGGTGGCGAACATGTGGTGCGCCCAGACGGTCATGGAGAGGCCGGCGATGGCGATGGTGGCGCCGATCAGGCCGAGGTAGCCGAAGATCGGTTTGCGGCTGAAGACCGGGATGATCTCGGTGATGATGCCGAAGAACGGCAGCGCGATGATGTAGACCTCGGGGTGGCCGAAGAACCAGAACAGGTGCTGCCACAGCAGGGCGCCGCCGTTGGCCGGGTCGAAGACGTGGGCGCCGAAGACCCGGTCGGCCGCGAGGCAGAACAGGGCGCCGGCGAACACCGGGAAGGCCAGCAGCACCATCACGCTGGTGAGGAGCACGTTCCAGACGAAGATCGGCATCCGGAACATCGTCATGCCGGGGGCGCGCATGCAGACGATGGTGGTGACGAAGTTGACCGCGCCGAAGATGGTGCCGAAGCCGGAGAGCGCCAGGCCCATGACCCACATGTCGGGGCCGGTGCCCGGTGAGCGGACGGCGTCGTTGAGCGGGGCGTAGGCGAACCAGCCGAAGCTGGCGGCCCCGGCGGGGGTGAGCAGCGAGCCGATGACCAGCAGCCCGCCGAAGAGGTAGAACCAGTAGGCGAGGGCGTTCAGCCGGGGGAAGGCCACGTCGGGGGCGCCGAGCTGGAGCGGCATGATCCAGTTGGCGAAGCCGGCGAAGAGCGGGGTGGCGAAGAGCAGCATCATGATCGTGCCGTGCAGGGTGAACGCCTGGTTGAACTGCTCGGCGGTCACGAGTTGCAGTCCCGGCCTGGCGAGCTCGGCGCGCATCACCATGGCGAGGGAGCCGGCCAGCAGGAAGAAGAGGAACGACGTGACCAGGTACAGGGTGCCGATCCGCTTGTGATCGGTGGTGGTCATCCAGGACACGGCGATCCGGCCCGGGCTCCGGCGTCTCGGCGTGTGTTCCGCGGCCCGCGTGTCCGTCAGCGTCGCCATGAACCGTCCCTTCGCTGTCACGGCCTGTCCGCGGCTTGTTGTACTGCCGGACGGCACGGCGTCCCGCGTTTGCCCCTTTCGTGGGCGATTCACGGTACGGATGCGACCGAACACCGACTGTCACCCTCCGAGATGTGCCGGAGGTGGTTAGCGGGCAGACTGAGGTCAGCGGCCTCTTCCGTGGCGAGCACAGGGAGACGCACCATGAACACACCCGCACAACCCCGAAAACGGCGCCATCCCCACGATGACGCCCCCGACACCAGCCGGGAGTTCGCGCGCATCGCGAAGCTGCCGCCCTGCGCCGAGCGGGACGAGCTGTGCCGTGACGTGGTGCGGGCCTGGATCCCGATGGCGGACCGGTTGGCCCGCACCTTCCGGGACCGCGGCGAGTCGCTGGAGGACCTGGAGCAGGTCGCGGCGCTCGGCCTGGTGAAGGCGGTGAACCGGTACGACCCGAGTCGCGGCCGGCCCTTCGAGAGCTACGCGGTGCCCACGATCGTGGGCGAGGTGAAGCGGCACTTCCGCGACCACCTGTGGGGGCTGCACGTGCCGCGGCGCACCCAGGAGCTGCGCAACCAGGTGCGGGCCTCCACCCGCCAGCTGAGCTACCGGCTGGACGACCGGGGGCCGAGCGTGGCGCAGATCGCCGAGCACAGCGGCCTGACCGAGGACGAGGTCAGGACGGGCATGGAGGCGCTGGAGAGCTACAGCACGCTGTCGTTGAACGCGGAACTTCCTGGTTCGGACGGCGACTACTCGCTGCTCGACACGCTGGGCGAGCCGGAGCCGGGCTTCGACCGGGTGGTGGACCGGGAGTCGGTCAGGGACCCGCTGCGGGCCCTGCCGGAGCGGGAGCGGCACATCCTCTACCTGCGCTACTTCCACGGCATGACGCAGAGCGGCATCGCCCATCGGCTCGGCATCTCGCAGATGCACGTCTCGCGGCTGCTGAGCCGCGCCTGCGAGCAGATCAGGGCCGAGGTGGAGGACGCGGAGCACACCGAGACCGCCGATCCGGCACCGGCGCCGGCACCGAGTCCGGCACCTGGTCCGGCACCGGCGCCGGACTCGGTGCGCCGGCCCTAGCGGCCGGGAGGGGCGGGAGGGAGGGGCCGGCCCTGGGCACCGTTCCGGTGTCCGGGGCCGGTCCCGCGTCTGAGTTGTCGCGGCAGCAGGCCCCACAGCACGCCGCAGAGCAGGAAGGCGCAGCCGCCGGCGATGATCCCGGCCGTGCGACTGACCACCACGCTCACCACCAGCAGCATCGCGCCGGTGAACGAGAGCGCGAGCATGACGAGTCCGGCGGCGGCGAGCCGGGCCGAGACGACCACCAGCAGCCGCTTGGCGCCGCGTTGGAAGAGCGCGCGGTGGATCGCGGCGGGGGCGGTGAACAGGGCGGTGGCGCAGAGCGCGAGCGCCAGCGTGGTGATGTAGGTGGCGCGTTCGAAGTCGTCGAGGTCGGTGAAGCGCTGGGTGAAGGCGAGCGTGAGCAGGAAGGCGAAGAGGATCTGCACCCCCGTCTGCGTCACGCGCAGTTCCTGGAGCAGTTCGACGAAGTTTCGGTCGGCCCGCTCCTCCGGGGTCTCGTGGCGTGCGGTCGGCCGTGACATGTCGGCCATCCTGCCCCGCGGCGGACCGCCGGTTCACGCAGGCGCGGCGGTCTCCGCGTGCCGCGCGGTCGGCACCACGACGACGTCGCGGCCGGCGGCCCTGAACTCCTCGAGGACGTGCGGCGGGGCGCCGTCGTCGGTGACCAGCGTCCAGTCCGTCTCCAGCCGGGCCCAGGCGCGGAAGGGGCGGTGGCCCAGCTTGGCGGCGTGCGTCAGCACGTAGACCCGGCGGGAGCGGCGGGCCATCAGCTCCTTGAGCCTGGTCTGTTCGAGCTCGGCCTCGCACAGGCCGCCGTCGCTGGTGACGCCGTCGGCGCCGAGGAAGGCGACGTCGAAGCTCATCCGCTCCAACGCGGCCTCGGCCAGCGGCCCGACGAAGGCGTCGCTCAGCGCGCGCAGCCGCCCGCCGAGGCACAGCGTGGTGATGTCGTCCCGGTGTTGGACGTGGTGGAGCACCGGCAGGCTGGCGGTGGTGACCGTCAACGAGGCTTCGGGGGGCAGCGCGCGGGCCACCAGGGCCACGGTGGTGCCGGCGTCGAGCAGCAGGGACTGCCCGACCTCGACGCGGTCTGCGGCCCAGCGGGCGATGGCCCGCTTCGGCTCGAACGCCTCGCTGTCGCGTTGGTCGAGCGACGCCTCGCCGCGGTGCGGGACGGCGATCGCGCCGCCGTAGGTGCGGGCGAGCCGGCCGCTGGCGCTGAGCTGGGTGAGGTCGCGGCGGATGGTGGAGGCCGTGACGCCGAAGCGGGCGGCCAACTCCTCGACGCTCGCGAGGCCGGCGTCCGTCGCGAGGCTGATGATCTGCTCCCGCCGCTCGCGGGACCTGAGCGTGCCGCGACTGCCTGGGGTTGCCATCCGACCGACCGTCCTCGCTCTCTCGGCCCCTTCAGGGGGCGTGCGCGTGGGCGCGTGGCCCCGACTCTAGCCAGCGGTGCGCGAAACACGCCACTTCCGGTGCGCGCTCGACGCACGGGCCGTGACGTTCCCACCCGCCTCAGGGACGACTTCGTGCACCACCCCTGTACGACCGGGCCGTTCGACGGCAGGTTGATCGGTGTCCCGCGGCGCGGCGGGGCAGGACCTCGGAGGTGGCTCCATGACAACCAGTGACAGCGGGCCGGGCACCAGAACCGACGTACAGAAGGCCCTGTTGGGCCACGCGACCTACCGCAGCCTCGGCGAACAGCGGCTCACGCCGACCGAGGAGAGGTTCGAGCGGGCCAGGCGGACCACCGGGCTGTGGCTGGCGCCGCTGGTGGCGGTGGTGTTCCTGGCACTGCCGCTCGACATGGCGCCGAGCCAGCAGACCCTCGCCGGGCTGCTGCTCGGCGTGGTGGTGCTGTGGGTGACGGAGCCGGTGCCGATCCCGGTGGGCGGGCTCATCGGGGTGGGCTGCATCGTGCTGTTCGGGGTGGTGCCGGCGAACGACGCGCTGGCGCCGTTCGGCTCGTCGACGGTCTTCACCTTCATCGGCGCGTTCATCCTCGCCCAGGCGATGCTGAAGCACGGCCTGGCGCGGCGGTTCGCGTTCCGGATCCTGGCGCTGCCCGGGGTGGGCCGGTCCACGGTGGGCGTGATCGTGGCGTTCGGCGGGATCACCTGCCTGCTGTCGGCGTTCGTGTCCAACACCGCGACGGTGGCGATGCTGCTGCCGACCGCGCTCGGCATCCTGACGGTGATCGCCAAGCTGCTCCAGGACCGCGGCCTGGTGGAGCCGGACTTCGACCCGACGCGGCTGCGGGTGGGCGCGGCGCTGGTGCTGATGCTGGCGTACGGCGCGAGCGTGGGCGGGCTGCTGACGCCGGTGGGTTCGCCGCCGAACCTGATCGGGCGGGGGCTGATCGAGGAGGCCACCGGGGAGCGGATCTCGTTCGCCCAGTGGATGGCGACGGCGCTGCCGATCTGCGCGCTGATGTTCGTGGTGCTGGCCGTGGTGCTGCTGTTGGTCAACCGGCCCGAGATCCGCCGGATCGAGGGCATCGAGGAGTATGTGGCGCAGCAGCGGGCCGAGTTGGGGCGGCTGTCGCGGGCGGAGTGGAACACGCTGATCGCCTTCGGGATCACGGTGGTGCTGTGGATCACGCCGGGCGTGGTGGCGCTGGTCGCCGGCACCGACTCGTCGGTGTACGAGACGGTCAGCGGCCGGCTCAACGAGGGGATCGTGGCGGTGCTCGGCGCCTCGCTGCTGTTCCTGCTGCCGACGAACTTCGCGCGCCGGGAGGCGACGCTCAACTGGAGCGACGCGGCCCGGATCGACTGGGGCACCATCGTCCTGTTCGGCACCGGGATCATCTTCGGCTCGCTGCTGGAGTCCACGGGTCTTGCGCTGACCATCGGCACGGAGGCCAACGACGCGCTGGGGATGACCAGCCTGTTCTGGATCACCGCCTTCTCGGCGGCGCTCGCGATCCTGGTGTCGGAGACCACGAGCAACACGGCCTCGGCCGCGGTGGTGGTGCCGATCGTGCTGCCGATCGCGATGGCGGCCGACGTCGACCCGTTCGTGCCGGCGCTGGCGGCGACGTTCGCCGCGTCGTTCGGGTTCATGCTGCCGGTCTCGACGCCGCAGAACGCCATCGCCTACGGCTCGGGCGTGGTGCCGATCACCACGATGATCCGCTCGGGCTTCACCTTCGACGTGCTGGGCGGGCTGCTGATCATCCTGGGCCTGCCGCTGATGGTGGCGGTGACCGGCATCGGGGGCTGACCGGCGCCGGGTCAGGGCGCCGCGCCGCCGCAGGACTCCCTGACGATCAGGGTGGGCCACAACTGGACGCGGTGCACCGGGCGTTCGCCGGTGTCGGCGAGGCGGGCCAGGGCCAGTTCGGCGGCCAGCGCGCCGAGCCGGTGCTTCTGCGGGCGGACGGCGGTCAGGGGCGGGTCGGAGGCGGCGGCGACCTCGTCGTCGTAGGAGACGACGGCCAGTTCCTCCGGCACCCGGAGACCCAGGTCGCGGGCGCGCTCGACCATGCCGATGGCCTCACGGTCGGAGTGGACGAGCAGCGCCCGCACCCCGCGTTCCCGGCAGCGGGCCAGCACCTCGTCGTAGGAGTCGACCCAGCCGGGGGTGCCGTAGGTGGGCACGTCGATGTCCAGGTGGCCGTGCGGCGGCAGGTCGAGGGTGGCGGTGGCCTCCCGCCAACCGGCGCGCAGCGCCCGGCTGGTGGGGCTCGACCGCGAGGTGATCAGGGCGATCAGCCGGTGTCCGAGGGTCACCAGGCAGGCGGGGGAGTTGCGGCCCGGCTCCGGCTCGGTGCCGTGCGCCAGCGCGGCCACCGCGTTGCCGGCGGACAGCAGCGCGTCGTGCATGGCCTGCGGCCCGGAGACGCCGTGGGGCAGCGCGCCC
>NZ_SMKI01000122.1 GCF_004348415.1 Streptomyces hainanensis
GCGGGGAACCCCCGCAGGGCGTGGGCTAGCCCCGCCGGGAGGCGCGGGTCGCGCGCCGGCGGCGGTCGTTGCACAGCAGGCACCGGCCCCAACCCGCCGGCAGCGGGTCGTCCTTGTCGCCGTAGAGCGGATCCACCGCCCCCCGTGGATGTTCCCGGCAGCCCGTCTCGCCGGGGCCGTCGCCCAGGGACTGGGCCGCCGTCAGCGCCCGCCGCAACGCGTCCACCAGGACGTCGGCCTGTTCTCCGGCCGGCGGCTCCTGGTCGAAGGCGATGTCGGACGCCGTCCGCAGCGCCGCCTGGAGCTCCCGAAGGTCCCGCATCCGTGTCTGCTGACTCATGCCGCACACCCTAAGCAGGACCACCGACAGTCGGCGGACGGTCGGCCGTCGCGGCCGGCTCAGCCCTCCGGACTAGGGCGAAAACCCGTGGGAAGTGTCAGTGCCGAACCGTAGTCTCGATAGTGATGTCTGCCTCAGCCGAAGCCCCCGCCGCCCCTGCCGCCGCCTCCCGAAAACGTTCCGTCGTCCGCTCGCTGCTTCGGCTCTGGCCGTATGTGCGCCCGGTCAGGGGGCGGGTCTTCACCGCCGCCGGCGTGGCCATCGTGGCCGCCAGCATGGGCCTGGTGATGCCGCTGGTGCTGAAGTGGATCGTGGACGGTCCGGTCACCGACGGCGACACCGCGGGCGTGTGGCTCGGCGGTCTCGTGCTGCTGGTGGTCGGCGTCACCGAGGCGGCGCTGTTCGGGCTGCGCCGCTGGCTGGTGGCCCGGCCGCTCACCCGCGTCGAGGCGGACATGCGGTCCGCGCTCTACCGGCACGTGCAGCGACTCCCGGTCTCGTTCCACGACCGCTGGCCCACCGGTCAGCTGCTGTCGCGCGGCACCGGGGACCTCCAGCTGCTCCGGATGTTCCTCGCCTTCGGCCTCACCTTCCTCATCGTCAACAGCGCGACCATCCTCATCGGCTTCGGTGTGCTGCTCGCGCAGGACTGGCTGCTCGGCCTGATCCTGATCGGCCCCGTCGTGCCGTTGATCTTCGTCTGCTGGATCTTCGAGCAGCGGTTCTCCGTGGTGGCCCGCCGCGCCCAGGACCAGATGGGCGACCTGACCACGGTCGTCGAGGAGTCCATCCTCGGCATCCGCATCATCAAGGGCTTCGGCCGGCACCGCAGCCAGGCCCGCGCGTTCGACGCGCTGACCCGCCGGTTGATGGACACCGAGCTGCACAAGGCGCGGCTGCTCGCGGCCATCTGGCTGGTCATCCTCAGCCTCCCCGAGCTGTTCCTCGGTATCGCCCTGGTGGTCGGCGTCGGCGAGGTCGCCGACGGCGCGCTCACCGCCGGCACCCTGGTGGCGTTCATGACCACCGCGATGACGCTTCGCTGGCCGGTGGAGTCCATCGGCTTCCTGCTGGCGCTGTGCAACGAGGCGGCCACCGCCACCGACCGCTTCTTCGAGGTGATGGACGTCGAGGTCCCCGCCGAGCCCGGCACGGCCACCGCGGCGGCGGAGGCAGGCGCCACCACCGGGGACGGCCTCCGCTTCGAGAACGTCGTCTTCCGCTACCCGGACGCGGCCCCCGACAGCACGCCCGTGCTGAACGGCGTCGACCTGCACATCCGTCCCGGCGAGACGCTGGCCCTGGTCGGCGGCACCGGCAGCGGCAAGACCACGCTGATCGCGCTCGTCCCCCGGCTGTACGAGGTCACCGAGGGCCGCGTCACGCTCGACGGCGTCGACATCGCCGGCCTGTCCAGGGACGAGGTGCGGCGCCGGGTCGCCGTCGCCTTCGAGGAGCCGACGCTGTTCTCGGCCTCGGTCCGGGAGAACGTGCTGATGGGCAGCCCCGGCTCGGGCCGCGAGGACCTGGATCGCGCGCTGGCCGTCAGCCAGGCGGAAGGATTCGTCGGCGCGCTGCCCGCCGGCAGCGAGACGGAGGTCGGCGAGCAGGGCCTCAGTCTCTCCGGCGGCCAGCGCCAGCGGCTGGCCCTGGCCCGCGCCGTGATCGGCCAGCCGGCGTTCCTCGTCCTCGACGACCCGCTCTCCGCCCTCGACGTGCACACCGAGGCCCGGGTCGAGGCCGCGTTGCGCGAGGTCCTGGCCACCACCACCGCGCTGGTGGTCGCCCACCGGCCGTCCACCGTCCAGCTGGCCGACCGGGTCGCGCTGCTCTCCGGCGGCCGGATCGTCGCCGTCGGCACGCACACCGAACTGCTGCACGGCAACGCCGAGTACCGGCACCTGATGACCGGTGAGCACACCGAGGAGCACAACGCCTACAGCGAGGTCGCCGCGCGATGACCACCACCGTCGACACCCAGGACGACACCCAGCACGAGAAGCGGGACGCACGCCCCGCCGTCGAGACCGACCCGCTGGCCCAGGACACCCTGCCCTCGCCCAGGGGCGCGTCCCGCCGGCTGCTCGGCTCGCTGCTGCACCCCTACCGGAAGCGGGTCGCCCTCGCCGCCGTGCTGCTGCTCACCCAGCAGGCGGCGGTGCAGGCCGTGCCGCTGCTGGTCGCCTACGCGATCGACAGCGGCGTCCCGGCGGTCCGCGACGACGACAACGGCCCGCTGATCGCCGTCGCCGTGGCCTACCTGGTCTGCGCGCTGAGCGCCGGCGTCCTGCAGGCCACGTTCATCCGGATCTCGGCCCGGATCAACCAGAACGTGCTGCTGGAGCTGCGCCTCCGCATCTACCGGCACGCCCAGGCGCTCAGCCTGGACTTCCACGACCGCTACACCTCGGGTCGGCTCATCTCCCGCTCCACCAGCGACGTGCAGTCGCTGCGCGAGCTGTTGAACGAGGGCCTCCAGGAGATGCTGAACATCCTGGTGTCCGTCGTCTACATCGGTGCCCTGCTGCTCTATCTGGACCTCGGCCTCGGCACCGCGGCGCTGCTCTCGTTCCTCCCGGTCCTCCTGCTGGTGCGCAGCTTCCGGCGGCGTTCGGCGGAGCGGTTCCTGCGCCGCTCGACGGCGATCGCGGCGGTGATCGTCAAGTTCTCCGAGACGCTCAACGGCATCCGGCCGGTCAAGGCGTTCCGCCGTGAGCAGGCCAACGACGAGTCGTTCGAGACGCTGAACCGGGCGCACGAGCGGGTCAACGGCGACACCATCCTGGAGATGGCCCGCTTCGTGGTGCTCTCCCGGCTCATCGCGGCGGTCGCGGTGGCCGGGATCGTGCTGTGGGGCGCGCAGCGGGTGGCCTCGGGCGACCTGGAGCTGGGCGCGCTGGCGGCCGGCGCGCTCTACATCCGGCGGCTCTACGACCCGCTCGACCGCTTCGCGATGATCCTCAACAACTACCAGTCCGCGGTGGCCTCGCTGGAGAAGGTCGCGGGGCTGCTGTCCCAGCGGCCCGACGTGCCGGAGCCCGAGGAACCGACCGAACTGCCCGCGAGGGCGGCCGGGCGGCCGGGCCGCGAGGTGGTCTTCGACGACGTCAGGTTCGCCTACCGCACGGGCGGCGAGGTGTTGCCGAGCTTCCGGCTGACCCTGCCGGCCGGCCAGACCACGGCCCTGGTGGGCGCCACCGGCGCCGGCAAGTCGACGCTGGCCAAGCTGCTCGCCCGGTTCTACGACCCGACCGAGGGCCGGGTGCTGCTCGACGGCACCGACCTGCGGCAGCTGGCCATGCCCGAGCTGCGGCGCGGGGTGGTGATGGTGACCCAGGAGGCGTTCCTGTTCTCCGGCACCGTCGCCGAGAACATCGCGATCGGCAAGCCGGACGCCACACGGGACGAGATCGAGCGGGCCGCGAAGGCGATCGGCGCGCACGACTTCATCAGCTCGCTGCCCGAGGGCTACGACACGGACGTCCGCAAGCGCGGCGGCCGGATCTCCGCCGGCCAGCGGCAGCTGGTGGCCTTCGCGCGGGTGGTGCTGGCCGACCCGTCGGTGGTGATCCTCGACGAGGCGACGTCCTCGCTCGACATCCCCGGCGAGAAGGCGGTCCAGGAGGCGATGGTGACGGTCCTCCAGGGCCGCACGGCCCTGGTGATCGCGCACCGGCTCTCCACGGTGGAGATCGCCGACCGGGTGCTCGTGATGGACGCCGGCCGCGTGGTGGAGGACGGCCCTCCGGCGGAGCTCATCGCGGGCGACGGCCGCTTCTCGGCGCTGCACCGGGCCTGGCGCGACAGCCTGGCCTAGGGCCTGTTGCCAGGGTCTGGTCGGTTCGTTCGCGACGACGAGCCGACCAGACCCTCTCGGCAGTCGGCAGTCCACAGTCGGCAGTCGGCACGGGGCCGGGGCGGACGCCGGCGCTCAGCGCGTGGCGGTCCGCATCTCGAACCAGACCGACTTCCCCAGCGGGAGCAGGTCGACGCCCCAGCGGTCGGCCAGCGTGTCGACGAGGAAGAGGCCGCGGCCGGAGACCACGTCCATCTCGCGGACGGGGAGCAGGCACGGCAGGGCCCGGGAGGGGTCGCGCACCTCGACGCGGATCCAGCCGCGGCGGCGGCGGATGCGGAGGCCGAAGGCGGGGGCGCCGGCGTGCTGGACGGCGTTGCCGACGAGTTCGGAGACCAGCAGGACGGCGTTCTCGGTGAGTTCGGCCGACAGCAGCCAGCGGGTGCCGAACTGCTCGCGGGTGAGCCGCCTGGCGAGCCCGGCCGACTCGGGGCGGGCGGGGAGGCGCACCTCACGGAAGGACGGGTCGGCGCCGACCGGTTCCAGAGCCGCATCGGTCAGTTGGTCCTCGCGCATGAGGTCCCGCATGGGAGTGTCCGCCGCTGCTGCCATGCCCCCCATCATGGCGTGCATATGCCCCGAGCGTGGGCGGTTCCGTGGTAAGTGGCCCCGCCGGGGTGAGGGGGCACGGACCAGCCGTCGGCGGCCCCTCGGTCTCGTGGCGGTCTCGTGGCGGTCGCGGGTCAGTCCCGGGGCCAGAACGTGGCCTTGCCCGGTCCTTCCTCGACGAAGCTCCGCATGCCGTACTCGCGGTCGCGGGTGGCGAAGAGGCCGGCGAACCAGGTGCGTTCGATGGTCAGGCCGGTGTCGAGGTCGGTTTCGAGGCCGCCGTCGACGGACTCCTTGGCGGCGCGCAGGGCCATGGCGGGGCCGGTGGCCAGCCGGGCGGCCCACGCGTGGGCCTCGGCGAGCACCTGGTCGGCCGGGAGGACCCGGTCGACCAGGCCGATGGCCAGCGCCTCGGCGGCGGTGACCTGGCGGCCGGTGAAGATCAGGTCCTTGGCCCTGGAGGGGCCGACGAGGCGGGCCAGGCGTTGGGTTCCGCCGGCGCCGGGGATGAGGCCGAGCAGGATCTCGGGTTGGCCGAGCCTCGCGTCCTCGGCCGCGTAGCGGACGTCGGCGCAGAGCGCCAACTCGCAGCCGCCGCCGAGCGCGTAGCCGGTGATCGCGGCGATCACCGGCTTGGGGACGCGGGCGATGGCGGTGAAGGCGTCCTGGAGGCCGCGGGAGCGGGCCACCATGCCCTCGTGGTCCAGCTCCCGCATCTCCCGGATGTCGGCCCCGGCCGCGAACGCCTTCTCGTTGCCGTGGATCAGCACGGCACGTACGTCGTCGCGGCCGGTGACCTCGCCCGCGAGGTCGCGCAGCCGGTCCTGGGTGGCGATGTCCAGCGCGTTGAGCGGCGGACGGTCGAGCCGGATGGTGCCGACGCCGTCCGCCACGTCGAGATGAACTGTCATGCGCGCCAGGCTACGGCCTGTCTTCGGATCTTCGTCGGCTCGCGACGGGCCCCCAGCCATGGGGGTCCCCCCGGACGAAGTCCGGGGGAGCCATCCGCCGCTCGCTGATCCACGAAGACCCAGAAGACAGGCCTTGGGCCTGGCGGAGGCTCAGACGCCCCACTCGTCCCAGGACATGTTCCAGCCGTTGAGGCCGTTGTCCGGGGCGATGATGTCGTCGTTGGAGTTGACGACCTCGACCACGTCGCCGATCAGCGAGTTGGCGAAGAACCAGGCCGCGTCGGTACCCGGGTCGCCGGCGCCCTGGACGTCGCGCAGGCCGACGCAGCCGTGGCTGGCGTTGGAGTTGCCGAAGACGCCGCCGCCCCAGTAGTTGCCGTGGATGAAGGTGCCCGAGGTGGACAGCCGCATGGCGTGCGGCACGTCGGGGATGTCGTACTCGCCGCCGTAGCCGACGGTGTCGCCGTTCATCCGGGTCTCGACCAGCTTCTCGGTGATCACCATCCTGCCGTTCCAGGTCTCGTAGCCCGGGGCGCCGGTGGTGACCGGGATGGAGCGGATGGACTCGCCGTCCCTGACCACGTCCATGGTGAGGGTGTTCACGTCGACCGTGCTGACCTGGCTGCGGCCGACGGTGAAGCCGATGTCCTCGCGGGCCGTGCCGTAGACGCCGGGGGCGCCCTCCACGCCGCGGACCCGCAGCTGGATGTCCACCTGGGTGCCGGGCGCCCAGTACTCCTCGGGCCGGAAGTCGATCCGCTGGTTGCCGAACCAGTGGCCCCTGACCTCGACCGGCGGCTCGGTGACGATCCGGATCGCGTCGCGCACCGCGTCGGTGTTCTCGATCGGGGTGTCGAAGGTGACCGAGAGCTCCATGCCGACGCCGACCTCGGCGCCGTCCGAGATGTTCCAGTTGCTGGTGAAGGTGGCGTCCGCCGCCAGCGTCGTGAAGGAGGTGGTCCTGGTGCCCTCCGTGCCCTCGGCGTTCTCGCCGACGACCGCCACGGTGTACTCGGTGTCGTTGGCCAGCGCCTCGCTCGGCGCCCAGCCGGTCGCGTCCTCCGTCAGCTCGCCGGACACCTCGGTGCCCTCCGGGTCGGTGACCCTGACCTCGGTCAGCGTGCCGTCCTCGGCGCCGACCGTCAGTTCGCCCGAGGTCGCGACGCCTGTCGCGCCGTCATCGGGCGCGACGGATATGGAGACTTCGGCCGTCTCGGCCGACCGGTCGTCGGGCTCCGGATCGCCCGAGCCGCCCCCGCTGCACGCGGTCAGCGTCAGCAGCACCACCCCCAACAGCGCCGACATCGCCCCCGAGGCACGTCTCTTTCCACGCCGTGTACTCACTTGTCGTTCTCTCCCCTCGCGCACGCAGCACCGCGCGCAGCCCCACTGGATCACCAGGTAATCACACGGTCGCACTGGGGAAATGCCGTCGTCTGTCACCGTTCCGCTGCAGATCCCCGCGGTCGCTACGGCGAATCGCCGCGTGTGCCGTGGCAAAATGCCCTATTCCCGGGCGTTCGGGGTGAAACAGCGATGGGAGGGCCGCCGTGCGCCACGCGTCCACGCAGGTCGGGCCGGTCGGGCCGGTCGAGGTCTGGCCCGGCCAACCCGAGCCGCTCGGCGCCCGGTTCGGCGTCGGCCCCGGCTCCGTCGAGGGCACCAACTTCGCGCTGTGGGCCGGCGGCGCCGAGGCCGTCGACCTCTGCCTCTTCGACGACGCGGGCCGCGAGACCCGGCACCCGCTCGCCGAACCGACCCACGAGATCTGGCACGGCTTCCTGCCCGGCGTCCGCCCGGGGCAGCGCTACGGCTACCGGGTGCACGGCCCCTGGGAGCCGGCGGCCGGCGCCCGCTGGAACCCGGCCAAGCTGCTGCTCGACCCCTACGCGCGGGCGGTGGACGGCGAGTTCGACGGCACGCCGGCCGAGGTGCACGGCCACGACCGCGACCACCCGGACCCCGAACGCGCCGACACCGTCCGCGACGACCGCGACTCGGCGCCGTTCGTGCCCAAGGGCGTGGTGGTGGCCGACGGGCCGCGGCCGGCCACCGAGGGCCGGCCGCGGACCGACTGGGCCGACTCCGTCATCTACGAACTGCACGTGCGCGGCTTCACGATGCGTCACCCCGGTGTGCCGCCCGAACTCCGCGGCACCTACGCCGGGCTCGGCCACCCCGCCGCGATCCGGCACCTCACCGGGCTCGGCGTCACCGCCGTCGAACTGCTGCCGGTCCACCAGTTCGCCCACGACGCCCGGCTGACCCGCCGAGGCCTGCGCAACTACTGGGGCTACGACTCCATCGGCTACTTCGCGCCGCACGCCGGCTACAGCGCCTCGGGAACCCGCGGCGAGCAGATCCGCGAGTTCCGTGCCATGGTCGACGCGCTGCACCGGGCCGGCGTCGAGGTCATCCTCGACGTCGTCTACAACCACACGGCGGAGGGCGGCGAGGAGGGCCCGACCCTCTCGCTGCGCGGCATCGACAACGCCGGCTACTACCGGCTCGCCCAGGACCCGCGGCGCTACGCCGACTACACCGGCTGCGGCAACACCCCGCACGTCGTCCGGCCGCACGTGCTCCGGCTGATCACCGACTCGCTGCGCTACTGGGTGGAGGAGATGGGCGTCGACGGCTTCCGCTTCGACCTGGCCGCCGCGCTGGCCCGCGCCATGCACGACGTCGACATGCTCTCGCCGTTCCTCGCCGTGATCGCCCAGGACCCGGTGCTGCGCCGGGTCAAGCTGATCGCCGAACCCTGGGACGTCGGCGACGGCGGCTACCAGGTGGGCGCCTTCCCACCCCTGTGGACGGAGTGGAACGACCGCTACCGGGACACCGTCCGCGACTACTGGCGCGGCGCGCTGCCCGAGCTCGGCGACCTCGGCTACCGGCTCTCCGGATCCAGCGACCTGTACGCCGGCAGCGGCCGCCGCCCCTATGCCTCCGTCAACTTCGTCACCGCGCACGACGGGTTCACCCTGCGCGACCTGGTCACCTACGAGCGGAAGCGGAACGAGGCCAACGGCGAGGGCAACCGCGACGGCAGCGACGACAACCGCGCCTGGAACTGCGGCGTCGAGGGTCCGACCGACGATCCGGACGTCGCCGCGCTGCGCCGCGCCCAGCTCCGGAACCTGCTCACCACGCTGCTGCTCTCCACCGGCGTCCCGATGCTGGTGGCCGGCGACGAACTGGGGCGCACCCAGCACGGCAACAACAACGCCTACTGCCAGGACAACGAGACCGGCTGGCTCGACTGGTCGGCGGCCGACGACCCCGAGTGGCGCCCGCTGCTCGACCTCACCCGGCGGCTGATCGCGCTCCGCCACGACCACCCCGTGCTGCGCCGCCGCGCCTTCTTCTCCGGCCACCGGCACGGCCCCAGGGGCCTGCGCGACCTCGGCTGGTTCACCGCGGACGGGCGGGAGATGACGGAGGACGACTGGAACGCGCCGAGCGCCACGCTGGGCATGTTCCTCTCCGGCACCGACATCCCGGGGCGGGACGCGACGGGCCGGCGGATCGTCGACGACAGCTTCCTGCTGCTGCTGCACGCCGGGGCCGAATCGCTGGACTTCCCGCTGCCCGGCCCGCCCTGGGCCGCCGGTTACCGGCTGTTGGTCGACACCACCCGCGAGGACCAGGAACGGGCCCCCGACACCGGGCACTCCGCCGGCGAACCACTGCGACTCGGGCCCCGCTCCGCGCTGTTGCTGCGCGCCCTGCCGCTCACCCGCTGACCCTGCCGGCCGACCCCGGCCGGGCCGCGGAGTATTGCAGGACCGATACAAAGCGGGCCTTGGCGCGTGCGCTGTCAGTGGCAGTGCGTAGTGTGATCCATGTCGCCGAAGTGGGCGGCGCGCACTGGAGTAACACCTCGAAGGGGAAAGCCAGCCATGGGTATCGACTTGTCGAAGGGGCAGGCGATCAGCCTGCAGAAGCAGGACGGCGGCTCGCTGAGCGCGGTGCGGATGGGGCTGGGCTGGCAGGCGGCGCCGCGGCGGGGGCTCTTCAGGTCGCGCACCCAGGAGATCGACCTGGACGCCTCGGCCGTGCTGTTCGCCGACAAGCAGCCGGTCGACGTGGTCTTCTTCCAGCACCTGGTGAGCGACGACGGCTCGGTGCGCCACACCGGCGACAACCTGGTGGGCGGCGCCGGCCAGGGCGGCGACGACGAGGCGATCCTCGTCGACCTGCCGCGGGTGCCGGTCCACGTCGACACCATCGTGTTCACGGTCAACTCGTTCACCGGCCAGTCCTTCGCGGAGGTGGAGAACGCGTTCTGCCGTCTGGTCGACGAGACCAACGGGCAGGAGCTCGCCCGCTACACGCTGACCGGCGGCGGCGCCTACACCGCGCAGGTCATGGCCAAGGTGAGCCGCCACGGCGCCGGTTGGGTGATGACGGCCATCGGCACGCCCGCCACCGGCCGCACCTTCCAGGACCTGATGCCGGCGCTGATCCCGCACCTGTAACCCGACGCCACCGACACCGTCCTGGCCCCGACCTGCGGGGCCGGGCACATCGGGGCCGCGGCGGCAGTCCCACCGTGACAACCGCGACAACCGCGACAACCGCAACAGACACAGCGCGAGCAAGGAAACGACAGGGGGCGCGGCGATGGCGGCCGAGCTGATCCGCGGGCAGAACCACCCACTCTCCGACACCCGGCTCGAGATCCGCGTGTCGGCCGGGCAGCCGGTCGTCGCCGGGGTGACGCTCAACGACGACCAGGGGCGCATGCGGGACGCGGCGTGGATAGCGCATCCGGCCTCGCCCCGGCTGCCGGGCATCGAGGTGTCGCCGCAGGCGGCCGCCGACCACCGGCTGGCCGTCGACCTCGACGCGCTGCCGGCGGACGTGCACCGGGCGAACGTGCTGCTCGCCCTGGTGAGCGGGGTGGGCGGCCCGGCCAGCTTCGGCGCGGTGGCCGCGCCCGCCATCGCCGTCACCGGGCTCGACGGCACCGAGATCGTCCGCTACACGGTCACCGATCTCACCAGCGAGTCCGCGATCGTCGCGGTCGAGCTCTACCGGCGCAACGGCGCCTGGAAGGTGCGGGCCCTCGGCCAGGGGTACGCGGGCGGGCTCGCGGCCATGCTGGAGGACCAGGGGCTGCCGCAGGCACGGCAGTTGGCCGGCACCATCAACGAGGCGGTGGTCAGCGGCATGACCCGCGCGGTCGCCGCGCCCCCGCCCCCCGCCGGCCAGCCGGGCCAGCCCGGCCAGGCGGGTGGCACCGGCCGGATCAACCTCCAGCACCCGAACCGCCCCGCCCCGTCGGCCCAGCCGGCGGCGGCCGCCGCGCCGGCGCCCGGGCAGCCGGCCCAGCCGGTCGCGGGCGACGCCGCGGGCCACACCATGGAGGAGCGGCTCTACAACCAGGTCTGGGGCATGTTCGAGGACCTGGCGAGAACGGCGGCCGCCTACCGCAGCGCGGTCGACTTCGCCGACTCGCGGATGGAGCGGGAGCTCGACCAGGTGCTCTCCGATCCGGCCACCCGGGTCGGCCCGGCCGCCGACCTGGCCCGCACCGGGGCCCGCGCCAAGCACAGCCAGCTGGTCGACCAGGCGCGCGGCGCCTTCGAGCGCGACGTCGCCCAGCTGGTCGCGGAGTCCGAGGTGGTCGAGCCGGCCCTGCCGCTGGCCTTCGCCCGCTGGGACAACCCGGTCTGGCAGGCGTACCGGGTGCCGGGCGAGGCGCCGATGGCGCTGCGGCTCGGCGATCTGAGCCTGCCCGAGCGCGTCGACCTGCGGATCCCGATGCTGGTGCGGTTGCCGCTCCAGCGCGGCCTCTGGGTCGACGCCGGGCGGCACGGCACCCTCTCGCCCGAGGCCGCCGCGCTCGACGCGGACGGGATCCGCGGGCTGGCCGCCGAGACGGCCACCGCCGTGGTGGCCAGGCTGCTCGCGGTGCACCCGGTGGGCGCGTTCACCGTCCAGGTCATCGACCCGGCCGGCAGCGCGGCCGCCGCGCTGGCGCCGCTGCTGGAGACGGGCGCGCTCCGCGAGGCCCCCGGCCTCGGCCACGCCGGCGTGACCACCGTCCTCGACCGGCTCACCCAGCGCGTCGACCTGGTGCAGATGGCCATCCGCAGCCGGGCCGTCGACGCGCTGCCGCCCGACCTCGACATGGCCGAACAGCTGCTCGTCGTCCACGACTTCCCGCACGGCTTCGACGACCGTGCCGTCACCCAGCTCCGCTACCTCGCGGACGAGGGGCCCTCGGTCGGCGTGCACCTGGTCATGGTCGCCGACCGCGAGGACGCCCGCGGCTACGGCCCGGTGCTCGACCCGCTGTGGCGCTCCCTGCTGCGGGTCACCCCGGTGCCCGACGACCACCTCGTCGACCCGTGGGTGGGCCACTCCTGGACGTACGAGCCGCCGCTGGCCCCGGGCAACAGCCGGGTCGTCTCCCAGGTCCTCGAACACCTGGCCGTCGCCCGCCAGCGCTCCACCCCCTGAGCATCCCCGGGGAGCGGTGCCGGCGTTCCCGGCACCGCTTGCCGGTCCCGGAACCCCACCGCAGGCTGAGGGCATGACGGAGAACGACACCCCCACGATGCGGGCCATCCGGCAGGAGACCCTGGGCGGCACCGAGGTGCTGCGCGAGGTCGAGCTGCCGCGCCCCGCGCCGGGCTTCGGCGAGATCCTGGTCGAGGTGCACGCCGCCGGCCTCAACCCGACCGACTGGAAGAACCGCGAGTCCGGCATCACCGTGGGCCGGCCGCCGTTCGTGCTCGGCTGGGACGTCTCCGGGGTGGTGGCGGGGGTCGGCATCGGCGTCACCCTCTTCCGGCCCGGCGACGAGGTCTTCGGGATGCTGCCCTACCCGCGCGGCGTCGGCGCGCACGCCGAGTACGTCACCGCGCCCACCCGCTGCTTCGCGGCCAAGCCCGCCGTCCTCGACCACGTGCAGGCCGGCGCCCTGCCGCTGGCCGCGCTCACCGCCTGGCAGGCGCTGGTCGACACGGCCGGCCTCGGCCCCGGGCAGCGGGTGCTGATCCACGCCGCGGCCGGCGGCGTCGGCCACCTCGCCGTGCAGGTCGCCAAGGCCCGCGGCGCCCACGTGGTCGGCACCGCGAGCGCCCCCAAGCACGACTTCCTGCGCCGGCTGGGCGCCGACGAGGTCATCGACTACCACGCCACCGACTTCGTCGAGGAGCTGAGCGGCCTCGACGTCGTCCTCGACACCCTCGGCGGCGAGAACGCGTTCCGCTCCCTCGACGTGCTGCGCCCCGGCGGCATCGTCGTCAGCATCATCCCGAGCGGCGGCACCGCGCTCGGCCGCCGCGCCGCGGAACGGGGCGTCCGGGCGGCCGAGATGCTGGTGGAGGCCGACCACGCGGGGATGGCGCAGGTCGCCGGGCTCGCCGCGGCCGGCCGGCTGCGCGCCACCATCGCCGGCACCTTCCCGCTGGCCAGGGCCGCCGAGGCGCACGCCCGTGGCGAGACCGGCCGCACCACCGGCAAGCTGGTGCTCGTCGTCAGGCGCTCGTAGGGCCCGGTGGGCTCTGCCGCCTGGCGAGCCGCACCTCCTCGATGTCGAGCGCGGACTGCAGCTGGCGCAGCACGGTGTCGTCGATGTGCTGCTCGTCGCGGAGCCTGAGCACCGTGGCGCGCTTTCGCGCGAGCAGCGCGAGGCGGAGCGCCGTGTAGTGCTCGGCGTGCCGCAACGCGGGCTCCTGGCCGGTGCCCTCCTGGTAGGCGCGGGTCACCAGCAGATGCGTCTCGTACTCGTCGCGCAGCCGGCGGACGACGTCGGGGTCGGTGCCCAGCTCGGCGGCGACGTCGTCCAGCGCGGCCAGCGCCTCCTCGGTGGCCGCGGTCTGCGCGAGCTGCCGCTCCTCGTCGACCGAGGTGTCCCGGGGAAGCCGGGCCCAGCGCACCACGGCCGGCAGCAGCAACCCCTGTCCGACCAGCGTCACCACGATGACGCCGCAGGTCACGAAGACGATGATGTCCCGGTCGGGGAAGGCAGCCCCCGAGTCCAGCGTGTGCGGCACGGCGAGCGCCGCGGCGAGCGACACCGCGCCCCGGAAGCCGGCCACCCCGCTGATCACCCGGGCCCGGTGGCCGACCCGACGCCGCCGCTGCTGCGGGCGCCGGTCGATGGCGCGGATCAGGTAGGTGAAGAGGAACAGGAAGGCGAAGCGCACCGCGACCACGGTGGCCGACGCGATGCCCACCATGACCAGCGCCCGGGTCACGTCGAAGGTGGTCAGGCCACGGAGGGCCGACTGGGCCTCCAGGCCCACCAGGACGAAGAGCGAGCCGTTGAGCAGATAGGCCGCCAGCGTCCAGGACGCCCTGATCTGCTGGCGGGTGTCGGGCAGTCCCACCCGCGGCCCGCTCTGGCTCATGATCAGCCCGCACACCACGACGGCGAGCACCCCCGAGGCGTCGATCGCCTCGGCGCCGAGGAACGCGGTGAACGGCAGCAGCACCACGGCCACGCTCTCCAGCAGCGGGTCGTCCATCCGCCGCCGCACCATCACCCCCAGCCAGGCGGTCACCGCCCCGGCCGCCGCCCCGCCCAGATAGGCGAGCAGGAACAGCCAGCCGAGGTACGGCACCGTCAGATGCTCGGCGCCGACCGTGACGCCGACCGCGATGCCGTAGATCACCAGCGCGGTGCCGTCGTTGATCAGGCTCTCGGCGCGCAGCACGGTGACGGTGCGGCGCGGCAGCCGCCTGGCCAGCACCCCCACCGCGGTCGCGTCGGTCGGCGCCAGGGCGGCGCCGAGCACCCAGGCCGGGCCCCACGGCAGCCCCAGCGCGTGCCCGACCGAGGCGACGACCACCGCGGTGGCGAGCACCAGCAGGGTGCTCATCAGCACGATGACCCGCAGGTTGCTGCGGATCTCCCGCAGCGAGGTGGTCAGGCTCTCCCCGTAGAGCAGCACCGGCAGGAAGAGCAGCAGCACCGCCTCGGGCGGCAGGTGCGCCTCCCGCAGCGTCGGCACGAAGCCGAGCAGCGCACCCACGACGAGCAGCAGCACCGGCGGGGCGACCCCGAGCCGGCGCCCGGCCAGCTCGCACACCAGCACCGCGACGCCGAGCACCACGACGAGCTCGAGCCCGAGCAGGTTGTGGGGCATGGCCGGTCAGGCGTCGCGTCTCATGGGCCGCTCCGATCCGCGCGGTGTCGCTGGCGAAAAGGTAACCCAGCTCCGGCCCGGCCACCCGTTCACCCGGCTCGCGCGGGTCACCCGACCGTCCGTCGCCCCGCCGCCCGTCAGCGGGCCTGCCGCACCCCGCGCCGCCAGACGTCCACGATCGCGGCGGTGGCCGAGACGTCCCGGGTGGGGTCGCCGTCCACCAGCAGCAGGTCGGCCCGGAGCCCGGGGGCGATCCGGCCCCGGTCGGCGAGGCCGAAGTGGCGGGCCGGCACGCTGGTCGCGGCCGCGAGCGCCTCCTCGGGAGTGAGCCCGGCCGACGTCAGCAGGGCCAGCTCGCGGTGCATGCTCTCGCCGTGCGTCGGCGCGAACGGGGTGGCGTCCGTGCCGGCGAGCAGCGGCACGCCGGCCCGGTGCAGCGCCCCGGCCGCCCGCACCGCGTTCCGTCCGCTGCCGGGACCCGCGTGGTCGGCCGCCACCGCCTGACGCTCGATCACCTCGAAGTACACCAGGGTGCTCACCATGAACACGCCGCCGGCCGCGATCCGGGCGGCCAGCTCGGCGGCGTTCGGCGGGGCGTCCGACCAGACGTGCGCGACGCCGTCCACACCGGCGTCGAGCGCGATCGCGAGCTCGCCCGCGCTGATCGCGTGCGCGATCACCCGCAGGCCGGCCGCGTGCGCCTCCCTGACCAGTGCCTTCACCACCTCGGGTGCCAGCGCCGGCAGGTCGGTGCCGTGCAGCGCGCCGTCGTCGACGACCACCTTCAGGTAGTCCACGCCCTCGGCCAGCCGGGCGGCGACGAACGCCGCCGCCTGGTCGGCGCGCTCGATGGTGTCGAACGGGCCCACCGCGTCGCCGAAGTCGCCGGCCTCCGCCAGGGCGTCCATCAGCTGGCTCGGGTGGCCGCCGGGCGGGGTGGCCAGCACGCCCGAGCTGCGGATGTCCGCCAGGTCGTCGCGCTCGGCGGCCAGCCTCCGCTGCCTGGCCAGGTTGGGCGGCAGGCAGAACATGTCGAGCTCGGTCGTCACACCGAACCGCAGCGCCCGCGCCAGGTCGCCGTCGAAGACGTGGGTGTGCGCGTCGATCAGCCCGGGCAGCAGGGTCCTTCCCGCGCCCTCCACCACCACGTCGACCGGGCGACCGTCGGGCGCGGCGATCGTCTCGCCGTCGACGAGCACGTCGGCCCGTCCCCGCACGGCCCGTTCGCCGTCGAACACCCGCACGTCGCGGATCAGGGTGCGCATCGTCGCCTCCTCGGAAGTCCGCGGGCCGGGGCCCTCCCGGCTCGCGTCAACCAGGAGCCGGCGCGGCGCCCGGGCGTGACACGGTGAGACATGGCCCACACCGGGCGGCCGGGTGTCACGTCCGGCGCGGCCGATCGCTCCAGGGTGGGTACGGACGGAGGCTGGAGGAAGACCACCATGAACGACGACGACCTCGGCACGCGGAGCTTCGTCGCCCACCGCGAGCTGCTGTTCTCCCTCGTCTACACCATGCTCGGCAGCGTCGCCGACACGGAGGACGTGCTCCAGGAGAGCTGGCTCTCCTGGGCGTCCGCCGACCGCGCGCGGGTCGAGAACCCGCGCGCCTACCTGGTGCGGATCGCGATCAACAAGGCCCTCGCCAGCCGCGCCGCGCTCAGCCGCCGCCGCGAGAGCTATGTCGGCCAGTGGCTGCCCGAACCGCTGGTCACCGACCTGGTCGACCCGGTGCTGCGCGAGGAGTCGGCGTCCCTCGCGCTCCTCGTGGTGCTGGAGTCGCTCAGCCCGACCGAGCGCGCGGTGTTCGTGCTGCACGACGTGTTCGGCCATCCGCACGCCGACATCGCGGAGATGCTCGGCCGCCGCACCGACTCGGTGCGGCAGCTCGCCCGCCGGGCCCGGCAGCACGTGCGGGCCAGGCGGCCCCGCTACCGGGTCGACCCGTCGGTCCAGCGGCGGGCCACCGAGCGCTTCCTGGCCGCCACCGTGGGCGGCGACATAGAGGAGCTGCTGCGGGTTCTCGCCCCGGACGTGACCCTGTGGACGGACGGCGGCGGCAAGGGCCCGGCCGCCGCGCTCCACCCGGTGCGGGGCCGCGCCGCCGTCGCCGAACTGCTCCTGACGGTCGGCGCGGCCGCGCGGGCCCGGTTCGAGATCGGCTACCGCCGGGTCAACGGCGACCCGGCGGCGCTGCTGTTCAGCGGCGACGCGCCGTTCGCCGTGCTGGTCCTGGACCTGACGGCGGACGGTGACCGGGTGACGGGCGTCTACTCGGTCACCAATCCGGACAAGCTGTCGCACGTCACGGTGTCATGACCGGCCGCACGGTGCCGGCCGCGGCCAGGGCGCGGTAGAGGGCGAGTTCGGCGGTCGGGGCGGTCGTGGAGAGGATGCCGGTGCAGCCGCGCTGGTCGCCGAGGTGGGGGACCGGGTCGCCGGGGGAGAGGGTCGGGA
>NZ_SMKI01000123.1 GCF_004348415.1 Streptomyces hainanensis
AGGGCCACGTAGCGGGCCTTGTTCTCGCGGGTGGAGAAGTCGAGGGAGGCTTCGAGGCGGGCCGGTGAGATGTTGGAGGCGCCGATCTCGCGGACCTTGCCCTCGCGGACGAGGTCGTCGAGGGCGGGCCGGGCCGACCTCGCGGGTGAACAGGACGGCGTCGAACATGCCGCGGAGCGAGCCGCCGGACAGCCGGTGGTCGGCCGCGGCCCGGGGATCGTAGTCCGGGCCGATCAGCCGCACGCTGGTCGGGGCGTCGAGCCAGCGCCGCACGGCGGGCGGCGGCGCGACCGGCCGCAGGTCGAGCAGGCAGCCGTCCCGCCCGGCGGCGCCCAGGGCCGCCTCGGCGAAGTCCGGTGGCGGGGCCGGGACGTGGGCCGGGATCGCGCCGTGGTGGAACGTCAGGCCGAGGGACACGAAGCCGGTGCCGAGGCGGTCCCGCAGATGGCCGCCGGCCGTCCGCGCCGGGCTGGTGACGGCGGTGTGGGCGAGGCCGCCCCAGTAGGCCACGCGGTCGCCGGCGCGTTCGCGCGGGCCGAGGGCGTCCTCGGCCAGGGAACGTTCGAGGGCGGCGCGGTCGGCGGCCGGGACCCGGCCGACCGAGCCGGCCAGGCGGACGGGGTCGGCGGGATTCCGGGTGTTGTGCTCCCGCAGCCACCGGATCGCGGCCAGCACCTCCTCGGTCCGCCAGAACGCCCGCGCGCCGGCCAGCGCGGCCCGCGGGTCGCCCCCCGCGCCGGTGGCGACGTACGCGTCGAGCCCGAGCCTGGCGGGATCGTCGCCCTCCAGCACCACCGTGCGGAAGCCGAGTTCCTCGACCAGCAGCCGCACGACCCGGTGCGCGGCCTCGGACAGCTCACGCGTCTCCCGGCACGCGACGCCGACCGCCACCACCCGCGCGTCGCCCACGACGGCCGCCAGCGGTCCCGGGGCCTGGGATGACGCCCCGGTGTCCGGGACGAGCGGACGGGCGTGGCGATCGATCCAACGGACCACCTCGGGCTCGACGTCCATGACCGACTCCCTGCTCGTGCTCGTGCGCGCCCGCTCGCCGCCGGCCGGCGGGCGTGGGAACGTCAGCCTCGAACATCGAGTGGGCTTGAGGTCAAGACGGGCCGCGGGTCAGTAGACGATCGACACGATCCGGAGGGCCGCCGCCGCGAGGTCGTGGTCGCCGTCGACGCGGGCCCTGGCCAGTGCCGTGTCGGGCTCGACGCTCCGGACGCAGAGCCGCCACGCCGTCTCGGGGTCGATCGTGACGATCGTGTCCGGCTCGGCGACGGGCGGTTCGGCGAGTGACCAGCGGCCGCGGCCGACGGCGGTCACCGTCCAGGTCGACCCGGCCGGGCCGGTGGCGGAGAGGCGGAGTTGGGTGCCGGCCGGGGCCACGACGTCCCGCAGCGTGTGCGGGAGCGCCCGCATGAAGGTGTCGAGGACCACCGAGAAGGGGCGCGGTTGGGGGTCCGTCCGCTGGCCGATGACGTGGCGGATCTGCTGGCGGTGCGCCCAGTACTCGGTGAACTCGCGGGCCGCGTCCAGCCAGCCGGGCGCCGGGACGGCGCCGGCCCAGGAGACGCCGAGGGCCGGGCGGAACGGGTCGCGGGTCTCGAAGTGGTCGGCGACCTCGGGCGCGGCCTGGTCGATGGCCTCCACGAGGGCCACCGAGCCGCGCTGTCGGTGGCTGTCCACCCACTCCTGGTTGATCCGGTGGATGAACGCTTCGAGCGGCTCGTCCGGCGCCGGCGCGCGGCGCTCGCGACGGCCGGGTATCCGGCCGAGGTAGTCGCCGAGCAGGTGTGCCGCCAGGTCGTGCACGCTCCAGCCCGGCACCACCTCCCTGCCCCACTCCGCCGGCGTCAGGTCACGCAGGGTGGCGTACAGCGCCGCGTGCTCCGGCCTGAACAGTGGACGTGCGTCGATCGGCGGGCCGAGCCAGGCATGCTCCATGCTCCGAGCCTGCCAGCGTAATTGTGCGTCGGCCAGGGTTTTGCCAACTCACGCCCGGCGCACTCGGGTTGCGGGGTCGCCGGCAGGCCGCCCGCGGGGCGCGACCGCGCCGCGGGCGGCGGCTCACACGCCGATGGGGTGCCAGACCGTCTTGGTCTCCAGGAACGCCGTCAGCCGCCCGGTGCCCGGGTCCGCGGTGAAGTCCTCCGCGGTACGCGGGCGGTGGATCCGCTTCAGGGTCTCGGCGGCCGCCGCCTCCAGGTCGACCGCGAGGTCGGGGGAGGCGCCGGTGAGGTCGAGCGCGTTCACGTCCTGGTGGCCGGCCAGCGGCGGGCCGAGCTCGGCGGGCCGCCCGGTGAGGACGTTGACCACGCCGCCCGGCAGGTCGGAGGTGGCCAGCACCTCGGCCAGGGTGAGCGCCGGCAGCGGCGCCGCCGGATCGGCGACCAGCACCGCCGTGTTGCCGGTGGCGATCACCGGCGCCAGCACCGAGACCAGCCCGAGCAGCGGCGAGCCGACCGGCGCCACCACCGCGACCACGCCGGTCGGCTCGGGCGACGACAGGTTGAGGTACGGGCCGGCGACCGGGTTGGTGGCGCCGGCGACCTGGGAGATCTTGTCGGTCCAGCCCGCGTACCAGACCCAGCGGTCGATCGCCGCGTCCACCGCGGCGGCCGCGCGGTCGGCGTCGACGCCCTGCGCCTCGGCCAGCTGGATCCGGAACTGGTCGTGCCGGCCCTGGAGCATCTCCGCGATCCGGTAGAGGATCTGGCCGCGGTTGTAGGCGGTCGCGCCCGACCACTTCGGGAACGCCTTGCGGGCGGCGACCACCGCGTCGCGGGCGTCCTTGCGGGAGGCGAGCGGGGCGTTGGCCAGCCAACGGCCGTCCGGTGTGGTCACGTCGTAGACCCGTCCGCTCTCGGAGCGGGGGAACGCGCCCCCGATGAACAGTTTGTAGGTCTTCAGGACGCTGAGGCGGGCAGCGGAGGTGTCAGACATCGAGGTAGGGCTCCAGTCCGTGTCGGCCTCCCTCGCGGCCGTAGCCGGATTCCTGGTAGCCGCCGAAGGGTGAGGTGGGGTCGAAGCGGTTGAAGGTGTTGGACCAGACGACGCCGGCGCGCAGCCGCTGGGCCATCCACAGGATGCGGGAGCCCTTCTCGGTCCAGACGCCGGCCGACAGGCCGTACGGGGTGTTGTTGGCCTTGGCGACGGCCTCGTCCGGGGTGCGGAAGGTCAGCACCGAGAGCACCGGGCCGAAGATCTCCTCGCGGGCGATGCGGTGCGCCTGGGTGACGCCGGTGAACAGCGTCGGCGGGAACCAGTAGCCGGTGGACGGCAGGTCGCAGGGCGCCGTCCAGCGGGTGGCGCCCTCGGCGTCCCCGGTGTCGGCCAACTGCCGGATGCGCGCGAGCTGTTCGGGCGAGTTGATGGCGCCGATGTCGGTGTTCTTGTCCAGCGGGTCGCCGAGCCGCAGCGTGCCGAGCCGCCGCTTCAGCCGCCCCAACAGCTCGTCGGCGACGGACTCCTGGACCAGCAGCCGGGAGCCGGCGCAGCAGACGTGGCCCTGGTTGAAGAAGATGCCGTTCACGATGCCCTCGACGGCCTGGTCGAGCGGCGCGTCGTCGAAGACGATGTTGGCCGCCTTGCCGCCGAGTTCGAGGGTGAGACGGCGGCCGGTGCCGGCCAGCGAGCGGGCGATGGCCCGCCCCACCGAGGTGGAGCCGGTGAACGCCACCTTGTCGAGGCCCGGGTGGGCGGCCAGCGCGGCGCCGGTGGTGCCGTCGCCGGTGACGACGTTGACCACCCCCGCCGGCAGGCCGGCCTGCCGGCAGATCTCGGCGAACCGCAGCGCGGTGAGCGGCGTGGTCTCGGCCGGCTTCAGCACCACCGTGTTGCCGGTGGCCAGCGCGGGCGCGACCTTCCAGGCCAGCATCAGCAGCGGGAAGTTCCACGGGATGATCTGGCCGGCCACGCCCAGCGGGCGCGGGTTCGGACCGAGGCCGGCGTGCGGCAGCTTGTCCGCCCAGCCGGCGTAGTAGAAGAAGTGCGCGGCGACCAGCGGCAGGTCGGTGTCCCGGGTCTCGCGGATCGGCTTGCCGTTGTCCAGGGTCTCCAGGACGGCCAGCTCGCGGGCCCGCTCCTGCACCAACCTGGCGATCCGGAACAGGTACTTGGCGCGCTCGGCGCCGGGCAGCGCCGACCAGCCGGGGAACGCGGCGCGGGCGGCGGCCACCGCCGCGTCCACGTCGGCCTCGCCGCCGTGCGCGACCTCGGACAGCACCTCCTCGGTGGAGGGCGAGACGGTCTTGAAGGTGCGGCCGTCCGCCGCCTCACGGAACCCGCCGTCGACGAACAGGCCGTAGGACGGGGCGATCTCGGCGGTCGCCCGGGACTCGGGCGCGGGGGCGTACTCGAATTTCATGATCTCGTCAGTCCCACTCAGTCCACTCAGTCCACGGTCACGTAGTCGGGCCCGGAGTACACGCCGGTGGTCAGCTTCTGGCGCTGCATCAGCAGGTCGTTGAGCAGGCTGGAGGCACCGAAGCGGAACCAGGCCGGGGCCAGCCAGTCGTCGCCCGCCGTCTCGTTGACCAGCACCAGGTAGCGCAGCGCGTCCTTCGCGGTGCGGATCCCGCCGGCCGGCTTGACGCCGACCTGGCGCCCGGTGGCGTCCCGGAAGTCGCGCACCGCCTCCAGCATCAGCAGGGTGTTGGCCGGGGTGGCGTTGACGGCGACCTTGCCCGTCGACGTCTTGATGAAGTGCGCGCCGGCCAGCATCGCCAGCCAGGACGCGCGGCGGATGTTGTCGTAGGTGGCGAGCTCGCCGTTCTCCAGGATGACCTTGAGGTGCGCGTCGCCGCACGCCTCGCGCACCGCCCTGATCTCGTCGAAGACCTCCAGGTAGCGGCCGGCGAGGAAGGCACCCCGGTCGATCACCATGTCGATCTCGGTGGCGCCGGCGGCCACCGCCTCGGCCGTGTCGGCCAGCTTGACCGAGCGGGCGGCCCGGCCGGCCGGGAAGGCCGTGGCCACCGAGGCGACCTGGACGCCGGTGCCGCGCACCGCCTCGGCGGCGACGCCCGCCAGGTCGGAGTAGACGCAGATGGCGGCCACGGACGGCACGGTGCGGTCGGTCGGGTCCGGGCTGACGCCCTTGGCGCAGAGCGACCGCACCTTCCCCGGGGTGTCCGCGCCCTCCAGGGTGGTGAGGTCGATCATCGAGATGGCGAGGTCGATGGCGAACGCCTTGGCCGTGGTCTTGATCGACCGGGTGGCCAGGGTCGCGGCGCGGCCTTCGAGGCCGACCGCGTCGACGCCCGGCAGGCCGTGCAGGAAGCGGCGCAGCGCGGAGTCGGTGGCGGTCACGTCCGCCACGTCGGCCGGGGCCAGCGCGGGTGCTGGAGATGGCATGCTCACCAGATCAGCATATCTACGCGCGTAGTGACCTGTCACTACGGTGGCGGACGCTCCGTCCGGCAGAATCGGATACATGAGTGAGTCCCAGACCTACGCCGACCGCGTCTACCGGTCGCCGGCGGCCATGGCGGCCGGTGCGCTGCTGCTCGGCCTGGCCGGCTGGCTGGGCGGCGACGCCATCCTGCGCGGCGACGGCCGCACCCCCGTCACGGCCGCGGCCACGCTGCTGTTCTTCGCGCCCCTGGTGATCGCCTTCACCTTCAGGCCCGCCGTCTTCGCCTCCGACGAACGGCTCCGGGTGCGGAACCCGTTCCGCACCATCACCACCCCCTGGGCCGCCGTCGAGCGGGTCGACGCCCGGTACTCGACGGAGTTCGTGGCCGCCGGCAACCGCTACCAGATGTGGTCCATCCCCGTCTCGCTGCGCGCCCGCTCCAAGGCCACCCGGCACAACGAGGACATCGCCGCCGGCCGCACCCCGAGGGGCCCGCTGCCCTTCGGCCTCGGCGGCGGCGGCGCGGCCTCGGCCGGCCCCGCCGACAACCTGCCGCGCACCGCGCCCGGCGACGTGGCGGTCGCCGAGCTGCGCGAGCTCGCCGAGCGGCAGGCGGACCGCGAGGCCCCCGAGGGCGCGGTCACGGTCCGCTGGAGCTACGAGATCCTGGCCCCGCTCGTGGTGGGCGCGGTCGGGCTGCTCGTGCTCTGGATCGTGTGACGACGGCCACACCGCGGGACCGAGGGATCAGACGCCGGCCGCCGCCGCCAGATCGCGGCGGATCGCGGCCAGCGCCTCGGTAGCGGCGGCGCGGGCCGCCGGCAGGGCGGCGCGGTCCGACACCGGGACCACCACCTCCAGGTAGCACTTCAGCTTCGGCTCGGTGCCCGAGGGGCGGACGACCACCCGGGCCGACGCCACCTCGCCGGAGCCGGCCAGGGTGTAGCGCAGGCCGTCCGTCGGCGGCAGCTCGGCCGAGCCCGCGCGCAGGTCCTCGGCGCCGGCCACCGGCAGCCCGCCGAGGGCGGTCGGCGGGGCCTCGCGCAGCCGGGTCATGGCGTCGGCGATCAGGCCCAGGTCCGCCACCCGCACCGAGAGCTGGTCGGTGGCGTGCAGGCCGTGCTCCCACGCGATGTCGTCCAGCAGGTCGGTCAGCGTGCGGCCACCGGCCGCCCGCAGCTCGGCCGCCAGCTCGGCGAGCAGCAGCGCCGCGGTGATGCCGTCCTTGTCCCGCACCCCGGCCGGATCGACGCAGTAGCCCAGCGCCTCCTCGTACCCGAAGGCCAGCCCGGGCACCCGGCCGAGCCACTTGAAGCCGGTCAGCGTCTCCCGGTACGGCAGCCCGGCCGCGGCCGCGATCCGGCCCACCAGCGAGGCGGAGACGATCGACGCCGCGAAGGTGCCGCGCACCCCGCGCCGCACCAACCGGGTGGCGAGCAACGCGCCCACCTCGTCGCCGCGCAGCATCCGCCAGCCGCCCTCGGCCGCCGCGTCGGGCACGCCGGCGGCGCACCGGTCGGCGTCCGGGTCGTTGGCCAGCACCAGGTCGGGGCCGACCGCCCGGGCCCGGGCGAACGCCAGGTCCATCGCGCCCGGCTCCTCCGGGTTCGGGAAGGCGACGGTCGGGAAGTCCGGGTCGGGCTCGGCCTGCTCCGGCACGTCGACGGGGGCCGGGAAGCCGGCCCGGGCGAACGCGTCGACGAGGGTGGCCCGCCCGACGCCGTGCATCGGGGTGTAGACGACCGAGACCTCCCGGGGCCCGCCGGGGGCCAGCGCCGCGCCGCTGCGGGCCACATAGGCGTCGACGACCTCCTCGCCCAGCACCTCCCAGCCGGTCGCCGGACGGTCGACGCCGGCCAGCGGCCCGACGGCGGCGATCTCGGCGGCGATGTCGGCGTCGGCCGGCGGCACGATCTGGCTGCCGTCGCCCAGGTAGACCTTGTAGCCGTTGTCCCGCGGCGGGTTGTGGCTGGCGGTGACGACGACGCCGGCGACGGCCCCGAGGTGGCGGATCGCGAACGCGACGACCGGCGTCGGCAGTGGCCTCGGCAGCAGCGCGGCGCGCAGCCCGGCGCCGGTCAGCACGGCGGCGGTGTCCCGCGCGAAGTCGGCGCTGCGGTGCCGGGCGTCGTAGCCGACGACCACGAGCCCCGGCGCCGTGCGCTTCAGGTACCCGGCGAGGCCGGCCGCCGCCCGGATCACCACGGCCCGGTTCATCCGCCTCGGCCCGGCACCCATCTCGCCGCGCAGCCCGGCCGTGCCGAACTCCAACGTGCCGGCGAACCGGTCGGCGACGGCCGCGACGTCCCCGGCGTCCAGCAGGGCGGCGAGCTCGGCACGGGTCTCCGGGTCCGGGTCCTCGGCGAGCCAGCCCCTGGCACGGGCGAACAGCTCCTCCGGCGTCTCCTCGGCCCCGCTCATCACAGCCGCCCCAGCACCTGGGCGAGCAGGCTGCCCATCCGGGTCGCCGAGTCGCGGCCGGCCTGGAGGACCTCCTCGTGGTTCAGCGGCTCACCGGTGATGCCGGCGGCCAGGTTGGTGACCAGCGAGATGCCGAGCACCTCGGCGCCGGCCTCACGGGCGGCGATGGCCTCCAGCACCGTCGACATCCCGACGAGGTCGCCGCCGAGCGTCCGCACCATCCGGATCTCGGCCGGCGTCTCGTAGTGCGGCCCCGGGAACTGCACGTACACGCCCTCCTCCAGGGAGGCGTCGATCTCGCGGCAGAGGGCCCGGAGCCGGGGCGAGTACAGGTCGGTGAGGTCGACGAAGTTGGGCCCCACGATCGGGGAGGTGCCGGTGAGGTTGATGTGATCGCTGATGAGCACCGGCTGCCCCACGGCCATCCCGGGCCGCAGCCCGCCGCAACCGTTGGTCAGGACGACGGCCTTGGCGCCGGCCGCGACCGCGGTACGGATGCCGTGCACGACGGCGGCGACCCCCCGGCCCTCGTAGTAGTGGGTGCGGCCGAGGAAGACGAGGACGTGCTTGCCGCCGATCCGGTGGGAACGGACTCTGCCGGCGTGCCCCTCGACGGCCGGCGGCGGGAATCCGGGCAGCTCGGTGACGTCGAACTCGGTTTCCGGGCGGCCCAGTTCGTCGGCGGCGGGCAGCCATCCCGACCCCATGACCAGCGCGACGTCGTGGCCGGCCACCCCGGTCAACTCGCGCAGCCGCGCCGCTGCGGCGTTGACCGTGTCGTCAATCTCAGATGCGTTCACGCGACGAGCGTATCCGGTGCCGGCCTACGCGCGTAGAGGCGGGACGGACGTGGCCGTCCTTCTCGTCCCGGCCGCGGGGCGGGTACGGCCGGCGGCCGGCGTGACGCGGTGCGACGCGGCGCTTCCCGCCGGGTGGGTGGGGCGCAACGGCCTTCCGCCATCCGGCGGTTGGCCCGCGGCCCGCCGGGCCGCGCCCCGGATGCGGGGACGCCAACCGCCGCTCCACGTCGGCACCTTGGCGGCCCCTGTCGGGGCGCTCGACAGCGGGCCGCCCGACGCCCTTTCGCGGCGGTCCCGCCGCTACGCGGTACGGGTGCCGGGCCTGTCCACCCCTCCGGGGCGAGCCGGCGCCCTGCGGCGGGCCCAAGCTTGTTCCGGCGGGAGCTCCTTCGGGCGGTGCCGCCGCCAGGGCGGTGCGGATGCGGGCTCGGCCCGGCCCTGTTCGCTCCTTCGCGGCGAGCCGGCGCGCCTAGGCCGGTGCTAGCGGAGCCCCTTCAGAGCGCTCCAGCCGTCAGGTGGCGCAGGTGCCGGTCCTGGTCCGGCGGTCCTTGTCCGCCTCTCGGGGGCGAGCCGGCGCTCCTCGCCGTGCCCAGGCCTGTTCCGGCGGGCCCTCCGGGTGCGGGTGCCGGGTCTGTCCACCCCGTCGCCCTGCCCGAGTCCGTGCGGGCGGGGGCTCCTTCGGCCGGGCCGCCGTCGGGCGGTGCGGGTGCCGGGCCTGGCCCGGTGGTCTCTGGCTGCCCCTTCGGGGCGAGCCGGTGTCCTGCGCGGAGCGCAAGCCGGTGCCGGCGGGGGCTCCTTCGGCCGGGCCGCCGTCAGGCGGTGTGGGGGGTCGGGCTCCGGCCCGGCGGTCCCTGGCCGCCCCTTCGGGGCGAGCCGGTGCCCCGCGCGGAGCGCAAGCCGGTGCCGGCGGAGGCCCCTTCGCGGCGCTCCAGCCGCCAGGCGGTTTGGCGCTCCAGCCGCCAGGCGGGTGCGGCCGCCAGGCGGCTCAGCAAGGCCGTTTGCGGAGTTCCATCACGTAGTCGTGCGGCGCGCCCGCCGAGTCCGCGGCGTCGGCGATCTCGCCGAGGTAGCGGGCGGAGGGGAGGCCGCCCTCGTAGGCGTTGAGGACGTAGCCCCAGGCCGCGACGTCGCCGTCGAGGGTGTGGACGCGGAGGCGGGTGCGGCGGTAGATGCCGAGGCCGACGCCCTCCCAGCGGTCGAGCGCGTCCTCGTCCATCGGCGCGATGTCGTAGAGGGTGACGAAGACGTCGGAGATCGGGTCCTCGACGATCGTGGCCAGGGCACCCTCCCAGCCCATCTCCTCGCCGCCGAAGGTCAGCCGCCAGCCGGTGAGCCAGCCGGTGACGCGCAGCGGCGAGTGCGGGGCGCGGCGGGACATCAGCCGGGGATCGAGGTTTCCGGCGTATGCGGCGTAGAGCGACATGGGACTGAGCGTACGGGAGAGGCGGGGGTGACCGGCCGAAGCGGCGGGCGCGGGCGGCCGGTGGGGGCCGCGCGGGAGATTCGACCGGTCGTACGAGACACTGGATATGTGACTCGGATCGTGATCATTGGTGGCGGACCCGGCGGCTACGAGGCGGCGCTCGTGGCGGCGCAGCTCGGGGCGGAAGTGACCATCGTCGACCGCGCCGGTCTCGGCGGGGCGTCGGTGCTGACCGACTGCGTGCCGTCGAAGACGCTGATCGCCACGGCCGAGGTGATGACCGGTTTCGACTCCTCGCACGAGGAGCTCGGCATCGAGATAGACCACGACGGGGACGGCGTAGGCGACGAGGTGCGCGGCATCGGGGTCGACCTGGGCCGGGTCAACCGCCGGGTGAAGCGGCTCGCGCTCGCCCAGTCGCACGACATCACGGCGTCGGTGACCCGGGCCGGCGTCCGGGTGGTGCGGGGGCGTGGGTGTCTGGAGCCGCCGCAGGGGCCGGTGGGTTCCCGGCGGGTCACGGTGGTGGAGACGGAGGACGGCGTCCCGCTGGAGCTGGAGGCCGACTGCGTGCTGATCGCCACCGGCGGGCAGCCGCGTGAGCTGCCGGACGCGCGTCCGGACGGTGAACGGATCCTGACGTGGACGCAGGTCTATGACCTGAAGGAGCTGCCCGAGGAGCTGATCGTGGTCGGCTCCGGGGTGACGGGTGCCGAGTTCGCCGGCGCCTACCAGGCGCTCGGCTCCCGGGTGACGCTGGTGTCCTCGCGGGACCGGGTGCTGCCGGGCGAGGACCCGGACGCGGCGGCCGTGCTGGAGGACGTCTTCCGGCGGCGTGGCATGAACGTGATGGCCCGTTCGCGGGCGGCGTCGGTGAAGCGGGTGGGCGACCGGGTCGAGATCACGCTGACCGACGGCCGGACGATCTCCGGCACGCACTGCCTGATGGCGGTCGGCGCGATCCCGAACACCTCGGACATGGGTCTCGAGGAGGCCGGCGTCAAGCTCAGGGACTCGGGCCACATCTGGACGGACAAGGTGTCGCGGACGACGGCCCCCGGGGTCTACGCGGCGGGCGACTGCACCGGCGTGCTGGCGCTGGCGTCGGTGGCGGCCATGCAGGGCCGGATCGCGATGTACCACTTCCTCGGCGACGCGGTGGCCCCGCTCGACCTGAACACGGTCTCGGGGAACATCTTCACCGATCCGGAGATCGCCACCGTGGGCTACACCCAGTCCGACGTGGACGAGGGCCGGATCGACGCGCGGGCGGTGAAGCTGCCGCTGCTGCGTAACCCGCGGGCCAAGATGCAGGGCGTGCGGGACGGCTTCGTCAAGCTGTTCTGTCGGCCGGGCACCGGGATCGTGGTGGGCGGCGTGATCGTCGCGCCGCGGGCCAGCGAGCTCATTCATCCGATTTCGATCGCGGTCGACAACAGTCTGACGGTGGAACAGATCGCAAAAGCGTTCACTGTGTACCCGTCTCTGTCCGGCTCGATCGCCGAGGCCGCCCGGCAGCTCCACAACCACAGGACGGGCGAGGAACAGTAGGCACAGGTCAGCGCGTGTATCGCAAACAAGGGCGCACGGGCGCATAGCACGCCTGGGGCGTGCGCACAGACAACTTCGGAAATTCCCCGCAACCTGCTGAAAGCAGACGGTCGTTCAGGTTACTGTCAGTTCCGTGTTCGCTGCTGAACGTCGTCAGATGATTCTCGAAATGGTGCGGGCCAATGGGGCGGTTTCGCTTCGGGAGCTCGCCCGGGTTGTCCAGACCTCCGAGGTGACCGTGCGGCGCGACGTGCGCGCGCTGGAGGCCGAAGGACTGTTGGACCGCAGGCACGGTGGTGCGGTCCTCCCCGGCGGCTTCACCCGGGAGTCGGGCTTCCCCCAGCGGGCGATGGCCGCGACCGCGGAGAAGACCGCCATCGCGGAGTACGCGGCCGGCATGGTGCGGGAGGGCGAGGCCATCGTGGTGGGCGCCGGCACCACCACCCAGGAACTGGCGCGCCGGCTGGCGCGGGTGCCGGGGCTCACGGTGGTGACCAACTCGCTGCTGGTCGCGCAGGCGCTCGCGCACGCCAACCGGGTCGAGGTCGTGATGACCGGCGGCACGTTGCGCGGCTCCAACTACGCGCTCGTCGGCAGTGGCGCCGAGCAGTCGCTGCTCGGCCTCCGGGTCAGCAGGGCCTTCCTGTCCGGCTCCGGGCTCACCGCCGACCGCGGGCTGTCCACGTCGAACATGCTGGCCGCCAGCGTCGACCGGGCCCTGGTGCGCGCGGCGGCCGAGGTGGTGGTGCTCGCCGACCACACGAAGCTCGGCATGGACACGGCCTTCCAGACCGTCCCGTCCGACCACATCGCGCAGTTGGTGTCGGACCAGCCGCCCCCGGCGGCGGAGGGCGACAAGGCGGCCGGAGTGCTGGAGGCGCTGGCCGCCCAGGGGGTCCGCATCGCCCTGGCGGGCGCCGGCGGCGGCCCGGCCGGTGGCGGCGCCGCCAAGCACCCGGGGGAGCCGCCACCGCCGCCGGCGGGGGGCCGTCGTGACGTGCCGCTGCCGCGCGGCACGCGGCTGCTGCGCAGGCTCGACGGCTGACCTCCGGCGCGGCGGCCGCTCGGAGCGAGCGGGCTCGGAGCGCACGGGCTCGGAGCGAGCCGCTCAGAGCGAGGTGAGGAACGCCTGCCAGGAGCGGCGCGGGAAGACCAGCACCGGCTTGCCGGGACCCTTGCTGTCCCGCACGGGCAGCGCCTCGGTGTGCCCTCTCGCCACTTCGACGCACTCGCCTCCGTTGCCGTTGCTGTAGCTGGACCTGCGCCACGATGCCGCCCGCAGTTCCGACTCCCGGAGTAAGTACATCGCCGATCGTCCTCCATGCCCTTGGAAAACACGCCGGTTGACGCCCCATGCGAAGGCGCCGCGTCACGATACGGTCACGACGCGAGAGCAGATGGTAGCGAAAGTGCGTTCGGCATATGTAGGCGGGTGGACACGGAGCGCACAGTGAAGACACCCGGCCCCCGCGCTCGGTGTCGCGGGGGCCGGGCAACGTGCCGAATCGTTCGGCCTGTTCAGTCCTTCTGTTCAGTCCTTGATCTCGCAGATCACCGCGCCCGAGGACAGCGAGGCGCCGACCTCGGCCTTGAGGGTGGTGACGGTGCCGGCGCGGTGGGCGTTGATCGGCTGCTCCATCTTCATGGCCTCCAGCACGATCACCAGCTCGCCCTCGGAGACCTGCTGGCCCTCCTCCACCGCGACCTTCACGACCGTGCCCTGCATCGGCGAGGCCAGCGCGTCGCCGGTCACCCCGGCGCCGGCCCGCTTGCCCGGCTTGCGGCGGGCCGGACGGGCGCCGCCCGCGACCGCGGCGCGCGCCAGCGGCATCGCCAGGGTGGCCGGCAGCGACACCTCGAGCCGCTTGCCCGCGACCTCGACCACCACGGTCTCGCGGACCGCGCCCTCCGCGTCCGCGGCGGCGCCCTCGCTGTCGTACGGCTCCAGCGTGCTGACGAACTCCGTCTCGATCCACCGGGTGTGGACCCGGAACGGCTCGCCCTCCAGGCCCGCGACCTCGGGCGCGAACGCCGGGTCCTTCACCACCGCGCGGTGGAACGGGATCACCGTGGCCATGCCCTCGACCCGGAACTCGGCCAGCGCGCGCGCCGCCCGCTCCAGGGCCTGGCGCCGGGTGGCGCCGGTGACGATCAGCTTGGCCAGCATCGAGTCCCAGGCGGGGCCGATCACCGAGCCCGACTCGACGCCGGTGTCCACCCGCACGCCCGGGCCGAGCGGCGGCACGAACGTCGTCACGGTGCCCGGCGCGGGCAGGAAGCCGCGCCCCGGGTCCTCGCCGTTGATCCGGAACTCGATCGAGTGGCCGCGCAGTTCGGGGTCGTCGTAGCCCAGCTCCTCGCCCTCGGCGATGCGCAGCTGCTCCCGCACCAGGTCGATGCCGGTGACCTCCTCGGAGACCGGGTGCTCCACCTGGAGGCGGGTGTTGACCTCCAGGAAGGAGATCGTGCCGTCCTGGCCGACGAGGAACTCGCAGGTGCCGGCGCCGACATAGCCGGCCTCGCGGAGGATGGCCTTGGACGCGCGGTACAGCTCGGCGTTCTGCGCGTCGCTGAGGTACGGCGCGGGGGCCTCCTCGACCAGCTTCTGGTGCCGGCGCTGCAGGGAGCAGTCACGGGTGGAGACGATGACGACGTTGCCGTGCTGGTCGGCCAGGCACTGGGTCTCGACGTGCCGCGGCCGGTCGAGGTAGCGCTCCACGAAGCACTCGCCGCGCCCGAAGGCGGACACGGCCTCGCGCACCGCGGAGTCGTACAGCTCGGGGATCTCCTCCATGGTGCGGGCGACCTTGAGGCCGCGGCCGCCGCCGCCGAAGGCGGCCTTGATGGCCACCGGCAGGCCGTACTCGGCGGCGAACGCGAGCACCTCGTCGGATCCCGACACCGGGTCGGTGGTGCCGGCGACCAGGGGCGCGCCGGCGCGTTGCGCGATGTGACGGGCGGCGACCTTGTCGCCGAGCGAGCGGATGGCGGCCGGCGGCGGACCGATCCAGTTCAGGCCCGCGTCGATCACGGCCTGCGCGAACTCCGCGTTTTCGGACAGGAATCCATAGCCGGGGTGGACGGCGTCCGCGCCGGCGTCGGCGGCGGCCTTGAGTACCTTCTCGATGTCCAGATAGCTGGCGGCCGGGGTGTCACCGCCCAGCGCGAACGCCTCGTCGGTCGCGCGGACATGCAGCGCGTCCCGGTCCGGCTCGGCGTAGACGGCCACGCTGGCGATGCCGGCGTCCCGGCATGCCCGGGCGACCCGGACGGCGATTTCGCCGCGGTTGGCGATGAGCACCTTGCGCACGATGGCTCCCTCCTCGGAACAAGGGGATTTTAGGTACTGGCGACACCTCGCAACGAGTCGCCCACAGGGGTGACCTTGCCCACACGGGCGGTGAGCGGAGCGCGCCCGTCCGGCGAAAATCCTTGCTGTCCCAAGGTACGCGCCTTGCTGGCCTTTGCCTTGGGATTCCTGGGGCGGACTGAAACTCGGGTACTCCGAGACATCAGAGGCCCCTTGGCTTTGTGGGAACCCCATAACGCTCCGCGTGATTCTTTGCCGTCTGGACGAGGGGGGTTGCCGTCCGCTTTACCCGGCAGTAGCGTGCGCCGCGTGAACCGGGGCAGACGAGGCGTGGCCGCGGTGGCGGCGGTGGTGGTCGTGGGCGCGGCGGTGGTCCTCGGGCTGCTGCACTGGATTCTCGGGCTGACGGCCGAGCGGCAGGAGATGTCCGTGGGTGGCGTGTCCACCACGGCGATCAGTCTCTCGGCATGGGTGGGCGGCGGGGCGCTGGCCGCTTTCCTGGTGCTGTGCGGCGCGCTGCTGGCGCGCGTCTCGGTGACGGACCGTCCGCCGCGCCGGCTCGCGCGGGTGGCGCTTGTGGGCGGGGCGGTGGTGCACGCGGTGCTCGGTGCGTTGGCCGTGGGGCTCATGGGGTGGACGGCGTTCACCGGGATGATGGTGATCTTCACGCTGATCGTCCTGACGCTGACGCTCTACCCGGCCGTTCCACCACCCGCGTTGGCCGTGGCCGCGGGGCCGTCAGGCCCAGAGGTCGGTGACGGCGATGCCGAGACCGTCGAGCAGCAGCCGGCGCAGCAGCGGGAGTGAGAGCCCGATCACGTTGCCCGGGTCGCCCTCGATGCCGTCGACGAACGGTGCCGAGCGGCCGTCGAGCGTGAACGCCCCGGCCACGTGCAGCGGTTCGCCCGACGCGACATAGGCGGCGATCTCGTCGTCGGTGGGCTCGCCGAAGTGGACAGTGGTCGACGCCACGCCGCTCGCCCGCCGGCCGTCGACCGTGTCGATGAGGCAGTGCCCGGTGCGGAGCACGCCGGCGCGGCCCCGCATGGACTTCCAGCGGCCGATCGCGGCCTCGGCGTCGGCCGGCTTGCCGAGCGGGCGGCCGTCGAGCTCCAGCAGCGAGTCGCAGCCGACGACCAGCGCGCCGGCCGCCTCGGGCCGCGCGGCGACGGCGGTGGCCTTCGCGTCGGCCAGCACCCGCACGAGCTGGCTCGGCGTCTCGGCGGTCAGCGCGTCCTCGTCGACCCCGCTGACGACCACCTCGGGGGCCATCCCCGCCTGCCGCAGCAGCCCCAGACGGGCGGGCGACCGCGAGGCCAGCACGAGTCGTCTCCTGGGCGTGGCGCGGGGCGTCGTGGACGTCATGGCCGCCAGCGTAACGGGCGCCCCGGTCCCACAGCGCCTGGAGTACCGGTCCCAGCCGCTCGCCGCGGTGCGGCGCGGTGCGGCGCCGACGGCCGCTGGCGCTATGTCATCGACAGCCCCTTCGGGGGCACGGCCTCCGACGGGGGCTGACCGCCCACCGGCCCGCTGACCTCGATCCGGCCGGCGGTGATCCTGGCCACCCGCTCGGCACGGCGGGCCAGGGCGCTGTCGTGGGTGACCATGACGAACGTCAGGCCGAGCTCGCGCCACCGGCGCTCCAGCACGTCCATGACCTCGTCACGGGTGGCCTCGTCGAGGTTGCCGGTGGGCTCGTCGGCGAGCAGCACCTGCGGGTGCTTGGCCAGTGCCCTGGCGATGGCGACGCGCTGCTGCTGGCCGCCGGAGAGCTCGCTCGGCAGGTGCTGGGCCCGCTCCGCGAGCCCGACCGAGTCCAGCGCCTCGGCCGCCCGCCGGCGCCGCTCGGCGGCGCGGAGCCCGAGCGGGACGAGGGCGGTCTCCACGTTCTCCTGGGCGGAGAGGGTGGGGATGAGGTGGAACCCCTGGAACACGAAGCCGATCCGCTCGGCGCGGAGCCGGGTGAGTTTCGCCTCCGAGAGGCGGCTCAGATCGGTGCCGTCGAGGACGACGCTGCCCCGGCTGGCCCGGTCGAGCCCGCCGAGCAGCTGCAACAGCGTGGACTTGCCGCCGCCGGTCGGCCCCTGGATGACCAACCGACTCCCGCTCGGCACGGTCAACCCCACCGCGTCGAGCGCGGTGACGGTCGCCTTGCCACGGCGGTACTCCTTGGTGACGTCGGTGAGTTCGTACATGTCCTTCAGCGCTTCCTTCTGTCTGTCGTCCGAGGGGTGTTCCCCACCGACCCGCCCGGTCCGCGCGGACCGGGCGGACCGGCGAGTGGTCGTGCGCCGGCCGGCGGCCGGGCCGTCCGCGCCGCGCGCGGGGGAGGGCGGGTG
>NZ_SMKI01000124.1 GCF_004348415.1 Streptomyces hainanensis
CCCCAACCCCCCGCTACCGCGCCATGCCGACGAACGCCCGCGAAGGCGCTCGCGCCCTGCTCCGTGCCGTTGGGCGGCGCGAGCCGCTGTGGTGGACGACCCCGACCAACGCCGAACTCGCCCAGCGTATGAAGCGCTCCGCCCCTCTCGACCTGACCGACGCGGACGTTCCCGGATTCCTGGACGCGGAGCGCGAACGCCGTTGATCGTCATCGGCTGTTCGGCCCCGGTCCACGGACTGACCGACGCCGGCAGGCGTGGAGACATGGTGCGCGCCAGAATCGCCGCTCATGAGCTGGCGGCGCCGACGCTGCTCGACGAGGCGTTGGCCATATGCCAGGCGCTCACCATCCGCCGGTACGAGGCCATGCCGTTCTGGCCCCGGGTGCGGGAGCTGTCCGCGAATCTGTCGGCCTACGACGCGGCGTACGTCGCTCTCGCCGAGGCCCTCGGCGTCGATCTCGTGACGAGCGACCGGCGCGTCGGACGGTCCGGCGTCGCTCGCACCACGGTCGACGTTCTCCGATGACCGGACCGGGCGAAGGACGACGGCCCCGCCGGCGGGGGCCGCCGACTTCTCGGCCCGCCGGCAGGCGTCACATCACTTCCGGCGATCGCCGAGGAGGACGACCGCTCCCGTGATCAGGGCGAAGATGACGATGGGGGCCAGCACGAAGAGCGTCAGCGTCTCGAAGACGCTGAGGCCGGGGCCCGGGTCGTCGCCGTCGTCGCGGATCAGGGCGAAAGCGGGGGAGGACACCAGCGTCAGCAGCACCGTGCCGACCGCGACGGTCGCCGCGCGCTTCGCGTTGCGCGTCTTGTTCAGGTTCACCACAGGGGCCACAGTATCGGGCGAGGTCGTCGACCCCGTTCACGGCCCCGTCATCTCGTCGCGGACCGCCGCGAGCAGCGCCGCGACGCGGGGTGAGGTGGCCAGCGCCTCCAGGGTGACCGGGCGTCCCTCGGCGTCGGCGATCGGCAGGCGCCAGTTGGGGTATTCGCGGTAGGTGCCGGGCACGTTCTGCGGGCGGCGGTCGCCGGTGGTGTCCGGGAGCCAGACGCCGACCATCCGGGCCGGGGTGCGGGCGAGGAAGCGGTAGACGGCGGCGATCCGCTCCGGTTCGCCGGCGTCCGGCGGCAGCAGGCCGAGGCGGTCGAAGTAGGCCAGCCACTCGGCGCTCTCGTCGAGCGCGGTCCGCAGTTCGCCCTCCGGGTCGTCGGTGATGCCGAGCGTCTCGCGGAGCCGGACGTAGTCGGCGGTCAGGCGCGCCGCCGTGGACGGCAGGTCGTGGGTGGTGGCGGTGGCCAGGCAGTCGACGCGCCACGCGTCGGACGGCAGCGGCGGGGCGTCGGGCCGCGACCAGTCGCGTTCGAACCACAGCACGGAGGTGCCGGCCATGCCGCGCCCGGCCAGTTCCTCGCGCACGCCGGGCGGCACCGTGCCGAGGTCCTCGCCGATCACCACGGCGCCGGCCCGGTGGGCCTCCAGGGCGACGACGCCCAGCATGGCGTTCGCGTCGTAGGAGACGTAGGTGCCGTCGGCCGGTCCCGCGCCCTCCGGGATCCACCAGAGCCGGAACTGGCTCATGACGTGGTCGATCCGCACGCCGCCCGCGTGCCGCAGCACGCCGGCGAGCAGTTCGCGGTAGGGCGCGTAGCCGTGTTGGGCGAGCCGGTCGGGGCGCCAGGGCGGCAGACCCCAGTCCTGGCCCCGGGTGTTGAACGCGTCCGGCGGGGCGCCGGCCGACATGCCGCCGGCGAGCAGCCGTTGCTGGGCCCAGGCGTCGGAGCCGTGCGGGTGGACGCCGAGCGCCAGGTCGTGGACCAGGCCGACGGACATCCCGGAGGCGCGGGCGGCGCGCTGGGCGCGGGCCAGCTGGGTGTCGGTGAGCCAGGCGAGCCAGCTGTGGAAGTCGACGCGGTCGTGGTGTTCTTCGCGGGCCCTGGCGGTGGCCGGGGAGCGCGGGTCGCGCAGCCCGACGGGCCAGGCGCGCCAGTCGGGGCCGTGCAGTTCGGCGAGCGCGCACCAGGTGGCGTGCTCTTCGAGTGCCCGGCCCTGCGACGCCAGGTAGGCGTGGTAGGCGGCGTGCCGGCCGGGGCCGCGGGGGACGCCGTGGAGGATCTCCAGGGCCTGGTGCTTGAGGGCCCAGATGGCGTCGCGGTCGATCAGGGCCTCGCCGCCGAGGACCCCGGCGCGCAGCTCGGCGGCGCGGGCCAGCAGCCGGTCGGTGTCGCGCCGCGCCTCTCCGTCCAGGTACGCGTACTCGGGGACGTCCTCGATCCGCAGGTGGACGGGGTCGGGGTAGCGGCGGGTGGCCGGCCGGTAGGGCGAGGGGTCCGTGGGGTGGTCCGGACCGCCGGGGACGGCGGCGTGCAGCGGGTTGAGCTGGACGAAGTCGGCGCCGTACTCGTGTCCTGCCCAGCTGGCGAGGTCGGCGAGGTCCACCAGGTCGCCCATGCCCCAGGAGCGCTCGGAGAGCAACGAGTAGAGCTGGACCAGCAGGCCGTGGCCGCGGCCGGGCGGTGCCGGCAGCCGGGGCGGGACGACGATCAGGGTGGACTCGGCGGTGCGGCCGTCGGGGGCGGTGGCGCTCAGCGTGTGGTAGCCGAGCGGCAGCGCGGTCGGCCCGGTGGGGATCGGGAGGCTGACGCCGTCCTCGGTGCGCAGCCGCAGCGCGGTGCCCTCCGGGAGCGGCGGCGGGGCCTCGCCGTCCCGCAGCACGAGGGTGGGCGGCAGCAGGGGGCCGTGGTCCAGGTCGTCGGGGTCGCCGGGAAGCTCGTCGGCCTCGGGGTGGACGCCGAGGGCGGCGAGGACGGCGACCACCGTCTCCCGCGCCACCCGGACCGGTTCGCCGATCACGGGCTCGTAGGCCGTGGCGACGCCGTGGGCCGCGGCGAGCCGGCTGAGCCGTGTCGGCTTCTCCATCAGACCCCGCTCGGCTCCGAGGTCAGCGGCGGGTCGAGGGTCAGGGGCTGCTCGGCGGTCAGCGGCACCAGCTGGCCGAGCGGCGGCTCGCTGGTGAGGGGGAGCTCGTGGAGGGCGGTGGCGTCCGCCGCGTCGGCGGCGTCGGCCGGCATCGGGATCAGTGCCGGCCGTTCCTCGTGGAGCGGGCAGAGGGGATGGTAGGGCTCGATCTGGGCGGCGGCTCCAGCCACGGCGTTCTCCGTTCGCGAGGGCGGCGTACGCGGGTGCGCGCTGCTTGCCCTACCCAGTGAACGCCACCGCACCCGTTCCCGCGACAGGAAAGCGAGACAGCTCACGCCGTGTGCGGCGGAAATTCTGCCGCCGGCGGCGGCCGGCGCCGCCTGTTTTTGCGGCGGCGGGCCGATGAGCGGCTCGCCGCGGCCGGGGATCGTGCGACCTTGCCGCCGGCGAAGCCCCGGCCGGCGGCGAAGGTGGCACAGCCACGTCGGTACCGACCCGGTCCCGGCGGCCACCGCGGCAGCGGCCGGGTCGCGTCATCTGCCGCGGTAGCGGCCCCGCGGCCGGGCTACGCCGATCTGCCCTCGATCCTGGCCAGCGCGTCGTCCGCGCCATAGGGCTGGAGATACGGCAGCCACCGCGGGTCGCGGTGGCCGGTTCCGATGATGCGCCAGGCCAGGCCCGACGGCGGTCCTGGCTGATGGCGTAGCCGCCAGCCGAGCTCGGCCACCTGCCGGTCGGCCTTGATGTGGTTGCAGCTGCGGCAGGCGGCCACCACGTTGTCCCAGGCGTGCTGGCCGCCGCGGCTGCGCGGGATGACGTGGTCGACGCTGGTGGCGACGCCCCCGCAGTAGGCACAGCGGCCGCCGTCACGGGCGAACAGGGCCCGCCTGGTGAGGGGGACGGCGCTGCGGTAGGGAACGCGGACGAACCGTTTGAGCCGCACCACGCTGGGCGCGGGGATGGCGTGGGTGGCGCTGCGCATGAGGGCGCCTGTGGACTCCAGGCTGACGGCCTTGTCGTTGAGGAGCAGGATGAGTGCGCGGCGGACTGACACGACGCCGAGTGGTTCGTACGACGCGTTGAGGACCAAAACGTGTGGCACGGACGCCCTCCGTTTCCGTCGGCGGCACGTGGCTCGCGCCGGGACGATCTCCCTCAGTGTGTCTCGTGTACTGCCGGTAGCGCCACCACGATCGGGAAATGAGCCGATTGTGTCGTTTGCCACATGCGCCCCACCGTTCCCCCTTCTTCCGGTGGTCGGGGACGGTCGGGGGGTGCCTCAGCCGCTCGCCTCCGCACCACCGGGGAGCGGGGCGGTGAGGTGGAGTTGGATGGCGGCACCGACGGACTCGACGAGCGTTTCGTAGTCCATGGAGGCGACCGGCTCCACACACAGCACGTAGCGGAGCAGGGCGGCGCCCAGGCTCTGCGTCATCACGAGCCCGGCGCGGGTCTCGAGCTCCGGTTCGTCGGGGAAGGCGCCGCGCAGGGCCGGCACCAACCGGCCGGCGAAGGTGGCCTGGATGGCCCGGGCGGCCTCCGGATGCGTCGGCGCGGCGCGCAGCACCGCGGCCTCGGCGCTGTTGACCCCGCGTTCCCACGGGTCGAGCAGGGCCCGGGCGAAGTGCCGGCCTATCTCCTCCCGCAGCACCCGGGAGAGGTCGGCCAGCTCGCTCTCCGCGCCCACCGTGACGGCGAACAGGCCGGCCTTGCTGCCGTAGTACCGCATGACCATGGCCGGATCGACGCCGGCCTCGGCCGCTATGGCGCGGATGGTGGCCTTCTCGTAGCCGTCCGCCGCGAAGCGGACCCGCGCCGCCTCCAGGATGGCCCGCCGGGCCGGCGCCGACCGTGGCCCGAACCGGCGCTCGACGGGTGGACGCCCCACCCCCGACGCACCGGCGGACCCATCGGCCGAACCGCCCAACACCCCCGGCCCAGCGGCCTCCTGGGCTTCCTCGCTGTGCTGCATGCGGCCAGGCTAACCAGGACCACTGACACCGTGTGACCACGTGGCGGGAAAAGCGCGACGAACGTGGACCACGCCACACAAAGCTCATCGCGTGCTCCCGCCGCGTCCCCGCCTTGTTTACCGTGGACCGGTGACGTGCCCGGCACCCGCCGGAGCCCGTCCCCCCACCCCCCGACACCGGATGAGCGAGACATGAGCGACAACTGGGAGAGCTGGCTGGCCGCGGGACTGCGGATCCTGCTGATCATGGCGATCGCGATGACCACGCGGTGGGTCGTGCGGCGCGCCGTCACCCGGCTGATCGCCCGGCTCAACCGCGAGGACCCGGAGAACCGCCGGCTGGGCCGCGGCGCGCTGCGGCAGAACTCCGAGCGGCGCCGGCAGCGCTCCGAGGCGATCGGCTCGGTGCTGCGCAGCGCCGCCTCGATGCTGATCCTGGGCACCGCGGGGCTGATGGTGCTCTCCGAGCTCGGCGTGCAGCTCGGCCCGCTGATGGCCAGCGCCGGTGTCGCCGGCGTGGCCATCGGCTTCGGGGCGCGCAGCCTGGTGCAGGACGTGCTCAGCGGGATGTTCATGCTGCTGGAGGACCAGTACGGGGTCGGCGACTCCATCGACGTGGGCGAGGCCACCGGCACCGTGCTGGAGATCGGCCTGCGGGTGACGACGCTGCGCGGCGCGTCGGGCGAGGTCTGGTACGTGCGGAACGGCGAGATCAAGCGGGTGGGCAACCTGAGCCAGGGCTGGTCGACGGCGCTGGTGGACGTCGAGGTGCCGGCGGACGCGGACGTCGAGGGGCTGCGGAAGCTGATCGCCGAGGTGGGCGTCGGGCTGTCCCGCGCCGAGCCGTGGCACGAACTGCTGTGGGAGCCCGTGGAGTATCTCGGGGTCGAGTCGGTCTCGGCCGAGTCGATGCTGGTCAAGGTCACCGCGAAGACGCAGCCGGGTCGGGCGACGGACGTGGAGCGGGAGCTGCGGTGGCGTCTGAAGCGGGCGCTGGACGCCGCGGGCCTCGTCAACAGCGAGCCCGTTCCGCTGCCGCTCGGCGCCCAGGGTGGGCCGCGCGGTCCCGGCGCCCCGGCCGAGCCGGCCGCGGCGGAGTGAACGACGCGCGCCGGACGCGCGGCGGGGCGGCGGGTCAGGCCGGCCGGCCCCGCGACGCCTCCGGCGCCTCGGCGGCGTCCGGGCGCGGCCAGGGGCGGTCCTCGGCGCGCTCCACGGTGGTGTTGTAGCGGACCAGCGCGGCCGCGAACGCGGCCAGCTCCTCCCGCGTCCACCCCTCCAGGGTGGCGCCGAGGCAGTCGAGCATGGCCTCCCGGTCGCCCCGCAGCCGGCGCTCGCCCTCGGCGGTGATCCGGAGCTTGCGGGCCACGCCGCCCTCCGGGTCGGGGATGCGCTCCAGCAGCCGGGTGCGCAGCATGGCGGCGGTCTGCCGGTTGAGGGTCGAGGTGTCGAGGCAGAAGGCGTCGGCCAGTTCCCCGATGGACATCGGGCCCTCGCTCTCGATCCGGCTCAGCACGATGTACGCGCTGCGCTCCAGGCGGTCGCCCGAGTAAAACTTCCGGAAAGTCCCCATCGTCGCGTGCCGGCGCAGCAGCATCAGTTCCCGCTCGATGTCCTCGATCTCCGTGCGCCTTTCGCGCTCTGCCCGCACTTCCGACGCCTCCTCACCACTCGCCAGGCCGGGTTGGCGCAGCCTCTCGCATATGTACTCTACATACGGTGTGCATCATGCACATAGCCGCGTCGTGTGCGGTTCTCGTCCTGAGCCCTTGGAGCGGAGACCCCATTGAGTACCCCCTCGCCCGCGCCGCGCGCCGGAGTCGTCGTCGCCGTGCTGTCGGGCGCCGGTATCACCGCCTCGCTGATGCAGGCGCTCATCGTGCCGCTCATACCCGAACTGCCCACGCTCCTCCACACCTCGGCGGCCAACGCCTCCTGGGCGATCACCGCCACCCTGCTCGCCGCCGCCGTGGCCACCCCCGTCGTCGGCCGCCTCGGCGACCTGTACGGCAAGCGGCGGATGCTGCTGCTCAGCCTCGGCCTGCTGATCGCCGGCTCGGTGGTCGCCGCGCTCGCCGACACCCTCGTCCCGATGCTCGCCGGCCGGGCCCTCCAGGGCGCCAGCATGGGCATCATCCCGCTCGGCATCAGCGTGATGCGGGACGTGCTGCCGGCCGAGCGGCTCGGCGCCTCGATCGCGCTGATGAGCGCCTCGCTGGGAATCGGCGGCGCGCTCGGCCTGCCAGCCGCCGCCGCGGTGGCGCAGACCGCCGACTGGCACGTGCTGTTCTGGGGCTCGGCGGCGCTCGGCGCGCTGGTCACGGTGCTCGTCGTGTTCCTGGTGCCGGAGTCCGAGACCCGGGTGGGCGGCCGGTTCGACGTCGTCGGCGCCGTCGGCCTCTCGGCCGGCCTGGTCGCCCTGCTGCTCCCCGTCTCCAAGGGCGGCGACTGGGGGTGGGGCAGCGCGTCCACGCTCGGCCTGTTCGCCGCGTCCGTGGTGCTGCTCGTGCTGTGGGGCGTCTGGGAGCTGCGGACCCCGTCCCCGCTGGTCGACCTGCGGGCGACGGCACGCCGCCAGGTGCTCGTCACCAACCTCGCCACCGTCATGGTCGGCCTCGCCATGTTCGCCATGATGCTCGTGCCGGTCCAGCTGCTCCAGCTGCCGGAGGAGACCGGTTTCGGCCTCGGCCTGTCCATGGTGGCGGCGGGCCTGTGGCTGGCCCCCACCGGCCTGGTGATGATGTTCGTCTCGCCGCTCTCGGCCCGGCTCTCGGCCGCCCGGGGCCCCAAGGTCTCACTGCTCGCCGGCACCCTGGTGATGGCCGTCGGCTACCTGATGGCGTTCGCCCTGACCGGCTCGGCCTGGGGCGTGCTGCTCTTCACCTCCGTCGTCAGCGCCGGCGTCGCGCTGGCCTACGCCGCCATGCCGGCGCTCATCATGGGCGCGGTCCCGCGCTCCGAGACGGCGGTCGCCAACGGGCTCAACACCCTGATGCGGTCCATCGGCACGTCCACGTCGAGCGCGGTCGTCGGCGTGGTGCTCGCCCACCAGACCACCGCGCTCGTCACGCCCGCCGGCACCGTCACCCTGCCGTCCGAGACCGGCTTCCACACCACCTTCGCCTTCGGCGCCGGGGCCGCGCTGCTGGCGGCACTGGTGGTGCTGGCCATCCCCGGCCGCGGCCCCAGGACGGACGAGGCGTCCGCCGGGCCGGCCGCCGACCGGCTGCCGGCGGTGGTGGCTGACGCCCGGGCATCGGGGGAATGATCGTCCCCATGACCACCACCCCCGTCACCATCCGCGGTTACCGGCCAGCCGACCGCGAGGCGCTCCACGAGATCTGCATACGCACCGGCTTCCAGGGCGGCGACGCCACCGGGCGCTTCCGGGAGCCGGCGATCCTGCCGACCATCTTCGCCGAGCCCTACGCGGCGTTGGAGCCGGAGCTGGTGTTCGTCGCCGACGACGGCGACGGGGTGCTGGGCTACATCGTGGGCACGGCCGACAGCGTCCGCTACTACGCGGACTTCCGGGAGCGGTGGCTGCCGACCGTCGCCGACCGCTTCCCCGCCCCCGCCGCGGGCGTGGGCGAACCGGCCGACCCCGACGAGGACCTACGGAACCTGCTGCACCACGTCGAGCTGATGCTGGTCCCGGAGATCGCCGCCGAGTACCCGGCCCACCTGCACATCGACCTCCTGCCCCCGGGGCAGGGCCGCGGCCTCGGCCGCCGCCTGATGACGACCTTCCTCGACGCGCTGCGCTCGCGCGGCGTGCCCGGCGTCCACCTCGGCATGAGCCCCGCCAACACCGGCGCCCGCGCCTTCTACGACCGCCTCGGCTTCGCCCCCCTCATCGAGGGCGGCGACGCCCCCACGAACTACCTGGGCCTCCGCCTCTGACCCTGCGGGGCGGCCCGGAAGAAGCGCGCGGGCGCCGCGAAGCGGCGCGGCTCCGGACACGGGGCGGCTGCGCGCCGCGAAGCGGCACGGGACCGCGCGGCTGCGCCGCGCAATGGCGAGCGACCGGCGGGCCGGGCGGCTGCGCCGCGTGCCGGTCGCCGCACGGCTGTGCGGAGCGGTGGCGCCGCGGGGCGGCGCGGGACCGGGCGGCTGCGCCGCGTGCCGGTGGCCGCGAAGCGGCATGCTGCCGAGCGCATGGCCGCGAGCAGTGCGGGAACCGAGCGACTGCACCGAGCCGCAGGCCCGTTCCGGCGCACCGTGGCCGCGCCCGCGACGACGTGGGCCGGGCCGCGTCCGGCCAACCGGCACAAGGGCCGGAGCCGGCGCGATGCCCGACGCGCGGCTGCCTCGCGCCGCGAAGCGGCGCGGGACCGGGCGGCTGCGCCGCGTGCCGGTTCCGGCGCGCCGAGGTCGATGCCCGAGCTGACGCGGCCAGGTCGCGAAGCGGCGCACCGTGGCCGCACCCGCGACGACGCGGGCCGAGCCGCGTCCGGCCAACCGGCATCGCCCGGACCCGAGTTCCGGCCGGGAAGCGGCACCGGACAGGGGACCGTGGCCGCCACGTGGCCACCGCCCGGCGCGGAAGCCCGGGTCCGGCCGGGCCACGGAGCGCCGCAGGCGCCAGGGGTTGCGGCCGCGCCGCGCCCTGCCGGCTCAGCCGGCCGTCGGCCGGCGGGGCCGCGAAGCGGCCCCCCGGCGCCGCCCCCGCTTCATGCGCCGCTACGCGGCGAGACGCTGCCAGATGCGGAGTTCGGCCAGGCGGCCGCGGTGTTCGCGGGTGAGGGGTTGGTCGCGGGTGAGCTGATAGCCCGCCGAGCGGGCCACCCCGTTGCTGGCGGCGTTGTCGCGTTCGATGTTGAGCACCGTCCGGTACGCGCCGAGTTCCTCGTGCGCGTACTCCGTCAGCAGGGTCAGCGCGCGGACCGCGAGCCGGTGGCCGCGGTGGGCGCGGCCGACGACGTAGCCCAGCTCGATCGAGACACCGGGCGGCCCGGTGTGGACGCCGAAGGCGCCGACCTCGCCCAGCGGCCAGCTGCCGTCGGTCGTGATGGCCAGCTGGATCCTGGTGCCGTCCGCGGCCCGCTCGTTCGCCCTGGTCACGTACTCCCGCGCGTCGTCCGGGCCGAACGGGGAGGCGAGCGGCGTCCAGTGGGCGACCTCGCCGTCGTCGAACAGTCCGGGGAGCTCCGGTACGTCGGCCTCGGTCCACTGCCGCAGCCGCAACCCCTGTCCGGTCAAACTCACCGTGGCGGGGAACACGAACTCGGGTCGGTCAGTCACGGGTTCCGTCCTTCCGTCGGGAACCGCGCGGCCGCCCGGCGCGTGAGCTGTGGGCAGTACGCAGCGGTTCCGAAGATCGCGATCACGAAACAAGATCCTGGCAGGGGCTGTCTGGTTGCCTCGGGCTGGCGGCATACTTCTCGCCGTGGCCCGTGCCGGAATTCGTGAGGGGGAGGGCCCATAACCGTGACGCATCCGCCGATCGCTCCGCCGGCACCGCCCGCGCCCGGCCCGTCGTCGGTGTCCGCGGCGTCGGCGTCGACGGCATCGGCGGCCGCGTCGGCGGCCCCGGCCCCCGTACCGCCGTCCGAGCCGCCGCGCCGCAGGTCGTGGTCCGAGGGCGCGGCCCGGCTGCGCGCCGCGACCAGGACCGAGCCTGGCCGGCTGCGGATCATCGGCGTGGTGGTCGGTGGCCTGCTCGTGCTCTTCGGCGTGGGTACGTCCTGGCAGGTCGCCGACCGGTACCAGGCCGCCGACACGGTGCTGGAGAGCAGTCAGCCGCTGAGCGCCGGCGCCGCCGAGATCTACCGGCTGCTGGCGGACGCCAACACCGCGGCCGCCACCGGCTTCCTGGCCGGCGCCGACGAGGACCCGGCGGTGCGGCAGCGGTACGAGGAGAACATCGCCAACGCGGCCGGCCGGCTCGCCGACGCGGCCGCCGACAGCTCCGGGTCGGCGGCCGCGCAGGCGTACATCACCCTGCTCAACGAGGGCCTGCCGGTCTACACGGGGCTGGTGGAGACGGCCCGCGCCAACAACCGTCAGGGCTTGCCGCTGGGCGGCGCGTACCTGCGGTACGCCGACGAACAGATGCAGCAAACCCTGCTGGTGGCCGCCGCCGACCTCTACGAGCTGGAGACCGACCGGTTCCAGCACGACATCACCGAGGCCCGCGCCTGGCCGTGGCTCGCGCTGGCCGCCGGTGGCCTGGCCCTGGTGGTGCTGGCCTGGGCGCAGCGGCGCCACTACCTGCGCACCAACCGGCTGTTGAGCCCCGGCCTGATGGCGGCCACGGCGACCGCCACCCTGTTGCTGCTCTGGCTGGGCGGCTCGCACTGGCTGGCGCGCGCCGCGCTGGACGACGCGGACGGCGGCGCGGCGCGTTCGCTCAGCTCCCTCAACGGCGCCTGGACGGAGGCGCTGCGCGCCCGGGGCGACGAGAACATCACGCTGGTGGCGCGCGGCGCGGACAACGCCTCGGAGGAGAGCTTCCAGGCCCGTCTCGAGACGCTGATCGGCCCCGACCCCGAGAGCCCCGGCGGGCTGCTCGGCGACGCCGCCGCGCGGGCGGCCGGTGACTCGGACGGCGAGGCGCCGATCCAGCGGGCCATCGAGGCGACCCGCGAGTGGGCGGCGCGGCACGCGGCGGGCCGGGAGCGCGAGTTGGCGGGCGACTACGACGGCGCCGTGGAGCAGGTGATCGGCGGCCGCGGCTCCACCCGGGAGATGTTCGACCGGGTCAACACGTCGCTGGCCGAGGCCGTCGCGCACGAGCAGGAGCAGTTCGAGGCGGCCGGCCGCCGGGCCAGGAGCCGGCTCGACGGGCTGGCGGTGGGCGCGGTGGGCCTGGGGGCGCTCGGCGTCGCCGGCACGGCGCTCGGCATCGGTCGCCGCCTCTCGGAGTACCGGTGACGACGTCGGAGAAGGTGGGGGTGGAGGTGCCCGAGGTGGAGGACCGCGGTTCCCGCGGGCGCGCGACGGCGCTGGCCACGGCCGCCGCCGCGCTGCTGCTGTCGCTCGCCGCGGCCTGCGCCGCCCCGCCGGGACCCGGCGGCCCGGGCGGCGCCGGGCGCCCCGTGTCCGAGGCCCGGGCCGCCGACGACGCGGGCGGCGGCATCGGCCCGTTGGCCGAGCCCGAGCGCTGCGACGGGCAGCGGAGCGCCGCCGAGTCGTTGGCCCCCGCCCGGATCGTCGGCGACGCCGTGGCGGACATCCGGGAACGCGGCCGGCTCCGCGTCGGCATCGACCTCAACAGCTACCTGTGGGGCTACCGCGAGCCGGGCAGCACCGACATCGTCGGCTTCGACATCGACCTGGTGCAGGCCATCGCCGAGGACCTGCTCGGCCCCGACCCCGAGATCACCTACCTGGCCATCCCCACCGTCCAACGGATCGACGCGGTGCGCGCCGGGCAGGTCGACATGGTGGTGCGCACCATGTCCATCACCTGCGAGCGCTGGAACCAGGTGGCGTTCTCCACGGCCTACTTCGAGACCGGCCAGCAGCTGCTCGTGCCCAGCGGCTCGGAGATCACCGGCTTCGACGACTCGGTGGCCGGCCAGCGGCTGTGCCGCGCCGACGGCACGACCGCGGCGCGGCTCCTCGACCGGCAGGACCACGGCGCCGAGGTGGTCCGGGTGGCCAACCACCTCGACTGCCTGGTGCGGATCCAACTCGGCCTGGCCGACGCCCTGATGACGGACAGCGCGCTGGCCGCCGGGCACGTGGCGCAGGACCCGTCGATGCGGCTGGTCGGCGACCCGCTGACCATGGAGTCCTACGGCGTGGCCATGAACCAGGACAACCCCGACCTGGTGCGCTGGGTCAACGCCGTGCTGGAGGACTACCGTGCCGGCGGCGTCACCAGCGACTGGCGCGCGTCGTACGACACGTGGCTGGCCGAGTATCTCTACGACCAGCGGAACGACCCACCCCCACTGCCGCCGGAACCGCTCTACCGCGAGTGAGCGGCGGGCGTGACGAGCGGTACCCCGCTCCCCTTACGGGGAAGGGATGCAGGATCAGGACCGAGCGGGCCACCGGGCCGGCGAGAGACGGAGCTTGAGGCGAAGGCCCCGGGCGACCTTGGGACAAGGGGGAAGAGCCATGGCCCCGGATTCCACCGGGAAGGCGTTGAGCCGGGACGAGGTGGACCGCGCGCTGGCACGTCTCGGGGCCGAGCACGAGGCGATCGAGTCCTCCCTGCTCGCCCTCCAGGACCACGCGGGCCGCCGGCTGCTGGAGGGGGCCGAGCTGGCCGGCACCACCCGGGAGCGCTGGGCGCGGGCCGAGCGGCTGATCCCGCTGCTGTGGACGTACTTCGACACCTGCACCGAGGCACTGCACGCCGCCAGGCAGCTGCGGGCCCGCAGCCGCTACCCGGGCGAGGACGAACTGCGGCGGCTGAGCGCCCTGCTGGACGGCGCCCACCTGGAGGTGCCGGGCCCGGCGGGCGAGGGCGGGCGGCCGGTCGAACCGGTGGGCTGGCCCGAGCTGGTGGCGCGGGTGAACGCGGGCTACGCCGGCGTGTTGGACATCGTGGCGGCGGCCGACGCCGTCTGGTCGGCGCTGCCCGCCCGGATAGACCTGCTCTCCGCCGAGCTGCGCCGGCTCTCCGCGCTGGCGCACTCCGTCGGCGTGCGCCCGGGCGACCACCCGTCGGGCGACGAGCTGTGGCGCGTCACCGAGGAGCTGACGGCGCTGCGGGCCGAGGTGATCGCCGACCCGCTGGCGTTCTGGATCTCGGCCGGCGGCAGCAGCGCGCCGGGCGGCGGCCGCCCCGACACCGCGCGCTACGACCGCGCGGCGCGCGCCCTCGACGACATCAGGCGCGAGGTGGACGCCGTGATCGGGGTCCGCAAGGACGCCGAGGAGCGGCTGATCCGGCTGCGCGACGTGCTGTCCAGGGCCGACCGGACCCTGGCCGAGGCCCGCACGGCCCGCGGCGAGGTGCTGGCCAAGATCGCGGCCTCCGAGGTGCCCGCGGTCAGCGGCCCGCCGAGCCTGCTGCACGAGGAGCTGGCCGCCGCCGCCGACTACCGGCGGCGCGCCCAGTGGCACCGGCTCTCGCCGCTGCTCGAACGCCTCGAGGTGCGCGCCGAGGAGGAGTTGCACCGGGCCAGGGACTCGCTGTCCGCGGTGACCGTGCCGCTCGCGGTGCGGGCCCAGCTGCGCGGCCTGCTCGACGCCCACCGGGCGCGGGCGGCCAGGTGTGGCAAGGCCGAGGAGCCGTTGCTCGTGGAGCGGTACGATGCGGCGCGCCGGCTGCTGTGGACGGCGCCGTGCGATCTGCGCGCGGCCGAACACGCCGTGCTCCGCTACCGGGAGGCGGCCGCGGAGGCGCTGATGACGAGGAGCGACTCGTGAGCCTCCTGCCCGACGACCGCGTGTGGCCCTGTCAGCGGCCTGGCTGCCAGGGCGAGTACGAGGACGTCGGCGACGGCGAGCTGTACTGCGGCGACTGCGGTCTCGCGCCCGTGGTCTCGCCGTTCGGCATGCTCGGCGAGAACGCCACCGGGCTCTCCCGCTCGCTGCGCCCGGCCGGCGACGACGTCGACTCGCGGAGCTCGTCGGCCGACTCCCGCGGCTCGGCGCGCTCCCGGTCCTCGCGCCGCTCGGTGCCCGGCCGGCTCTCCCGCTCGCTGAGCGGCGGCCTGGCCCTCGACCCGGTCTCGGTGCGCAGCTCGCGGTCGAGCACCAGCGGCCCGGCGCGCTCCCGGCTCGGCGCCGGTCTGGTGACCATGCCGGGGGTGCCGCGCCCCGACCCGCTGTCGGCGGTGCTCGAACACCCGGAGGTGCCCGAGCGCAAGCGGTTCTGCGGCAACAGCGACTGCGGCGCGCCGGTGGGCCGCCCCCGCGCCGGCCGGCCCGGGCGCACCGAGGGCTTCTGTACCAGGTGCGGCCACCCGTACTCGTTCGTGCCCAAGCTCCAGCCGGGCGACGTGGTGCGCGACCAGTACGACATCGTCGGCTGTCTGGCGCACGGCGGCCTCGGCTGGATCTACCTGGCCATGGACACGGCGGTGGAGAACCGTTGGGTGGTGCTCAAGGGCCTGCTCGACACGGGCGACGAGGACGCGATGGCCGCCGCGATCTCGGAGCGCCGCTTCCTGGCCGAGATCGAGCACTCCAGCATCGTCCGGATCTACAACTTCGTGGAGCACCTGGACCGCCGTACGGGCAGCATGGACGGCTACATCGTCATGGAGTACGTCGGCGGCAAGTCGCTCAAGCAGATCGCCAACGAGCGGCGCGCCCCGGACGGCCACCGCGACCCGCTCCCGGTCGGGGTGGCCTGCGCCTACGGCATCGAGGCCCTGGACGCGCTCGGCTACCTGCACAGCCGCAACCTGCTCTACTGCGACTTCAAGGTCGACAACGCGATCCAGCAGGACGACCAGCTGAAGCTCATAGACATGGGCGCGGTCCGGCGGATGGACGACCAGGAGAGCGCGATCTACGGCACGGTCGGCTACCAGGCGCCCGAGGTCGCCGAGATCGGCCCTTCGGTGGCCTCCGACCTGTACTCGGTGGCCCGCACGCTGGCCGTGCTGACGTTCGACTTCCAGGGCTACACGACGTTCTACGCGGACAGCCTGCCGGAGCCGGAGAACATCGAGGTCTTCCAGCGCTACGAGTCCTTCTACCGGTTCCTGGTGCGGGCCACCGACCCGGACCCGTGGCGCAGGTTCGGCTCGGCGCAGGAGATGGCGGAGCAGCTGACGGGCGTCCTCCGGGAGGTCGTCGCGGTCAACAGCGGCCAGCCGCGGCCGGCGCTCTCCCCGCTCTTCGGGCGCGAACTCGGCGTGATCGACACGGAGTTGGTTCCCCGGACGGCGGGCGAGGTCTCCCTGCTCGGTGTCCGACGCAGGCCGCGGGCCGGCGCCGTCGCGCCGGACCCGGCCGAGCAGACCCGACAGCCCGAGGCCGTCCCACCGCAGGCAGGTGCCGACGCGTGGGCCGAGCGTGCCGGCCCGTGGCCGGCCGGGCCGCACCGGGAGGGAGGTCCCGGCGCGCGTGCCGGCTCCGCGCCGGAGGCGGGCCGGCGGAGCGGCGCCGGCCGGCTGTGGCCGTTCCGGCCCCGGTGGCCGGCGGCGCCGGCCACCGGGCCGGGCCAGGCCGCCCGGCCCGCCGCGGCGAGCGGCCCCGTGACGGTGCGGCCGGACGTGCGGGCGCTGGCGCTCGCGCTGCCGGTGCCGCGGGTGGACCCCGGGGACGCCAACGCCGGCTTCCTCGCCGGGCTGATGGCCACCTCGCCCGCCGACCTGCTGGTCGCGCTCCGCGGCGCGCCGACCGACTCCGTCGAGTGCCGGATCCGGGAGCTGCGGGCCTACCTCGAGGTCGGGGACGCCAGGTCGCTGGCCATCGCCCGCGCGTCCGCCGCCGGCCTGGCCGAGCGTCGGGGCAGCGACTGGCGGGTCGTCTGGTACCAGGGCGTCACCGCGCTGGTCACCGGGGACCGGGAGGCGGCCGCGCTCTCCTTCGACGCCGTCTACGACGCGTTCCCCGGGGAGTTGGCGCCGAAGCTGGCGCTCGCCGTGTGCGCCGAGGTGCTCGGCCAGCTGGACAACGCCGCCGACTACTACGACCTGGTGTGGACCACCGACCCCGGCCACGTCAGCGCCGGCTTCGGCCTGGCCCGGGTGCGGCTGGCCGCCGGCGACCGGCGCGGTGCGGTCGCCGCGCTGGAGTCGGTGCCGGAGACGTCGGCCCACCACACGGCGGCCCGGGTGGCCGCGATCCGGGCGCGGCTGCGGCAGCGCCCCGCCACCCAGGACCTGCTGCCCGACCTGCTGGCGGCCGGTCAGCAGCTCGCGGTACTCCGTGGCGCGGGCCTGGAACCGTGGCTGGCCGAACAACTGTCCTGCGAGGTGCTGGGTTCCGCGCTGGACTGGGTAATCTCCTGCACCATCGGATCTTTCCCAGAGCAAACAGACCAGGGACGACTACTGCTCGGCGCGCCGCTGAACGAGACCGGGGTCCGGTTGGGCCTCGAACGCTCCTACCGGCGGTTGGCCAGGCTGGCGCCGACCCGAAGTGAACGCATTGAACTGGTGGAGGCGGCCAACCGCTTCCGCCCGAGGACATGGGTGTGACAATGCCGAGGCTCGACCAACTCTCCGCCTGCCCCGGCTGCGGTGAGCCGCTGGAGGACGACGACCGCTTCTGCGGCGTCTGTGGCACAGACCTGCAAACGGTCGGACGCGCCCCCGCCCCCGCGC
>NZ_SMKI01000125.1 GCF_004348415.1 Streptomyces hainanensis
CGCCGAACCCGCCGAGCCGGCCGACCCCACCGACCCGGCCGAACCCACCGACGCGGCCGAACCCCGGGTCGCCGACACCGGAACGGTCCTGCGGATCGGCGACTGGTCCCGGCCGGTGGTGCGCGGCGGCCAGGACGCGGTGGACCGCTGCCGCGAGGCCGTGCTGTTCGCCGGCCCCGACCCGGGGGCGGAGGACGGCTACGAGCTGCGGACGATGGTGATCGTCGGGCACGACTACTGCGGCTTCGCGGAGTTCGCCACGCTGCCCGTCGGCACCGAGGTCACCCTGACGGGACCGTTCGGCGAGCTGCGGTACGAGGTGTACGGCCACCACGTCACGCCCGGCCAGGGCGGCCCCGACCACGGCCTCTACTGGGGTGACCTCACCCTCCAGGCGTGCGTCGGCCAGGACACCGGGTTCAGCTATCTGCGCCGCGTCTGAACCGGCCCGCGCCCGGCAGCCTGGCCACCAGCCGGCGGAAGGCCGGCCGGGTGGTCAGCCAGGTCACCGCGAGGAAGAACGGGAAGGTGAGCCCCATCAGGGACAGCGTGCCGGTCGCCGCGTGCACCGCGAAGTCGGGCCGGTGCCTGGCCAGGCCGCCGTAGTAGCAGAGGATCACCACCATCAGCAGCAGCCAGCCGCCGACGTAGGTGAGGGCGAGCTGACGGATCAGCTCGGGCCAGCCCCGGCGTTCCGGGTGCCGGCGCCTCGGCCGCCCGTGCGGCTCGCGGAGCCAGAGGCGCAGCGCGACCCGGAGGAAGACCAGTGTGACGACGTAGACGACGACCACCGTGGCGATGGCGAGCTTGTCGGCCATGACGGGCGGTCAGTCGGCGGAGCCGCGGAGCAGGAAGCGCCAGTGCCGGACGAAGGCGTGCAGCCCGAGCCATAGCCAGACCACGAACAGCCCCCAACGGCCCACCTGGTGCTCCGAGAGGGCGCGCACGGCCTGGCTCAGGGTGGGGTAGGCGTCGGTGGGGTTGACGAGACCGATGGCCTCCCAGGTGAAGAGGCCGGTGAACAGGAGGACCCAGACGAGGTAGCCGATCCGGGCACGAAACGGCAAGTCACGCATGGGGGCATGGTTCCGCACCGAGCGCCCGCAACGTGGGATGTCCGACCGGGCGCCACCGAGCGCGCCCCCCGTCAGGCCGGCCCGACCGTGGACTCCCGCGCGTCCAGCCGGTACGGGGCGAGGTGCACCTCGAACGGCAGCGGCTCCTTCGAACGGATCCGGTTCACCAGGCACGTCACGGCCAGGGAGGCGATGGCGGCCTTGTCGGGGATCACGGAGGAGAGGGACGGGGTGGCGTAGAGCGCCTCCTCCGAGCCGTCCACGCCGATCACGGCGACGTCCTCGGGGACGCGCAGACCGGCCTCGTACAGGGCTCGTCGCGCGCCGAGCGCCAGCATGTCGGTGAAGCAGAAGACCGCGTCGGGCCGTTCCCCGGCGGGCAGGGCGGCGAGGGCGCGCGTCGCCAGCAGGCCGCTGTGCCGGCTGAAGTTCTCGATCAGGGGCGCCAGCCGGGGATCGAAGGTCAGCCCGGCTTCGTGCAGGGCGAGCTGGAAGCCCTGCAACCGCTGGCGGCTGGTGTCCGACGCCTTCCGGTCCACGCCGAGGGCGGCGATCCTGGTGCGCCCCAGGCCGGCCAGGTGCGCGGTGGCGTCGCGGGCCGCGGCGACGTTGTCGATCAGGACGTGGTCGGCCACCACCCGGTCGTGCCCGTAGCTGCGCTCGCCGAGCAGCACCAGGGGGAACTCGCTGGCGACCGGGGCGAGTTCGTCGGGGGAGACGCGGAGCGGGGAGAGGATCACCCCGTCCAGCAGGGAGGCGCCGACCCCGGTCGCCAGGCGCAGCTCCTCCGTGGCGTCCGCCAGGGTCTCCTCGATGAGGACGGTGAAGCCCAGGCCGGCGGCCTCCGCCCGCACATGGTGGGCGAGCTCCGCGAAGTAGGGCGTGGTCAGCTCCGGGACGGCGAGGCCGATCAGGCCGCTGTGCCCGGTGCGCAGCCGGCGCGCCGAAGGATTGGGCCGGTAGCCGAGCTCCCGCACGGCCCGCAGCACCCGCTCCCGCGTGGCGTCCGACACCCCGGGAACGCCGCGTACAACGTTGGAGACCGTCTTGATGGACACTCCCGCGAACTCCGCCACGTCCTTCAGCTTCGCCGCCGCCACCAACCGACCCCCATCGCCTCGTCTCCCCGGATTATGCACGGATCCACCCTCGATGTCTCCTCCCGGAAGGAGACCGGACCCGTTGCCGCAAGAGGGTTGACCCTGGGAACAGGGCGCGGTTACAACGTTGGAAATCTCGCGGAAGGCCCTCTCATGCCCGAAGTTCGAAGCGGCCCGCGCCGGCCCATCCGTCGACGAGCCGTGCTGGCCGCGGCCGGCGCCGGCCTGGGCGCCGCCCTGTCGCCCACCCTCAGCGCCTGTTCCACCGGCGGCGGAAACTCGTCCGACGGGATCACCCTCCGGTTCACCTGGTGGGGCAACGACGACCGCGCGGCACGCACCGAGGAGGCGGTCCGGCTCTTCGAGTCCGAGCACCCCGGCGTCACCGTCCGCACCTCCAACTCGGACTTCGGCTCCTACCTGCAGAAGCTGGCCACCCAGGCCGCCGGCGGCGGCATCCCCGACGTGGCCCAGCTCGACTACCGCCAGGTCTCCCAGTACGCGGACGGCGGCGCGCTGCGGCCGCTCGACGCCGACATCGGGGACGGCGCCATCGACACCGCCGAGATGGACGCCGAGTTCCTGCGCACCGGCACCTCGGGGGGCGAGCAGTACGCGCTGCCCATGGGTCGCGGCATCACCGGGTACGCCTACGACTCCGCCATCTACGAGCAGGCCGGCATCCCCACCCCGGAGCCCGCCTGGACCTGGCAGGACTGGGCGGCGGCCAACCGGGAGATAGCCGCCCTGGGACTGAGGTCCCCCGACGGCCGGCCCGTCTCCGGCGCCAACGACGGCGGCGGCAACGAGGACGTCTTCGAGACCTGGCTGCGCAGCCGCGGCGGTCGGCTCTACACCGACCAGGCCCGACTCGGGTTCACCGAGGACGACCTGACCGAGTTCTGGACGTTCTGCGACGAGCTGCGCAGGGCGGGCGCCATCGCCTCGGCCCGGGACACCGTGCAGGCCGACAGCACCGAGACCAGCCCCATGGGCCGCGGCCTCGCGGCCGCCGACTTCACCTGGGACGCGCCGTTCCCCGGGTACCCGGGGCTCCTCGGCGACGCGATCCACTTCTCGCCGGTCCCGTCGACCGACGGCCGGCAGGGCACGTACTTCAAGCCCAGCATGCTCCTCGGCGTCGGCGCCCACACCGCGCACCCCGGTGAGGCGGCCGCGCTGATCGACTTCCTGCTCAACGACCGGCGCGCGGGCGACATCCTGGGCTTCACCCGGTCCACCCCACCCAACCGCGAGATCGCCGCCCGCGTCGCCGAGACCCTCACCGGCGCGGAGCGGGAGATCTACGACTACGCGCGGACCATGGAGCGTTACGGCCTGGACGCGCCGCCGACCGCCCCGCCCCGGGGCGACATCGCGATCAAGGACGCCTTCAACCGCACCTACCAACGCGTCCTGTTCGAGCGCGCCACGCCACGGCAGGCGGCGCGTGAGCTCGTCGACGAGGCCAACCGGGAGCTGAGGCCATGAGCACCGCGCAGCGCACGGCGCCCGCCGGCGCCGACCGGACGAAACACCGGAAACCGCCGGCGAGGCGCCGCCCCCACCGCGACCAGCGGTGGCCCGCCTCCGTGTTCCTCTCCCCGTGGCTGATCGGCGTGGTGGCGCTGACCCTGGTGCCGATGGCCGTCTCGCTGTACCTCTCGTTCACCGACTACGACCTGTTCTCCGCCCCCCGCTGGGTGGGCCTGCGCAACTACACCGACATGCTCACCGAGGACCCGCGCTTCTGGCGCTCGGTCGGCACCACCGTGCTCTACGTCGTGGTGGCCGTCCCGCTGAAGCTCGGCCTGGCCCTCGGCGTGGCCATGCTGCTGCGGAGCCTCGTCAGGGGCCGGGCGTTCTACCGCTCCGCGTTCTACGCCCCCTCCCTGCTCGGGGCGAGCATGTCCATCGCGCTGGTCTGGCGCGCCCTGTTCAACGACGGCGGCTCGGTCACCGCCGTCCTGGACGCGGTCGGACTGCCCGCCGACGGCTGGATCGGCGACCCCGACCTGGCCGTGTACGTCGTCGTCCTGCTGACGGTCTGGCAGTTCGGGGCGCCGATGGTGATCTTCCTGGCGGGACTGCAACAGATCCCGTCCACCCTCTACGAGGCGGCCGCCATCGACGGCGCCGGCCGCTGGCGGCAGTTCGTCTCCATCACCGTGCCGATGCTGTCGCCCGTCGTCTTCTTCAACCTGGTGCTGGAGATCATCAACTCCTTCCAGGTCTTCACCCCGGCTTTCGTGATCAGCGGCGGCAACGGCGGCCCCGCCGACTCCACGCTGTTCTACACGCTCTACCTCTACGAGCGCGGCTTCACCGCCTCGCACATGGGCTACGCGGCGGCCATGGCCTGGCTGCTGCTGCTCGCCGTCGGAGCGCTCACCCTGATCCTGTTCCGGACCGCCAGGTCCTGGGTCTTCTACGCGGACGAGGAGGGCCGATGAACATCGCCCTGAAACGGTGGCTGCCGCACATGGTCGCGATCGCCTGCCTGCTCGTCCTGCTCTACCCGCTGGTCTGGCTGCTCGCCACCTCGCTCAAGCCGGCGGACGAGGTGCTGACCAGCCTCGACCTGTGGCCCAGCAGCCTGGAGTGGTCCAACTACACGACCGCGCTCGACGGCGTGTCGGGCGTCTCCGTCGCGCGGCTGCTCGGCAACTCCCTGCTGGTGGCGGTGGGCTCCGTCGTCGGCAACGTGCTGTCCTGCTCGCTGGCCGCCTACGCCTTCGCCCGGCTGCGGTTCCGCATGCGCGGGGTGCTGTTCGGCTTCATGGTGGCGACGCTGATGCTGCCGCACCACGTCGTGCTGATCCCGCAGTACATCATCTTCAACCAGCTGGGCATGGTGGACAGCTACTGGCCGCTGATCCTGCCGAAGTTCCTGGCCACCGAGGCGTTCTTCGTCTTCCTGATCGTGCAGTTCATGCGCGGGCTGCCCCGCGAACTGGAGGAGTCCGCCCGGATCGACGGCTGCGGCCCGTTCCGCGTCTACTGGTCGATCACCCTGCCGCTGACCAGGCCCGCGCTGATCACCACGGCGATCTTCACCTTCATCTGGACGTGGAACGACTTCTTCACGCAGATGATCTACCTGTTCTCGCCCGAGCGGTTCACCATCACGCTCGCCCTGCGCAGCTTCGTCGACCAGTCGAGCACCTCCGCCTACGGCCCGATGTTCGCCATGTCGGTGATCTCGGTGCTGCCGATCCTGCTGTTCTTCCTCGTCTTCCAGCGGTACCTCGTGCAGGGCGTGGCCACCACCGGGCTGAGGGCCTGAGCCCGCCGGGCGCCCGGGTCCCTGCGGCACCGTGCCGCAGGGACCGACTCCGACCCGCCGGGGTCAGGTCGACTCGGGCGTGGTGAGCATCGCGGAAGCACGCTCGAGCGGGCTGAGGCCGGCGTCGGGCGTGCCGCCGGGGTGGCAGGTGAAGCCGAGGCTGGCCATCGCCCGCCGGACCTCGCCGACGCTGAAGTCACGGCGGTCCTGGCCGGTGACCACCTGGCCCACCTGCTTGAGGGGGTAGTTGCGGCGGCCGATGGTGACGTACTCGCCGGAGATCGGCTCGGGCTTGACGCCCTTCATCGATTCCAGCACCCCGTTCTTGGTCAGGTCGAACGGGAAACGAGCGATGACACAGCGCATGGGACCTCGCAGGGAAGAAGGGAGTGAACGACCGGCCGGGGTGAGGTGGTTCAGCGCGCCGCCCCGGACCGGCGGCGACCGCGCCGGCCAGGTGAGGCGGCGCCGCGCCGCGCGGGCGCGGGCGCGGGTGCGGGTGCCGTGATGATGACGGGGACACCGGACGGGGCCTGGGCCCCGGTGATGCGGTGCAGCTCGGCCCCGCCGGAACGGACCTGGGCGGTCTGCGGGACGATGCCCGCGGCCGCCATCAGACGGGCCATGTCACGGCGTTGGTTCGGCGTGACCAGGGTGACGACGCTGCCGGACTCGCCGGCGCGCGCGGTGCGCCCGCCCCGGTGCAGGTAGTCCTTGGGGTCGGTGGGCGGGTCGACGTTCACGACGAGGTCGAGGTTGTCGACGTGGATCCCGCGCGCCGCCACGTTGGTCGCCACCAGCGCCGTCACGCCCCCGGTCTTGAACTGGGCCAGGGTCCGGTTGCGCTGCGACTGGGACTTCCCGCCGTGCAGCGCGCCGGCCCGCACCCCGACGGCCAGCAGGTCCCGGGTGAGCCGGTCGACCGCGTGCTTGGTGTCGAGGAACATGATCACGCGGCCCTCGCGGGCGGCGATCTCGGCGGTTATGGCGTGCTTGTCGGCGCCGTCGACGTGCAGCACGTGGTGCTCCATCGCGGTGACCACGCCGGCCGAGGGGTCGACGGAGTTCACCACGGGGTCGGTCAGGTAGCGGCGCACCAGCAGATCGACGTTGCGGTCGAGGGTGGCGGAGAACAGCATCCGCTGGCCCTCCGGCCGCACCTGGTCGAGCAGGGCCGTGACCTGCGGCATGAATCCCATGTCGGCCATCTGGTCGGCCTCGTCGAGCACGGTGATGCCCACCTGGTTCAGCCGGCAGTCACCGCGGTCGATGAGGTCCTTGAGCCTCCCCGGCGTGGCGACGACCACCTCGGCGCCGCGGCGCAGCGCGTTGGCCTGCCTGGTGATCGACAGCCCGCCGACGACCGTGGTCAGCCGCACCCTGACGGAGCGGGCGTACGGGGCGAGCGCGTCGGTGACCTGCTGCGCGAGCTCCCGGGTGGGGACGAGGACCAGCGCGAGCGGCTGACGGGGCTCGGCGCGCTGTCCCGCGGTACGGGCCAGCAGGGCGAGGCCGAAGGCCAGCGTCTTGCCGGAGCCGGTCCGCCCGCGCCCGAGCACGTCACGACCCGCGAGCGTGTTCGGCAGGGTCGCGGCCTGGATGGGGAACGGCAGGCTCACCCCCTCCGCGGTCAGCGTGGTGAGCAGCTGCCCCGGCAGGTCGAGATCGGTGAACGCCGCGACGGCCGGCAGCGCGGGCGTGATCGTCTTCGGCAGCGTGAACTCGGTCGGTATCGCGCCGGGCCGGCGACCCTGGCCGCCGGAGTGTTTGGCCCCGCCCGAGCCGGAGCGGCTGGGAGCCGAGGAGCGGACACGGCCGCCGCCCCTGCCAGCGCCTCCGGTGCCGCCCGCGCGGGTACGGGAGAAGCGGTCGTTCGTGCGTGTGCGGTTCATACGGAACCTTCCCTGATGCGGCACGTTGTCAAGGAATTCCCGCAGCAGCTGAGCGGCACAGAGAATCGTGAGAACGAGCCAGAATGAGGCGGAAGCGGAAGCGGGCCCTATCGGCACGGGAAACGGCGGGCCGTCCGCCCGAATATGTCGAGCGTTCCGGGCGGCAGGCCGGAGTCCCGGTCCAAAGGCTCGAACCGCCGCGGCCGGGATCGTCGGGGACGTGGAGCGACGCCGCGCCGCTCCACGCAACAAGCTGGGGCCCGCACTCCACGTGCGGTCCCCAGCTCGTACTGCGCGTCGAGATCAGGCGGGAACGATGTTCTCAGCCGTCGGGCCCTTCTGGCCCTGCGCGATGTCGAAGTTCACCTTCTGGCCTTCCTGCAGCTCGCGGAAGCCCTGGGCGGCGATGTTCGAGTAGTGGGCGAACACGTCGGCGCCGCCACCATCCTGCTCGATGAAGCCGAAACCCTTTTCCGAGTTGAACCACTTCACGGTGCCAGATGCCATGTCATTCTCCTTCGGGGCAGTGCTCGGCGCCCACACCGTGCGGACGCCGTGTCGCCGCGATGATTACCCCGTCCGGAAATGGCCGGAAATACAAAGTGCCCCCAGCGGTAGAAGGTCCGATGGGAGCGTTCAAAGTTTCGGGAACCACAACTGCAACTGAGATCGACAGTAGCACAGCGGGTCGGGGGGCGCGTGGTGAGTGATTTCACGTGGACGGCGGCGCGAGGTACCGTCGTCCGGCGTCGGTCCCAGTTCTCATTCCGCGGTCACAGGTATTGATTGATCCGGACCGGAGCGTCGGTGGCCGCGCCCCGGCGGGCGGGCGGATCAGGCGTCGGTACCGTCGCGGGTCTCCGTGGTGGAGCGCCGCAGTTCCTCGTTGATGCGCCGGGCCTCCTCGAGTTGGTCCTCGAGGATGATGATGCGGCAGGCGGCCTCGATCGGGGTGCCCTGGTCGACGAGTTCGCGGGCCCGGGCGGCGATGCGCAGCTGGTAGCGGGAGTAGCGGCGGTGTCCGCCCTCCGAGCGCAGGGGGGTGATGAGCCGGGCTTCGCCGAGGGCGCGCAGGAAGCCGGGGGTGGTGCCGAGGATCGCGGCGGCCCGGCCCATGGTGTAGGCGGGGTAGTCGTCGTCTTCGAGACGACCCAGGGAGGCTTCTGCCGTCATGTGCGCCTTCTGATCGCGGAACGTGTCGAGAGCCCCTGTGCCGCACCAGGGCCCAAGGGACATGCAACACCATTCGCCGGCCTACCGCCGCACTTTCTCGGCTCCTGGACGCGCAGGGGTCCTCCTGCGAGCCCGTTCGGATAGCTGTGCCCGCCACGATAGGTTTTCCGAGACGCCGACGGTGAGCGGCTGGTGACCGCCCCGCTCAGCACTCGATGATGTTGACCGCGAGTCCGCCGCGCGCCGTCTCCTTGTACTTGACGCTCATGTCCGCGCCGGTCTGCTTCATGGTGCGGATGGCCTTGTCGAGGGAGACGTGGTGGCGGCCGTCGCCGCGCAGCGCCATGCGGGCGGCGGTGATGGCCTTGACCGCGGCCATGCCGTTGCGTTCGATGCAGGGGATCTGGACCAGGCCGCCGATCGGGTCGCAGGTCAGGCCGAGGTTGTGCTCGATGCCGATCTCGGCCGCGTTCTCCACCTGTTCCGGGGTGCCGCCCAGCACCTCGGTGAGGGCGGCGGCGGCCATCGAGCAGGCCGAGCCGACCTCGCCCTGGCAGCCGACCTCGGCGCCGGAGATGGAGGCGTTCTCCTTGAACAGCATGCCCACCGCGCCGGCCGCGAGCAGGAAGCGGACCACGCCGTCCTCGTCGGCGCCCGGCACGAAGTCGAGGTAGTACGTCAGCACCGCGGGGATGATGCCGGCCGCGCCGTTGGTGGGGGCGGTGACGACGCGGCCGCCGGCCGCGTTCTCCTCGTTGACCGCCATCGCGTAGAGCGTCACCCACTCCAGCGTGGCGTCGGCCGAGGGCCCCTCGGCGCGCAGCCGGCGGGCGGAGGTGGCGGCCCGCCGGCGGACCTTCAGGCCGCCGGGGAGTATCCCCTCCTGCCGCAGGCCGCGCGCCACGCAGTCCCGCATCACGGCCCAGATCCGCAGGAGTTCGGCCCGCACCTCGGCCTCGCTCCGCCAGGCCGTCTCGTTGCGGAGCATCAGCTCGGAGACCGAGAGGCCGGTCTCGCGGGTGAGCCGCAGCAGCTCGTCGCCGGTCCTGAAGGGGTACGGGAGGCGGGTGTCGTCGAGCCGGATCCGGTCCGCGCCGATCGCGTCCTCGTCCACCACGAAGCCGCCGCCCACCGAGTAGTAGGTCCTGGTGAGCAGCTCGTTCCCGGCGGCGTCCGCGGCGGCCAGCCGCATGCCGTTGGCGTGGTAGGGCAGGGCGCGGCGCCGGTGCAGCACCAGGTCGGCGTCGGGGTCGAACGGGATCGCGTGCGCGTCGCCGATCTCGGCGCCCAGCAGCCGCAGCCGGCCGGTGGCCCGGATCCTGGCCACCTCGTCGTCGGCGCGGTCCACGTCCACCGTGTCGGGGGCGTGGCCCTCGAGGCCGAGCAGCACGGCCTTGGGAGTGCCGTGCCCGTGCCCGGTGGCGCCGAGCGAGCCGAAGAGCTCGGCCCGCACGGCGGCCGTGTGGGCCAGCACGCCCTCGTTCTTCAGCCGTCGCGCGAACATCCGGGCGGCCCGCATCGGGCCGACGGTGTGCGAGCTGGACGGGCCGATGCCGACGGAGAACAGGTCGAAGACGGAGAGGGCCATGATGGGTTCACCCGGTGGTCGGTGTCGGTCAGCCGTTGGTGAGGCCGTCGTACTCGGCGGCCGACATCAGCCGGGCCGGCTCGGCCGACTCGTCGATCCGGACCCGGAAGAGCCAGCCGGCCTCGAACGGCTCCGAGTTGAGCAGCGCCGGGTCCTCGACCACGGCGTCGTTGATCTCGGTGATCTCGCCGCTGACGGGGGAGTAGAGCTCGCTGACCGACTTGGTGGACTCCAGCTCGCCACAGGTCTCGCCCGCGGTGACGGTGCGGCCCACGGAGGGCAGGTCGACGAAGACCACGTCGCCCAGCGCGTCGGCCGCGAACCGGGTGATGCCGACCGTCGACACGCCGTTCTCGGCGGCCGACAGCCACTCGTGCTCCTCGCTGTAGCGGAACTGCTCGGGGTTGTCGCTCATCGGGCTCTTCTCCGGGGTTGGTGGCGCTTGACGCGGGTGGGCGGGGCTTCGGACGGTGCTCGGGCGTCGCTTCCGACGCTACTTGCGACGCTTGTAGAACGGCAGCGTGACGACCTCGCACGGCTCGTGGGTGCCGCGGACGTCGACGGCGACGCCCGCGGTGCCCGGGGCGGCGTGTGCCGGGTCGACGTACGCCATGGCGATGGGCCGGCCGAGCGTCGGCGAGGGGGCGCCCGAGGTGACCGCCCCGACCACCGTGCCGTCGGCGGTCACCACCGGGTAGCCGGCGCGCGGCACCCGGCGGCCGGTGGCGAGGAGCCCGACCAGCACCCGCGGCGGCCGCTCCTCGGCCCGCTCGGCCGCGGCGGCCAGGGCGTCCCGGCCCACGAAGCCGTCGGGCTTGCCGAGCTTGACGACCCGGCCGAGGCCGGCGTCGAACGGCGTGGTGCCGGTGGTCAGTTCGTTGCCGTAGAGCGGCATCCCGGCCTCCAGGCGCAGCGTGTCGCGGCAGGCGAGGCCGCACGGCACCAGACCGTCCGGCTCGCCGGCCCCGGTCAGCGCCGCCCACAGCGTCTCGGCGTCCTCGGCGGCGCAGAACAGCTCGAAGCCGTCCTCGCCCGTGTAGCCGGTGCGGGCGATCATCACGGGCCGGCCGGCGACCGTGCCGGGCAGCCCGGCGTAGTAGCGCAGCGCGCCCAGGTCGGCGTCGGTCAGCCGGCCGAGGACGGCGGGGGAGGCCGGGCCCTGGACGGCGATCAGCGCGTAGCGGTCGCGGTCGTCGCGCACCGCAGCGTCGAAGCCGGTCCGGCGCGCGAGGAGGGCGGACAGCACGGTGTCCGTGTTGGCGGCGTTGGCCACCACCAGGAACTCGTGGTCGGCCAGCCGGTAGACGATCAGGTCGTCCAGGATGCCGCCGCGCTCGTCGCAGATCATGGTGTAGCGGGCCCGGCCGACCGCGAGCGCGGACGGCTCGCCGACCAGCGCGTGGTCGAGCAGCGCGCCGGCGGCGGGCCCGGTGACGGCGATCTCGCCCATGTGGGAGAGGTCGAAGAGGCCGGCGGCGGTGCGCACCGCCTGGTGCTCGGCGCGCTCGCTGCCGTAGCGCAGCGGCATCCGCCAGCCCGCGAAGTCGGTCATGACCGCGCCGAGAGACCGGTGTACGGCGTCGAGCGGAGTGGTGCGCGTGACGTTCGGGGGCGCGTCCGACGACTGGGACATGGCGTGGCTCCAGGGGCTCCAGGGGCGAAGGGCTGGCGGACGGCGCGATGCCGTGCGCGTGGCCCTCCCCATCTGTCATCTGCACCTGAGAGGTTCGCCGGACGCCCGGGACCGGGCGGCGGCTTGCACCGTGGGTGGGACCTGCCCCCGGGAGGGGACGGGCCCGCTTTTCAGATTCGCCTTCCGCACGCGGTATCGGGGCCTGAGAGATTCAAGGGAGGTCTTGCTCCTTCGGCGCCCCGGCACGCCGGGGACTCTCCCGCGCGCGGTCGAACGGCCAGTATGCGGTTGTGCGGACATCATCGCACGAACCGCCGCGGGCGGCCCGGCCGCGGCGGACGCCGGCCCAACAGGCGGTCCTGGCAGCCGTTATGGTGCCACTCGGTGCTCTGAGTGGATGGTGGGCTGAAACGATGAACATGGCAAGGCAGGGTCCCGGATACGGCGGCGGCTGGCCGAGCAACGAGCTCGAGGAGACGCTCGCCGCCGCCCTGGGGGTGGCCGACGCGGGCCCCCGGCTGTTGAAGGTGCTCGCCCGCAGCGCCCTGTGGGTGCCGCTGCCCGAGGGCGGCGGCCGGGAGAGCCGCAACCTCGACCTGCCGACGATCGAGCTCAACGGCGCCGTGTACGTGCCGGTCTTCAGTTCGGCCGAGCAGCTGCACCTCGGCGGCGCCTCGCACCTGCCGTTCGCCGTGGCCCCCGCCTGGGAGTTCGCCCGGGGCCTGCCGCCGCAGGTCGGCATCGCCGTCAACCCCGGCGGCACGGTCGGGGTGCCGGTGCCGTCCGGCGTGGTCGCCGAGCTGTGCCGGGTCAGCCCCGGGGAGCGGATGCCCGGCATGCCGTCCGGTGCCCGGATGCGGCTCTTCCAGCCGGACTGGCAGGACGACCCCGTCGACTTCCTCGCCGCCGTCACCCGCGAGCTCGTCGCGCTCGGCTTCGTGCGGTCCGCGCGGCGCGGCCTGGCCAGCGCCGAGGGCGGGGCGCCGTCGCTGTTCCTCGGCGTGGAGCTCGACCAGCTCGACGACGGCCTCCGGGTCGCCGTCCACGACGGCCTCGGCCGCGCCCTGGCCGCCCACCCGGTCGCCTGGCCCGTGCAGCTGGTGCTCCTTGATGCCGCCGACGATCCCGTGGTGGACTGGCTCAGGGAGTGCGTGCAGCCGTTCTACACACGCGACGCCTGACGGTCGACGACGTTCCGCCACCGGTCCGCGACGCGGCGTCACGGCCCGGGGAGGTGGCCGGGATCACGGCTCCCGGGCGGCTCGGCTGGGCATGTTGCTCCGTGGGGCGCGACGCGCGTCGCGGCACCGCGGCGTCGATGGCTGGCGGCTGGCGGCTGAGCCTGGAACGTGGAACCTGGGGAACGACGTGGGGAGGCGCGGGTCCGGTGAGCGGTGGAGAAGGCGTCGAGGAACTGCTGCCCCGGATCACCCCCGACCGGCTCGACGCGTACGAGGGGCTGCTCGCCGCCCTGGCCGCGGGCGAGGTGTGGATGCTGCTGTGGCACGGCCGCCCCGGTGAGCCCGACGCCCAGTACGGCAGCATGGACGTCGCGGGCCACGGCTACGCGCCCTGCGTCACCTCCGACCGTGAGCTGCGGGCCAGCGGCTGGACCAGGGAGCACGAGGTGGTCGGCGGCCGCGACATCGCCGCCGCCCTCTACCCCGACCACTGGGGCCTCTGGCTCAACCCCCACACGCCGACCGGCGGGCTCGGCGTGCCCTGGCCCGACCTGCGCCGGATCGCCGGCGGCCTCGACCGGCTGCCGGCCGGGCCGCTCCGGATTACCGAGCCGACCGTGGGCGCCGACGCCTTCTACGCCCAGCTCGTCGCGCTCGCCGAGCGCACCAGGGTGCTCCGCAGCCTGCGCCGGGCCTGGGTGCGGCCGGCGGTGGGCCCCGCCTACCTGGTGATCGGCCTCGACCTGGACGCCCCGGACGGGCGCTCGGCCGAGGCGGTCAGGCAGATGATGCGCCAGGCCATCGCCGCCGTCCCCGAGGGGCTGCCGGTGGCCACCGTCGCCATGGCCGACGGCTACGACCCGGTGGCCATGTGGTTGCGCGCCAACGCGCGCCCCTTCTACGACCGCGACGCGCCGGCCGCGCACGACCCGGGCGCCCTGCGCCAGCACGGCTACGGCTATCCCCGCCCCACCTGACCTGCCCTCGTTGCGCTGATCGGGCGAGGGGGCGGGTCCCGGGGTTACGGTGGAGGCAGACGTCACATCTCAGACACGTGTGCTGAAAGGGGACGCTGCATGCATGCCATCAAGAGCTCGCTGCCCGACACCGCGACGAAGATCGTCGGCGAGGCCCTGCAGGGAGGGCTCATCGACCTGATCGACCTGTCGCTGATCGCCAAGCAGACCCACTGGAACATCGTCGGGCCCCGGTTCCGATCGATCCACTTCCAGCTCGACGACGTGGTGTCCACCGCGCGATCCCACTCCGACACCGTCGCCGAGCGCGCCTCGGCCCTCGGCATCTCGCCGGACGGCCGCGCCACCACCGTCGCGACCCACACCGGCATCGCCAAGGTCGCCGACGGCTGGCAGCAGGACACCCAGGCCGTCCGCACCATGGTCGACGCCCTCAGCGCGGTGATCGTCCGCATGCGGGAGCGGATGGACGAGACCGGCCCGGTCGACCGGGTCACGGAGGACATCTTCATCCAGATCACCAAGGACCTGGAGAAGCACTGCTGGATGTTCCAGGCCGAGAACGGCGGCTGACGCCCGAGGGCCGCACCGGGACCGACCGCCCCGGAACGGAACCGGAACGCGCGAGGCCCCCGGCTCCCCTTCTCGGGGCGGCCGGGGGGCCTCCGCGTGGACCGGCGGCGGGGTGTCGGGCCGGCCCGGCTCACTCCCGGCGGGCCGAGGCCCGGCGAGGAGTGGGCCCCGACCGCGCGCTCGCCGCCGCCGAAGCGTCCGGCGATCCGGTGGCTATCGGCGCCTCGGCCCGGCGCGTGGCCCGCGGCCTGATCCATCAGCACCGACACGGCGCCGCCACCGAGTACGCCACGGCGCGGGCGAACGCGCCGCGCCCCGACCTCGAACAGGCCCGCACACCCGGACTGTCCACGCTCGGCATGCTGTACCTCGTCGGGGCCATCGGCGCCACGGGCAGCGGCCGGAGCCCGACGGCCGTCTCCACCGCGGGCGACCGCCTCGGCGCGGCGGCCGAGGTCGCTGACCAGCAGGGCGGTGACGGCGCCGACTTCACCAGCTTCGGCGCCACCAACGTCCGACTACACGAGGTGGACGTCCTGCCACGCCTCGACGACGCGAGGGCGGCGGTGGAGCAACCGGCCCCAGAAGAAGTGCGCCGGCCGGCCGCGGTGGCGGTCGTCCGGGACCTCCTGCTGCTCGTGCCGTCCCCCTCGCCGGAGTTGCGGTCGCTGGCCGAGCGCTGTGGACTCCGGGCATGACCAAGGTGCTGTACTTCATCGCCTGCGCGGCTGGCCCCGCGCAGTACGTGGACCAAGGTGTCCGGCGGGCGCGGGCCGCCGGGTGGGACGTGTGCCTGATCCTCACGCCGTCCGCCGCCCGCTGGTGGGAGTCGCGGCTCCCGGACCTCGCCGAGTTGACCGGCCACCCGGTGCGTTCCCGGTACAAGCTGCCCTGGGAGAAGGACGTGTTGCCGAAGGCGACCGCGATGCTGGTCGCGCCGCTCACCACCACCAGCGCCTGCAAGTGGGCCGCCGGCATCACCGACACCGTCGCCCTCGGCATCCCTGCCGAGGGTGTGCACCTCGGCGTGCCTGTTGCGGCGATGCCGTTCTGGTCCACCGCCCTCGGCGCGCAGCCGGCGGTCGAGCGGGCGGTGGGGACGTTGCACGAGCAGGGCGTGCGAATCGTCTTTGGCGCCGGCGAGCCGCACCCACCGAAGCAGGGCAACACCGCCGAGTTCCCTTGGGGCGACGGCCTCGCGGCCCTCGCCTGACCGGCGCACAGCGGACGGCCCCTCCCGCGAGGCAGGAGGGGCCGTTGGGCGTCCCGGTAGCCGGGGAGGGGCGAACCCGGGGCCGGCGGGAGCGGGCGCGCTGCCGCCGTCGCGCCGGATGGGGCACCCGGATTCGCGAGGTACCGGCGCCATGCGCCCGATATGGCCGGAAAGTGCCGATCGCGCACGGCGTGATGCGAAGAGGCCCGGCGGCGCCTCGTGGGGACGTCGTCCGGCTCAGAGTTCGACCAGGAGCTTGCCGCGGTTGGTGGCGCGGTCCAGGTAGAGGCCCTGGTAGGCCCGTGGGATGTCGTCGAAGCCGTGGCGGACGGTCTCCCGGAAGGTGACCTCGCCGCGGCGGATCATGCCGCCCAACTCGTGGTGCAGGGACCGGAAGTCCTGCTCGTTGCACCAGTCCTGCGCGTAGATGCCGCGGATGGTGGTGCGCGGGCGCATGATGTGCTCCAGCAGCCGCGGGCCCAGCCGGTCGCCGCCCACGGTGCTGCCCCACTGCCAGGAGACGGCCACCTGGCTGAAGCGGTTGAGCATGGTGAACACCGCGTCGGTGAACGTGCCGCCCAGGTTGTCGAAGTACTTGTCCACGCCGTTGGGCGCGGCCTTCTGCAGCGCGTCGAGCACGGTCGCCTGGTCCTGGCCGGCCGTGTAGAGGATGACGTCGTCGAAGCCGAGCTCGGTGAGGTACTCCGCCTTCGCCGGGGTCGCGGTGGTGCCGACGACGCGGGCGCCGGCCAGCTTGCCCAACTGGCCCACGAGCGAACCGATCGGCCCCGTCGCGCCGCTCACCACCAGGGTGTCGCCGGGCCGCACGGTGAAGAACTTGGTCATCGTGCCCCAGGCCGTGAGACCCGGTACGCCCATCACGCCGAGCGCCGTCGACATCGGCAGCGCGGCGTCGTAGTCGGCCGGGTCGAGCCGGCGGAACGGGGTGACCTCGAAGGGGAACTCCTCGGTCTGCCACACGTACGCGCGGCCGTCGGCCACCACGTGCGTGGCCCAGCCGCCGAAGCCCTCGACGATGTCGCCCGGCCGGAACGCCGCGTCGGGGCCCGCGTCGAGGACCTCCATGATCGACAGCCCGGGCGCCGTGTCGCCCAACGGCGTGACCTGCGTCAGGCCGTTGAGGAAGGGGTCGACCGACACGTACAGGGTGCGGAGGAACATCTCGTCGCGGGCGAGCCGCACCTCGACGTCCTCGACGACCTTCTCGTAGACACGCTCGACGTCGGGTACTCCGGGCACGTGCTCGCGCACCACCCACTTCTCGACTCTCATGACGGTTCCTTTCGTGGCATGCCGAAGACGGCTCCGAAGGCGGCGCCCTGCGGGCGGGCCGACGAAGGGACGGGGGAGGGGG
>NZ_SMKI01000126.1 GCF_004348415.1 Streptomyces hainanensis
CCGATGGCGATGGCGGCCATCAGGATCCGGCTGCCGTTGAGGCCGACCTCCAGGACCCGCAGGCCGTTGCCCGACAGCTCGTTGGCCGCCGGCACCACGCAGTTCGTGAAGGTCGCCGGGTGGGTGCTGCTCTCCACCGACACCGTGCTGACCTGCGCCCACGTGGTGGGCGCCGCCGACCGGCCCGTGCTGGTCGACCTCGTCGGGGCGCCCGGGTCCGAGTCGGTGCCCGCCCGCGTCGACACCGCGGGCTGGGTGCCCGAGAGCGGCGACCAACTCTCCGGGCTCGGCGGGGACCTGGCACTGTTACGCCTCGACCGGCCGCAGCCGCCGGGCCGGGCCACGATGCTCCGGCGGCTCTCGCCCACCTGGGACCGGCCGGTCCGCATGTACGGCTTCCCCGAGGGCCTCGACCAGGGGATCTACCTGCGCGGCCGGCTCGCCGGCGGCATCGGGGGCGACGGGCGGGTGCAGATCTTCCCCGAGGAGGCCGCCGAGGTGGTCCGCCCCGGCTTCAGCGGCGCCGGCGTCACCGACCAGCAGACCGGGCAGGTCATCGGAATCGTCGTCAACGCCTACCTCGGGCAGGGGTTGCGCCTCTCCTTCATGATCCCGACCGAGACCGTGATCCGCCACCTGCCCGGGGTGCGGCAGCGGACCGAGGGCGACTCCGTCGTCGACCGGGAGCTGGTCTCCACCAGCACCGAACCCGCCGAGGAACCCGCCTTCGCCGCCTGGCTCGCCGGCTGGCTGCGCGGCGGTGACGACGCCCCGGCCGTCGACGCCGCCCTGGTCGAACCCGCCGACCGCGCACGGAACCTGACGCTGCGCCGCGCCCTCACCCAGGCCGACCGGGAGCTGTCCACCACCACCGGCCGGGCCCCGGTGACGCCCGGCGGCAACCCCGACACCGTGCCGCCCGTGGGCTCCCTCGACCTGGCCATCGACGTCGGCCGGCAGACCCCGACCGAGCTCGCCGAGCGGATCTGCCGGCGGATGGGCGTCGAGGGTGCCCCCGACCGCCCCGCCGTCGAACGGCTGGCCACCGTCGCGCTGCCCCTGACCATCGTCGTGCACGGCGTCGACCGGGCCCCGGAACCGGCCCGCCTCGATGAACTCCTCGGGCTCCTCGGCGAACAGGGCAGCCGGCTGCTGCTGGTCTTCCACACCGCCCCCGCCGAGACCCGGGACACCGCGGTCGCCGCCCTCCGCCTGCGCCACCGCATCGGCCGGCTCAGCCGCGGGCTCGACACCACCGCCGAGTTGAAGCGCCGGTTCCGCGACCGGCGCCGGCAGGTGTCCACCACCGACCTCGACCGCGCCACCGGGGCCCTCACCACGATCTCCTTCCTGCGCCGCTCCCTGTCACGGCTACGCCGCGAGGCGTCGGCCGCCGACCGCACCGCCGCCCGACTCCACGCCGCCCACGACGAGTTGGACGACTACGAACGGCTGCCGAGGAGCGCCGCCTCCCGACTCGAAGCGGCGTTGACCCGGCTCGACGCGCTCGTCGTCCGCCGGAACGAACTCCGCGGCCGGCTCGGCGCCGCCCAGGCCAGGGCGCGTGCCGCGAACGGCGAGGAGGACCTGCAACTGGCCCGGCTCTACGCGGCGGCGCACGACCTGCTGTGGCGGGCGCCCTGCGACGTGGCCGCCGCCGAGACGGCCGTGCTCCGCTACCTGGCGGCCGTCACCGACCGGGGGGACGAGCCGCCCGCCGGAGTGGTCACCCGGTGACCGGGTCCGGGACGACCCGCTGCGACCGGCCGCCCTGCCCCGGCGAGGTGACCGCCACCGGCTACTGCGACACCTGCGGCCGGCGACCGGCCGCCGTCTCCACCGCGCCGGCCCGCCGGGACCGGGACACGCGGCCCGGGCCGACCGGCACCCCGCCCCGGGCCTCCGCCGTCCTGGCGAGAGCCACCGGCGGGGAGATGACGCTGCCCGACGTCTCCGTCCTCGACCCCTCCGAGCTGATCGACGCCGACCCCCGACTGCCCAGTGACGGCCGCAAGTGCGGCAAGGACGGCTGCCGGGAACCCGTCGGCGTCGGGTACGGCGACCAGCCGGCCGCCCCCACCGGCTACTGCCCCCGCTGCCGCCACCCGTACTCCTTCGTGCCCCAACTCCACCGCGGCGACGTGCTCGGCGGCCAGTACCGGGTGGAGGGGCCGGTGACGCACGGCGGCCTCGGCTGGATCTACCTCGCCAGGGACACCCGCCTCGACGACCACCCGGTCGCCCTCAAGGGCCTGATCAACGCCCACGACGCCACCGCCCTCAGGGTCGCCGAGGCCGAACGCCGCTTCCTCACCGCGCTCGACCACCCCGACATCGTCCGCATCATCAACTTCGTCAGCTGGCGGGACACCGGCTACCTGGTGATGGAGTTCGTCAGTGGACGCTCCCTCAGGGAACTCGTCACCCCCGCGGGACAGGAGCGGCTGCTCGGCGGCCCGCTGCGGCTCGAACACGTCGCCGTCTACGGCTGCCGGATCCTCGACGCCATCGACTACCTGCACGGCCGGGGCCTGCTCTACTGCGACATGAAGCCGGACAACGTCATCCACCACGGCGACCGGATCAAGGTCATCGACCTGGGCGGCGTCCGCCGGATCGACGACCACGACTCGGTCGGCGTGATCACCCCGCCCTACCTGCCGGACGAGGAGCTGTACCGCGCCCCCGACCCGGCCGAGCCACCCGCCCCCGGCGGCGGGCGGCGCCCCAGGTTCACCAAGCTCACCGACCTCTACACCGTGGCCACCACCCTCCGCGAACTGGTGGCCGCCGCCGAGCCGGGGCCGGCGATCGCCCACGACTCGTTCGGCCGGCTCCTCGCCCGCGCCACCGCGCCGGAGACGGGCGCCAGATTCGCCACCGCCGCCGAGATGGCCGCCCAACTGCGCGGAATCTGGCGGGAGATCCACTCCCTGAGCACCGGCGAACCGCACGTCGCCCAGTCCACGGTGTTCTCACCGGGCGCCGACCCGCTGCACGCCGGCCTCGGCGCCGTGCCGCCGCCCGACCACTGGCTGCGGCCCCCCGACCGGCCGGCGCCCGACCTCGACCTCGCGCCGCCGCCGCCCGAGCGGGTCGCGGTCCGGCTCCCCGTCCCCATCCCGCACCCGGCCGCCCCAGGACCCGCCCGCGAACTGCACACCTGCGCCACCTCGCTGGCCCTCGGCGCCCTGGACGCGGCCGAGCAGGCCCTGTTACGCGCCTGCCAACTGCTCGGTCCGGCCGTCGCCCGGCACGACTGGCGGATCGCCTGGCACCGCGGGCTGCTCCTGCTGGCCAAGGGCGACGTCCACGACGACGGCGCGATGCAACGGGCGCTCGGCATGGGCCCGGGCGCCAGGCCCCGGGCCCGGCACTGGTTCGACGCCGTCTGCGACGCGCTGCCCGGCGAGCCGGCGCCCAAGCTGGCCCTCGGCTACTGCGCCGAGCGCGCCGCCGAGCCGGAGGCCGCGGAGCGCGCCTACCTGGCGGTCTGGCGCCGCGACCCGACGGACGGCGCCGCCGCCTTCGGCATCGTCAGGATCCGGCTCGGCCGCGACGACCGCGCCGGGGCGCTCGACGTCCTCGACCGGGTGCCGGCCCACGCGCCCCACCACGGCGCGGCCCGGCTCGCCATGGTCCGGGTGCACGTCGGCTGGCGCGGCGAACAACCGCCCACCGCCGAGGACTTCCGGGCGGCGCAGCGGCTGACGTCGGCGCTGAGCCTGGACGGCGGCCACCCCGAGGGCGAGGAACGCGTTCGACTGACCGCCGAGGTCGGGGCGTCGGCGCTGCGTGCCGTGGCGGCCGGCGCCCTGATCCCCGAGGAACTCGATCCGGGCCCGCTCCTCGGCGACCGCCCCGACGAACGCGCGCTGCGCGAGCGTCTGGAGGCCGCACTCCGGGAACTCGCGGAGCGCGCCCGCACCCGGGAGGAGCACGCGGCACTGATCGACCGCGCCAACCGGGTCCGGCCATGGAGCAGGTTCTGAACGTTCCGGGCCGACCGCACCGAACGCACCGACCGCAGGAGCACGACCGGTTGAAGGAGGAACGACACATGACCGACGCGCAGGACGGACCCGCGGTCACGCTGACCATCAGCCAGGACCGGGAACTCGCCGTCGGGGCCGCCGAGTCGGGCGTGCACGGCTTCCTCAACGTGCGGGCCGGCGGCATCGGTCCCGCGGCCATCGGCGCGGCGCCGGCCGCCGCCGAGGTGATCGTCATCGACTGCTCGGGCTCGATGGCGTCACCCGGCAGCAAGATCACCGCCGCCCGCGAGGCCGGCACCGCGGCCGTCCTGGCACTGCGGGACGGCACCAGGTTCGCCGTCGTCGCCGGCACCGACCGGGCCCGCATGGTCTATCCGCCCGAGGGGCGCCTGGAGACGGCCGACCACGACACCAAGGCCCAGGCCGCCGACCAGATCCGCTACCTCTACCCCAACGGCGGCACCGCCATCGGCGCCTGGCTCCGACTGGCCCGCCGGCTGCTCGCCGCCGACGACGGGGCCCCCGCCCCGGCCGCCGACTTCCGGCACCTGCTGCTGCTCACCGACGGCTGGAACATGAACCAGCCCGAGCTGCTGGCCAGCGAACTCGACGCCTGCCGCGGGCTCTTCGTCTGCGACGCGCGCGGCATCGGCGACGCCTGGAACGCCCTGGAGCTGAAGGAGATCGCCGACCGCCTGCACGGCACCGCCAAGGCCGTGCTGCACGACGCCGACCTGCGGGCCGAGTTCGAGGAGATGGTGCGCGCCTCGATGGCCCGCACCCTCTCCGGCGTCGCGCTCCGCGTCACCCCGCTGCCCGGCAGCGTCATCCGCTTCGTCAAGCAGGTCCACCCCGTCGAGCACGACCTCACCGACAGCGGCCGGCCGACCACCGGCCGGACCGTCGAGTACCCCACCCCGGCCTGGCAGGACGACGAGGAGCGCGTCTACCACGTCTGCCTGGACGCCGACCCCGCGGGCCGCCCCCGCCACGAGGACCTGCAGATCGGCTACGCCCAGGTCGCCGTGGCCTCCGACCGGGTGGCCGCCCCCGAGCCGGTGCCGATCCTCGTCCACTGGCTGCCGGGGGACGCCCACCCCACCAGGGTCAGCGCCGTCAGCGAACACTTCACGCTCTACGGCGAGTTCGGCCGCGTCGTCGCCGACGCCTACGACGCCCACCAGTCCGGCGACCTGCCCGCCGCGCGGGACCGGCTCGGCGCCGCCGTCCGGATCGCCCACCGGCTCGCCGACGCCGAGAAGCTGCGGCTGCTCGCCGAGGTCGTCGAGATCGTCGACGCCGCCACCGGCCGGGTCCGGCTGCGGCAGGCCTTCGACCGGCGCCACCTCGGCCAGCTCGTGATGCTCAGCAGCCGCACCACCCTGCTGTCCGAGGACCGCTCCGAGCCCCCGCCACCCGACGGCGACCGGCCCGAGCCCGCCGAACCGCGCCGCTGCCCCCACGCCGACTGCACCGCGCTCTCGCCCGCCTACGCCCGCTTCTGCGTTCGCTGCGGCCAGCCCATGACCGGCGGACCCGACCAGGAGCAGCCGTGACCGGCACCCGCCGGGCGCTGTCCCGCCGGCTGATCCTGCTGCTCGCGCTCACCACCGCCGCCGTGGCCGCGCTGTTCTTCGCCTACGCGGGCGTCCACCGGGGCGCGGGACCGGTGCGCGACGGCACCGCCCCCGCCATCCTCGACGTCACCACCGCGCAGGACGCGCTGCGCCAGGCCAACGACGCCGCCAGGAACGCCCTGGAGTCCGGCCAGAGCGCGCTGGTCGGCGCCGGCGGCGGCTACCGCATCCACCTGGCGGTGGCCAACCAGAGCCTGGCCGGCGCCGCCGAGGGCGACGTGACAGGCGACACCGGGCTGCGCGCCCTGCAGACCGTCAGCGGCCTCATCGTCGCCTACTCGGGCTGGATCGAACGGGCCGCCACGGTGCCGGACGACTCCCCGCTGCTCGACGCCTACCTGCACTACGCCGACACCATGCTCAACCGGCCGGTCACCGGCATCCTCGCCCGCCTGGACGACCTCCAGGCCGGCCAACGCACCACCCTGGCCGACCAGACCACCTTCGGCTGGCCGGGGCGGCTCTCCTGGGCCGCGGCCCTGCTGCTGTGCGCCGCCCTGGCCGGCGCCCTGCTGGAGACCCAGCGCTTCCTGCGCCACCGCTTCCGGCGGCGCCACCACCCCTGGCTGCTGGGCGCCACCGCGGTGACGCTCGCCGCCGGCGCCCTGCTGGCCGCCGGCACCGTCCAGACCCAGCACGCCAAGGACGCCTCGCGCGACCAGCTCGCCGCGACCGTCGGTACCTGGCGGTCGACCTCGGGGGACGAGCCGACCGCGACGCCGGCCGACGTGGCCGGGGCCATCCGCCACACCGCCCAGGAGGTCGAGACCGAGATGCGTGACACCGACTGGCTGGCCGGCCTGACCGGCTGGGTGCCGGCACTCGGCCCGGTGCTCGGCGCGCTGATCCTGCGGGGCCTGCTGCCCCGCCTCGCCGAGTACCGGTACCGCACGCGATGAGGGGCCGACGCACCGCCCTCGCCGGAGCCCTCGCCCTGCTGCTGGCCACGGCCGCCGTCGTCGGCGGCGTGGTCGGTGCCGCGTCCCAGGCGCCCACCGTCTCCGTGTTCGCCTCCTGGACCGGCGACGAGGGCGCCGTGTTCGGCGCCGTGCTCGACGACTTCACCGAGCGGACCGGCATCGAGGTCGAGTACCAGGGCACCACCGCGCAGCGCGAGGTGCTGATGTCCCAGGTGCGGTCCGGATCGCCACCCGACGTGGCGATCCTCTCCAGCCCCGGCGAGCTGGCCGAGTACGCCGCCCGCGACGAGATCCTCCCGCTCGGCGCCGCGCTCGGCGAGCAGCGCGACGCGTACCGCGAACCCTGGCTGACCCCGCTCTCCGGTGCGGAGGCGGCGGACGTCTACTGGGTGCCGGTCAAGGTCGACCTCAAGAGCGTCGTCTGGTACGACCCGGCGCGGCTCAGCCCGGACGAGGCCGTCTCGCTGGCCGGCGACGGCGACAACTGGTGCCTGGGCATGGGCTCGGACGCCACCTCGGGATGGCCAGGCACCGACTGGGTGGAGGACCTGCTGCTCCAGAGCGCCGGGCCCGACGCCTACGAGTCCTGGGCCACCGGCACCCCGGGCAGCTGGACCACCGAGGAGATGGCGGCCGCCTGGCGCGGCGTGGCCCAGGTGCTCACCGGCCAGGGCTCGACCCGCGCCACCGAGTCCCTCACCCAGGACATCGGCGTGGCCTCCGGCGGGCTGTTCGCCGCGGAGCCGCGCTGCGCGCTCGACCACCAGTCGTCGTTCATCCGCGGCCTGTACGGCGCCGAGGCGCCCGGCGACGGCGTGCCGGAGGCGGCGTTCCTGGCCTCGTCCACCGTGCTGCCCGGCACCGGCGGCCGGCAGCGGGGCTGGGAGGTGGCCGGCGACTTCGCCGGCATGTTCCGCGACACCCAGGAGGCGCGACGGCTCATCGGCTACCTCGCCTCTGCCGAGGCCCAGGAGGTGTGGGCCCGCGCCGTGCCCGACGACGTGCCGAGCCCGATGTTCGCCAACTCCCGGGTGCCGCGGGACGTCTACGCCGACGACCCGGCGGGCGGCGCGGTCGCCGACCTGCTCCGTGGCCCGGGACCGCACTGCCTGGACGCCTCGGACGCCATGCCGCCGGCCATGCGGGACGCGTTCCAGCAGGCCGTGCTGCGCCTGCTCGCCGCGCCCGACGAGCCGCCCGACGGCCTGCTCGCCGAGCTGGAGGTGGCGCGGGCGGCGGTGACCGAGGACGGCGGCGTCTGGCTGTCCTCGGTCTGCGGCTAGGTCCTGTCGGGGCGGACAGGGCCTGGGTCGCGGCGGGTCAGCCCGCCGCGGCCGCCTCGATCTCCGCCCGTTCCGGCATCGACGACGAGGCGCCGGGCCGGCACACCGAGATCCCGGCGGCGGCCGCGGCCCAGGCCAGCGCGGCCGGCATCGGCCGGCCCTCGCCGCCGGCCACCGCGAGCGCGCCCACGAACGTGTCGCCGGCCGCCGTGGTGTCCACGGCCCGGACCCGGGTCGCCGGCACGGTGACCGGCTCGGCGCCCCGGGCGGCGTACAGGCTGCCGGCCCCGCCCAACGTGATCACCACCTCGGGCACCGCGTCCAGCAGGGCCCGTGCCGCCCGACCCGGTTCACGCTCCCCGGTCAGCACCTCGGCCTCGTGCTCGTTGGGCACCAACAGGTCGGTGAGCGCGAGGAGTTCGTCGGGCAGCGGCCGGGCGGGCGCCGGGGTGAGCACCGTCCGCACGCCGTGTGCCCTGGCCGCCCGCGCCCCGGCGAGCACGCCCGCCATCGGCAGTTCGAGCTGGAGCAGCAGGGCGCCGGCGGCCGCGATCCGCTTCTCGTCGCCCGGCGCGAGCCCCGTCACCGTGCCGTTGGCGCCCGGCACCACCACGATGGAGTTGCCGCCCTCGTCGTCGACCACGATGTGCGCGATGCCGCTCGGCCCCGGCGCCGTGCGCAGACCCGCGGTGTCCACGCCGGAGTCGGCGAGCGCGGCGCGCAGCCGGGGCCCGAAGTCGTCGTCCCCGACCGCGCCGATCATGGTGACCCGGCCGCCCGCGCGGGCCGCCGCGATGGCCTGGTTGGTGCCCTTGCCGCCGGGCACCGTGCGGAACTCCCGCCCGGAGACGGTCTCGCCGAGCCGGGGCGCCACCGGGACGTAGACGACGAGGTCCATGTTGGTGGAGCCCAGCACGGCGACGGCCGGGCCCCGGCCGCCCCGCGGCGGTTCGGCCGCCCGGCTCACGCGACGACCTCCAGGGTGAGCGCGGCGAGTTCGTCGAACCCTATGCCGTCGAAGCCGGCGACCGAGGTGGCGAGCCGGTTCTTGAGCGGCGCGGTCCACCTGGCCGGCAGCGCGGTCGGCGAGCCGGCGAGCAGCCCGGCCACCGAGCCGGCCGTCGCGCCGTTCGAGTCGGTGTCCCACCCTCCGGACACCGCACGGCAGATGGACGCCGTGAAGTCGCCGTCGGCGTGGGTCAGCGCGGCGGCGAGCAGCGCCGCGTTGGGCAGCACGTGCACCCAGTGGTGGTCGGCGTAGCGGGCGTGCAGCCGGTCCACCACGGTGTCGAAGTCGCCGGGCGCCGGCAGTTCGCGGGCCGTGGCGACGCCGAGCCGCACGGCGGCCGCCAGCCGGGAATCCGGCGGCACCACGGAGAGACCGGCCCGCAGGCAGCCGTGCACGTCCTGGCCGCCGCCGGCCGCCGCCGCGACGGTGGCGGCCACGAACATCGCCCCGTAGACGCCGTTCGAGGTGTGCGTCAACACGGCGTCCCGATGGGCGAGTTCGGCGGCGGCCGCCGGATCGCCCGGGTGCGTCCAGCCGAACACGTCGGCCCGGATCTGGGCGCCGATCCACTCCCGGAACGGGTTGCGGTGGCTGGCGGTCGCCGGCGGCTCGATCCCGGCCAGCAGATTGCGGTAGGCGACCCGCTCGGCCGTGAAGGTGCGGCCGGCCGGCAGCTCGTCGAGCCAGAGCCCGGCCACGTCCGCGGTGGCGAAGCCGTGGCCGTGCCGGTGCAGCAACAGCAGGCCGAGCAGCGGGTAGTTGAGGTCGTCGTCCTCGGGTGCCCCGTCGATGTTCTCGGCCAGCGAGGTGGCCGCGGAGCGCCGGTTCCAGGGGTGGGCGGCGGTCAGCTCGGCCGGCAGCCCGCGCGCCGTGAACCACTCGTCGAGCGGCCAGTTCCCGGTGGCCCCGGCGAGGGCGCGGATGCCGGCGAGCGGCAGCTTCTCCACCGGCTTGCCCAGCACACAGCCGGCCGCCCGGCCCAGCCATCCCGCGTGCAGCCGGCTCTCCAGGACCAGCCGGTCGGCGGCGGCCGTCCCGGCCGGCGGGGGAGCGGGCCACTCCGGGCAGGCGGCCCGGATCGTGTCAAGACCGGTCGGCTCCCGGTCGGCCGACGGCGCGGGGAGCAGGGCCAGTTCGTCGAGCAGCCGCTCGGCGAGCGGCCGCAGCGCCGGGTCGCCGGGCCCCGGCGAGGCGCCGGCCCGCTCGGGCGCGGCCCGGCCGCCGGCGGCCAGCCAGCGCCGCTCGATCGGCGCGGCGTCCCTGCCGTCCTGGGCCGCCTGCCGCAGCTCGTGCCCCACCAGATCCTCCGGCTGCACCCAGGTCAGCCGCAGCGCCCGCCCGCTCATGCCACCCCCGTGATCGCGCCGAACAGCTCCTCGTGGGCCCGCCGGCGCTCGACGTCCCGCGCGAACACCTCGCGGGCCACCGCGGCCAGCGCCTCGGCCGGCGCCCGCAGGTCGAGCCGGCTGGCCCGCGACACCTCGCCGCTCCACTCCTCGGGCACCGCCTCCGCGCCGCGCAGCGCGCCCACCACCGCGCCCGCCATGGTGGCGATCGAGTCGCAGTCCCGGCCGTAGTTGACCGCGCCGAGCACCGTGTGCCGGTAGTCGCCGCGGCCGACGAGCAGCATGCCGAGGGCGATCGGCAGCTCCTCGATGGCGTGCAGCCGCGACGGGCGGCGGGCGCCGAGCGACGGCTTCCGGTAGTCCGTGCCCACCGTGTCGAACGGCGCCACGGCCGCCCGCAGCGGGGCGAGCGCCGCCTCGAAGTCGTCGTGGCCCGCCGCCACCTCGCACACCGCCTCGATCGCCGCCCTGGTGCCGTCCTTCGCCAGCGCCAGCGCCTCGGCCACCACCGACTCCGGGGTGGCGCCCGGCTTGAACGCCGCCGCCACCGCCGCCGCGAACACCCCGGCCGCCTCTCGCCCGTAGGACGACTGGTGCGCGCCCGCCACGTCCAGCGCCTCCGCGTAGGCCCCCGCCGGGTTGCCGGCGTTGACCACCCCCACCGGCGCCATGTACATCGCGGCACCGCAGTTGACGATGTTGCCGACGCCCGCCTCGCGCGGGTCCACGTGGCCGTAGTGGATCCGGGCCACGATCCACTTCTCGGCCAGGAAGATCCGCTGCAACGGCAGGACCTCCGCGTCGAGTTCGGGGACCCAGCGGGGCGTGGTGATCAGGTCGGGCACCAGGTGGTCGGCGACCGCGTAGGCGTCCAGGTGGTCCCGCACCTTCTCGTAGACCCGCACCAGCGCGTGCGTCATCAGGGTGTCGTCGGTGACGTGCCCGTCGCCCTTGTGGTACGGCGCGATCGGCCGGGCGGTGCGCCACGCGTCCCGGTGGAACGGCTCGACGATGCCCCGCACCCGGCCGCCGTGCCGCTCGACGATGGCCTCCGGCGTCCAGCCCTCGACCGGGCCGCCGAGCGCGTCGCCGACCGCGGCGCCCACCAGGGCGCCCGTGGTGCGGCTCTCCAGGGAGGGAAGGGCCAGGTCGGGGAGGGGGATGATGGGTGAGGTCATGCGGTGGATCCCTTCTGGCGGGTGGTGCTGTTCCGGGCCGCGGCGCGGCCCGGCGCGGTGGCGAGGTCGGGGGCAGCGCCGAGGTCGCGGGCCGGGGCGAGCGCCGGCGGCGGGGTGAGCCCGGCCGGGTCCGCGGACCGCGGCGCGGTGCCGGCGGGCGACCCGGCTCCGGCGAACGGGCCGGCGGCGAGCCGGCCGGCGAGATCGACCAGGTCGGTGCCGGCCAGTCGGGGCAGCGCGCAGCCGGGCAGGGTACGGCAGGCCGCCCGCCAGCTCTCGGGCAGCGCCGCCGCGCCCGAGACGGCCCCGGTCAGCGCGCCGGCCAGGGCCGGCGCCGAGTCCGCCACCCGGGACAGGCAGGCCGCCGACGGCACCGCCTCGCTGACCGCGCCGGCCGCCGCGGTGGCCACGGCCAGCGCCACCGGCACCGTCTCGGCCGCGGCGATGCCGTAGCTGTAGACGTGGTCGACGATCTCGTGCTCCAGAACCGGCACCAGCGCGAACGCGTGGCCGGCCCGGCCGGGGGCGGTGGCCACCGTGGACCTGGCCAACTCGACGGCGTGCAGCGCGTTGCGGCGGATCTCGGTGCCGTCGGGCAGCTGCCGCAGCGCCGCGTCGACGCAGGCGTCGACCGGGGCGCCGGCCAGCGCCACGGCCAGCGCGGCCGCCATCGCCCTGGCGCCGTGCACCCCGTCGCCGTCCTGCGTGTAGCGGGCGTCGAACTCGGCGAGATCGGCGGCCGACTCGGGATCGCCCGGGTGGACGGCGGCCAGCACCGCGGCCCGCACACAGGCCGCGTCGTCGAAGTAGTGCGGGTTGTCGTGACCGGTGGCGGGCGGCCGCAGGCCCGCCGCCAGGTTGCCGAGGCCGGCCCGCACCGAGATCCTGGCGCGCAGCGGGATCCGCGCCGACTCGATCTCGTCCGCCCGCTCGGCGGCCGCCGCCACCTCGTCCGCGAGGCCGGTCCAGGCCAGCGCCAGCGCCGACCGCACCCGGCCGCCGATCCCCTCGGGCGCGCCGCCCCCACTGGCCGCCGACAGCACCGACAGCGCGGTGAACGCCGCCCACTCGGCGTCGTCCGACGGGCCGAGCCGCAGCGGCTCGGGCGGCTGGTTGAGCGCTATCGGCACGGGCAGCGTGGTGGTGGCGTTCTGCTCGGCGAAGGTGTCGAGCTCCCTGGTCAGCCGCCTGGTCCACTCCGGCAGCCGGGCCGCCCGGTGGCGCCCGGACGGCCAGCCGGCCGCGTCCCCGGCGGCGATCCCGAGCAGCAGTCCCTCGATCCGGCGTCCGGGATCCGCCGCGGCGGTCGGCGCGGTCACGGCGTCACCGCCCGTCCGCCGGCCGGCGGTACGGCGCCGCGCCGTCCCCTGGCGCGGCCGACGCGGGCGCTCCGCTCCGTCACGACGCCACCTCCGCGAGGTCGTTCGAGGGGCCGAGCCGGGCGGCCAGCCGGTCGGCCACCTCCAACACGTGCCGGCCGGCCATCGACGGCAGGCAACTGCCGCGCACCGGCCCGATCGCCGCCGCCCACTCCGCGGGGACGGCCCCCTCGCCGCGCAGCGCCCCGCACAGCGCGCCGGCGACCGCGGCCGTGGTGTCCGCGTCCCGGCCCATGTTGACGGCCGTCTCGACGGCCCGGGCGAAGTCGCCGCGCGCCGCGTCGAACGCGCCGAAGGCCAGGCCGACCGCCTCGGGCGCCAGATCGGTCCACGGATAGCCGCCGATCACGGTGGCCGACCTGACGGCCCGCTCGATCGACAGCTGGTTGGCCCGCGGATCGCGCCGCGCCCGCCGGGCCGCCGTCACGGCCCGGTGCAGCGAGCGCGCCGTCCACGAGTCCTCGGGCACCACCGAGAGCGCGGCCAGCACCACGACGTCCGGGCTGTGGCTCACCATCGCCGCCGCCACGCCGGCCGCCACGGCCTGCCCGCCGTAGATGCCCTCCCCGTCGTGCGAGACCGTGCCGTCGATCGCCACCAGGCGGGCCGCCTCGGCGGGCCGGCCGGCGGCGAACACCCCGAACGGCGCGGCCCGCATCGCGAGCCCGTCGCTCCAGGCGTGCCGGTGCTGTGCCGAGATGGGCGCCGCGAGCCCCCGGCGCAGGTTCTCCAACGTGCCACGTTCGCTGAACCCGGCGCCCCTGAAGGGCCCCTCGTCCCGGTCCGCGATCCACTCGTGCCAGGCCGACTCGACGTGCTCCACGGTCAGCCCCGATCCGTGTTCGGCGAGCAGCAGCCCGGAGAAGATCGCGTACTCGGTGTCGTCCGTGCCGGCCGGGTCGTCCGAGACGAAGCCCGCGATGCGGCCCCAACGCTCCCTGATCTGCGAGGGTTTGAGGTTCTCGGCCGGTGCGCCGAGCGCGTCGCCGACGGCGAGGCCGAGCATGGCGCCCCGGGCGCGGTCCCGCGGCGCGACGGCGACGGGCGGCGGCTGGTCGGGCACGGTGCGCAGCCGGCGCGGTGCCGGTTCCGCCTCCGTGCCCGCGTCCGGTTCCGGGACGGTCGTGGTGCTGGCGCTCATGGTGTCGTCAGAACTCTTTCCTGGGGGGTGTGGGGTGGTCCGTGAGGGCGGGACCGCGTCAGCGCTGGTAGCGGTCGAGGATCCGGTTGCCGTCGTCGGTGAGCTCGTCGCGCAGCCCCGCGAGGTCCAGGGCCCCGGCGTAGTACTCCTGGAACGCCGGGGTGGCGATCTTGTCCTTCCACTCGGGGTAGCCGCGCACCCCGAGGACGGGGGAGGGGCGCAGCTCGGCGGCTATCTCGGAGCCGACGGCCCAGCCGTCCTCGGCGGCGTTGAGCGCCGGGTCGGTCAGCGCGGTGCGGCTGGTGGGCAGCATCCAGTCGCCGAGCGCCAGGTCGACGGCGTGCTCGGGCCGGGTGAGGAACGCGATGAAGTCGACGGCGGCCTGCTGGTGTTCGCTGTCCTCCGCCACCGAGAGGGTCTGCGGTACGACGCCCTGGGCGAGCCCGTGTTCGGGGCCGCCGGTCGGCATCGGCAGCACCGTCCAGGCGAAGCCGTCGGGTGCCTGCTGCGACACCTGCTGCCGGAAGGAGAAGTTGAGCGGCACCATGGCGTAGCGGTCGGCGAAGAAGCCGGGCAGCGTCTCGGAGCCCGACATGCCGAGGCTGCCCTCCGGCGCGGTGCCGTCCTCGTGGACCTGGCGGTTCACCAACTCGGCGACGGCGGAGTCGGCGGCGCCGAAGCGGACCACGTTCTCGCCGTCCTGCCGCTCGAAGACCTGGCCGCCGGTGGTCAGCGAGAGGTTGACCGACTGGGCCACCGGCTCCCGCATGGACCAGGCGACGCCGTAGGTCTCGGGGGTGCCGTCGTCGTCCTCGTCGACCGTCAGCGCCCGGGAGGCGTCCTCGAACTCGGCCCAGCTCCAGGGCTGTTCGGTGGTGGGGACGCGTACCCCGGACGCTTCGAGCAGCCGGGTGTTGGCGATCAGCACGCGCGGCTCCTGGAGGAACGGCACGCCGTAGACGCCGCCGTCGTAGGTGGTGGTGGCCCAGGACTCGGCGGGGATGTCGTCCCGCAGCTCGTCCGGCAGCAGCCCGTCCAGGTCGGCCAGGAAGCCGCCGTTGGCGAAGTCGGTGAGGTCGGAGGCGTCGTCGTGGATGATGTCGGCGGCCTCGCCGCCCTCGAACGAGGTCAGCAGGTGGTCGTGGATGTTGTCCCAACTGCCCTGCACGTAGCGCACCTGCACCTCGGGGTTGGCCGCGTTCCACTCGGCGACCAGCGCCTCGTTGGCGGCCACCGACTCCTCCTGCCAGGCCAGGCTGAGGAACTCCAGGGTGATCCGGCCGTCGTCCGCGCCGCCGTCGCCCGAGCCGGCGCAGCCGGCCGCGACGACCAGCGTGAGCGCGGCGGCGGCGGCTCGGCTCGTCCGCGCGCCCATCAGCCCTTCACCGCCCCGGCGAGCATGCCGCCGACCAGGCGCCGCTGGAGCAGCGCGAAGAACAGCAGGGCCGGCAGGGTGGCGAGCACCGACGCCGCGGCCAGCGGGCCGAGGTCGGCCACGCCCTCGGCGCCGATGAAGTGGGTGAGGATCACGGACATCGTCTGCTTCTCCGGTGACTTGAGCAGGACCAGGGCGAAGAAGAACTCGTTCCAGGCGGTGACGAAGGAGAACATCAGGGTGGCGACGAGGCCCGGGGTGAGCATGGGCAGCACGACGCCGACCAGGGTGCGGAGCCGACCGGCGCCGTCCATCGCGGCGGCCTCCTCCAACTCGACCGGCACCGCCCGCACGTAGCCCTGGAGCATCCAGAGCGCGAACGGCAGGTTCCAGACCACGTAGACCAGGACGAGCCCCGGCAGCGAGTTGATCAGGTGCAGGTTCCGCAGCACCAGGAACAGCGGGATGATGACCAGCACGAAGGGGAACATCTGGCTGATCAGGATCCAGACCGTGCCGGCCTGGCTGATCCGGGACCGGAAGCGCACCATCACGTACGCCGCCGGCACGGCTATCGTCACGGCGATCAGCGCCGCGCTGACCGCGACCAGCGCGCTGTTGAGCGCCGACCGCAGCAGCGGCTGCGCGTCGAAGGCGTCCCGGTAGTTGTCCAGACTCGGGCTCCTGGGCAGCCAGGTCGGATCGATCGCCCCCAGCTCCTGCGGCGACTTGAACGAGGTGGACACCAGCCACAGCAGCGGGAAGGCGAGGAAGACGAGATAGGCGCACAGGGCCAGGTACTGGCCTGCCCGGCCGGCACGGTGGGCGACGGATCGCCGGGCGACGCTCATGACTCCTCCCGAAGCCGGTTCCGCAGGAACACCGTCAGCAGCACGGCGACGACGCCGACCAGCACCAGGCCCATCGCCGCGGCGTAGCCGTACTGGCCGTAGGTGAACGCCTCCTCGTAGACGAAGAGGCTCGGCAGCCTGGTCTGGCCGCCCGGGCCGCCGCCGGTGAGCACGTACACCAGGCCGAACGAGTTGAAGTTCCAGATGAAGTTGAGGGCGGTGATGGCCAGCACCACGGGACGCAGCGCCGGCCAGGTGACGGTCGTGAAGCGGCGCCACACGCCGGCGCCGTCGATCGCGGCGGCCTCCCGCAGCTCGTGCGGCACGTTCTGCAGGCCGGCGAGCAGCACCACGGTCGTCTGCGGCATCCCGGCCCAGATCCCGACCACGATCACCGCGGGCAGCGCCAGCGACAGGTCGGTGAGCCAGTCGACGTTCTCGTCGATCAGGCCGAGCTGGGCCAGCGTCCCGTTGAGGATGCCGGCGTCCTGGTGGTAGACCAGCCGCCACATGATGCCGACGACGACCTCGGGCATCGCCCAGGGCACGATGGCCAGGGTCCTGGCCAGCCAGCGGAACCGCAGGTCCTGGTTGAGCAGCAGGGCGAGCCCGAGGGCCAGCAGGAACTGCAGCGAGGTGACGGCGAACGCCCAGACCAGGCCGATCCGGAACGACTCCCGGAACAGGTCGTCGTGCCACAGGTCCTGGAAGTTCAGCAGGCCCACGAACTGGGTGGGGGAGGTGCGGCCGGCCTGCGCGTCGGTGAACGCGAGCGAGATGCCGTAGAGCAGTGGCCCGACGCTCAGCACGAGTATCGGGAGCAGCACCGGGAGCAGGAGGAACCACGCTCCCCGGTCGAGCCCGAGCGCCTGACGACGGCGGCCGGGGGTTCTGGGCGGCGG
>NZ_SMKI01000127.1 GCF_004348415.1 Streptomyces hainanensis
GCCCCACCGTCCGCGGGCATCCCCCCGGTCCACCGCGCCCGCCGGGCCCTTCGCGCCCCCTGGGGCCAACGGGCACCAACGGGCGCTGCTGTGCGCCGTCTTGCGGTCGCACCGCGTTCGCTCACGGAGCATTCACCAAATTCGTCGCCCGCCGGTGGTGGATTGTGCGTTTGTGACGGGCATAAAAGGGACAGCGGTCAGACAGAACTCGGGCCGCCGACCGGGAGGTGACGGACCCGGCGGCGGCTTCTCCCCGCCGGCGTAATGGGCGACGCCGGCGCAAATGGCGGCCCCCGGCGGTGCGTATGGTGGCACGCACTGCTCCGGGGGCCGCCCTGCGTCTACCCGAGGGTCACCGGTCGGTCACTCCACGGTGACGGACTTCGCGAGGTTCCGCGGCTTGTCGATGTCCCGGCCCAGGGCCAGCGCCGTGTGGTAGGCCAGCAGCTGGAGCGGGATGCCCATCAGCACCGGGTCGAGCTCCGGCTCGTTGCGCGGCACCACGATGGTGTCGTCGGCCTTGGGCTGCTCCTCGTGCGCCACCGCCAGGATCCGCCCGCTGCGGGCCTTGATCTCCTCCAGGGTGGCCCGGTTCTTCTCCAGCAGCTCGTCGCTCGGCACGATCGCCACGGTCGGGACGGCCGGCTCGATCAGCGCCAGCGGCCCGTGCTTGAGCTCGGAGGCCGGGTAGGCCTCGGCGTGGATGTAGGAGACCTCCTTGAGCTTGAGCGACGCCTCCTTGGCCACCGGGAAGCCGCGTACCCGGCCGACGAACATCATGCTCTTGGCCTCGGCGAACTCGGCCGCCAGCTTGGCGATCCGCTCCTCCTCGGCCAGGATCGCCTCGATCTGGCCGGGCAGCTTCCGCAGCCCCTCGATGATCCGCCGGCCGTCCGCGACCGACAGGTCCCTGATCCGCCCCAGGTGGAGGGCGAGCAGCGCGAAGGCGACGGCGGTGTTGGTGAAGCACTTGGTGGAGACCACGCACACCTCGGGCCCGGCGTGCACGTAGACGCCGCCGTCGGTCTCCCGGGCGATGGCGCTGCCCACCACGTTGACCACGCCGAGGACCATGGCGCCCTTGCGCTTGAGCTCCTGGACGGCGGCCAGCGTGTCGTAGGTCTCGCCGGACTGGCTGGTGGCGATGTAGAGGGTGTCCGGGTCCACGACGGCGTTGCGGTAGCGGAACTCGCTGGCCGGCTCGGCGTCGGCCGGGATCCTGGCCAGCTCCTCGATCAGCTGGGCGCCGATCAGGCCGGCGTGGTAGGCGGAGCCGCAGCCGAGGATCTTCACGCGGCGCACCCCGCGGGCCGCCCGCGCGTCCAGGTTGAGGCCGCCGAGCCGCACGGTGGCGAACCGGTCGTCGATCCGGCCGCGCAGCACCCGGTCGACGGCGTCCGCCTGCTCGGCGATCTCCTTGTGCATGTAGGTGTCGTGGCCGCCCATGTCCCAGCTCTCGGCCTCCCACTCGACGGTGGTCGGCGCGGCGGCGGTGCGGCTGCCGTCGGTGGTGTAGGTGCGGTAGTCGTCGGCCTTGATGGTGGCCATCTCGCCGTCGTCCAGGGTGATGACCTGGCGGGTGTGGCTGATCAGCGCGGCGACGTCGGAGGCGACGAACATCTCCTTCTCGCCGATGCCGAGCACCACGGGCGAGCCGTTGCGGGCCACCACGATCCGGTCCGGGAAGTCGGCGTGCAGCACGGCGATGCCGTAGGTGCCCTCGACGTAGCGGAGGGCCTCGCGGACCTTCTCCTCCAGGGTCTCGGCCTGGGCGCGGCCGACGAGGTGGGCCAGCACCTCGGTGTCGGTCTCGGAGGCCAGCTCCACGCCGTCGGCGGCCAGCTTGGCGCGCAGCTCGGCGCAGTTGTCGATGATGCCGTTGTGGACGACGGCGACGCGGCCCGGCGCGTCCAGGTGCGGGTGGGCGTTGACGTCGTTGGGCGCGCCGTGGGTGGCCCACCGGGTGTGCGCGATGCCGGTGGTGCCGGAGAACCTGGCCGGCACCTTGGCCTCCAGGTCACGGACCCGCCCGGCGTTCTTCACGGTCTTGAGCCCGCCGGCCTTGCCGCTGCTGTGGATGGCGATGCCGGCCGAGTCGTAGCCGCGGTACTCCAGGCGCTGCAGGCCCTCCAGCAGGAGCGGTGCGACATCCCGCTTGCCGATGTATCCCACGATTCCGCACATGCCAGGCTCCTCCTGCTGTTCCCGCTGATCCGCTGTGTCTCGTGTGTCTGGCGCGCCTCACGCGCCCGTCGGCCGTTGTCCGTTATCCGTAGACGATCCGCCGCAGCTGTCGCAGCGAGAGCGCCGGCGGCGCAACGGCGCGGCGTGGCAGCTCCTCCGCGATCCGTTCGAAGATCGCGTCGTTTCCGAGGCCACGACCGCGCAGCTCCCGGTGCCGCCTACGGACGTATTCCTCGGCCGTCTCGTCGAAGTACGCCAACACGTCGAGAACCACCCGGGCAGCCTCACCGCGGGCGAGCGGTGTGGTGCGTACCAGGTGGTCCACGAGGTCGTCATAGGACGTTCCGCGATCGAGCACCCCTTGATGGTGCGGATCATGGGCGCGCTTCGCAACATCTGTGCCCGATATCGGGCACGGACGTGTCGTTCGTCATGCCGCGGCGGCGCAGGGGCACGTCCGGCAGGCGGTGGCCGCGGGCCAGGCCACCGCGAACTCGGCATCGCCTCGGAGTCCGGCCGGAAGCCCGGCTTCGCCGGTGGCGGGCCTGAGTAGGCTGCCGCCCGTGCTGCATCTGCGGATCATCGTGCCCTCGGCCCGCACCGAGGAGGTCGTCGCCGAGCTGACGGAGACGGTCGGGACGGCGCACCTCGTGGTGCTGCCGGGGGCGGCGCGGGATCCGGCGGGGGATCTCGTGCTGTGCGACGTGGCGCGGGAGGCGGCCGACGAGCTGCTGCGGCGGCTGCGCGAGCTGGGGCTCGCGAAGGTCGGCTCGGTCTCCGTCGAGGACATCGACCTGTCGCTCTCCGAGCGCTCCGAGCAGGCCCAGGAGGAGGCGCCGGGCGCCGGGGTGGACGCCGTGCTGTGGGAGTCGATGCTGGACTCCACGCAGGAGGAGTCGCGGCTGACGTTCACCTACCTGACCTTCCTCACCGTGGCGACGATGCTGGCCGCCTGCGGGGTGCTGCTGGACAGCGCGATCCTGATCGTCGGCGCGATGGTGGTCGGCCCCGAGCTGGGGCCGCTGGCCGGGGTCTGCACCGCGCTGGCCGCGCGGGCGCCACGGCTCGGGCTGCGGTCGCTGGCCGCGCTGCTCGTCGGCTTCCCGCTGGCGATGCTGCTGACCAGTTGCTTCGCGCTGGTGATGGACGGGTGGGGGGTGTTCACCAGGGCGCAGTTCGAGCAGCCGCATCCGACGGTCGAGTTCGTCTGGCAGCCGGACATCATGTCCTTCGTGGTGGCCCTGCTGGCCGGCGTGGCCGGGATGGTCTCGCTGACCTCCGCGAAGTCGGCGGCGCTGGTCGGCGTCACGATCTCGGTGACCACGGTCCCGGCCGCCGGGCACGCCGCCCTGGCCCTGAGCTACGGCCATGTCACGGAGGCGCTCGGCTCCATGCTGCAACTGGGCGTGAACCTCGTCGGCATCCTGGTCGCCGGCACGCTCACGCTGCTGGTGCAGAAGGTCTCCTGGGCCTGGGTCCGGAGCGCCGTCCCCACCCGCCGACGCCGGAGTGTTGAATGATGACCGCATGAGACGAAGAATCCGGCTGTCGCCCTTGGCCCTGCTCGGCCTCCTCGTACCGCTCGCCGCCTGCGGCGAGGAGTCCGCCGGCCGCGGCGAGTTGGAGGCACGGGCCGCCTCGCTGGAGACGGCGCTCGAGCTGGTCTACGTGACCGAGGTGTCGGGCTACGAGCTGGCCCCCATGTCGGTGGCCCCGGCCGGCACCGACGGCTTCCAGAGCACCTACGTCTCGTCCACGGGCGACGGCTCCACCATCCACCTGCTCGTCGACCGCGGCGCGGTCGACCCGACCACCTGCGACTGCGAGCCGGACGGCGACGCCGTCTGGTACCGCCCGTCGACGGACCGCGGCCCCCACGCGTACGTCCGCGCGGAGGACGGCCACACCGTCACGGTCGAGGCGCCGGCCGACGCGGTGTCGCGCGAGACGCTGCGGACGGCGCTTGACGAGGCCCACGTCGCCGACGACGCGGAACTGTCCGCGACCCTCCCCGAGACGCCGGAGGGCACCCCCGACGCCCCCGTCGAACGAGGCGACCTCCCGCCGCACGGCGACGGCGCGCCGATCGACCCGGAGGGCGCGGCGGGCTGAACGACCGCCGTCACGCGGGGATCTTGAGCGCCGCCCACACCGCCCGCCCCTCGGGTTCGAGCGGCGCCACGCCCCAGTCGACCGACAGGGCCTCGACCAGTAGCAGCCCCCGCCCGCACTCGGCCCCGTCGTCCGGCTCGCGCGGTCGCGGCACGGCCAGCGTCCCGCCCTCGTCCTCGACCGCGATCCACACCTCGTCCTCGCAGACGGTCAGCCGGCAGACGACGTGCCGGCTGCCGGTGTGCGTCACGGCGTTGGCCACCAGCTCCGTGACGACCAGCGCGGCGTCCTCGACCACCGGCGTGTCCCCCAACCACCGCCGCACCAACCGCCGCGCGACGGCGGCCGATTCGCGCTCGGCGCGCAGCCGGAACGACGTAGAGCGGGCCGCCTGCCGGCGGTGAGACGGACGTTGCTCATGCATGAGAGACCACCTCGCGGGTGACGACGCGACGAACGCTGCCTCGCCAGGGTGCGCACCTGCGCATTCGCTGCGCAAGTGCGCAAACCGGAATCAGTGACACGGTGCACACCAGTACGCATCGGATACGGCCGGTGAAGTATGTGGAAGACTCTCAGCGCAAGTGCGCCATGACTGGAGGGAGAGCGGCATGGTGTCGCAGCCGAGCAACCCCACTGTTCATCGCCGTCAACTCGGTGCGGAACTGCGGCGGCTACGCAAGGCGGCCGGACTGGGAATCGAGCAGGTCGCCGCTGAGCTGGGCTGTTCCCAGACACGCGTGAGTCGCATCGAAACCGGCAAGGGCCGTGCGACCGCTCGGCCATCGGACGTCACCAAGCTGTGCGAGCTGTACCGCGTCACCGACCAGCAGCAGATCGACATACTCCTCCAGATGCTCGGCAACTCCCAGAAGCGCGGCTGGTGGGCGCCGTACAACGACGTGCTCCCCTCGGGGCTCGAGGTGTACGTAGGCCTTGAGAGCAGCGCCAGGACCGAAAGGGCGTGGGAACCGCTTCTGGTGCACGGCCTGCTCCAGACACCGGACTACGCGCGGACGGTGCTCCGCAGTGGCGCCATCCACCGGCCGTCCGACATCGACGCGCTGGTGCACGTCCGGCTCGAACGGCAGAAGCTGATCACGCGCGCCGAATCCCCGCTCGACCTGTGGGCCATCCTGGATGAGGCGGTCGTCCGCCGGCCGCTCGGCGGTGCCGACATCATGCGGGCCCAGCTCCAGCACCTCACCGAGATGTCAGCCCTGCCCAACGTCATCGTGCAGGTGATCCCGAACCAGAAGGGCGCCCACCCCGGCCTCTGGGGCGCGTTCAGCCTGCTGGAGTTCGAAGAGGACGAACCCGTGGTCTACGTCGACAGTCCCGGTGGCAACCTGTATCTGGAGAAACGCGCGGACGTCCGACGCTTCGCCAGCATCTTCGATCTCCTGCGGGCGACAGCGCTCGACCCCGATGAGTCCGTAGCCCTGATCCGACACGCAGCGGAGGACATGAGATGAGCGGCGACCTGAACGGCCTCTCCTGGTTCAAGAGCTCGGCCAGCTCGGCCAACGGCGGCTGCCTGGAGGTGGCCTTCCTGGCCGACGGGCGGGTCGCGATGCGGGACAACGAGGACCCGACCAACCCGCCGTTCGTCGTCACCAGACACGTCTGGGAGTGCTTCATATCCGGCGCCGCCCAGGGCGAGTTCAACCCGCCGGTGGGAGCGTGAGTTTCCGGCTGGCGGCGTATGCCGTCTGCGTCGAGGACGGGCGGGTGCTGCTCGCCCGCTGCGTGCCGCCGGAGGGCGAGAGCGTGTGGACCCTCCCCGGTGGCGGGGTCGAGCACGCGGAGGATCCGTTCGACGCGGTGATCCGGGAGGTCGCCGAGGAGACCGGCTGCGCGGCGGTGGTCGAGCGGCTGCTGGGCGTGGACTCCCGGGTCATCCCGGCGGCCGAGGCGCGTCGCGGCGTCACGCACCAGAACGTCGGCGTCTTCTACCAGGTCCGCATCACCGGCGGCCGGCTGCGGCCGGAGCCCAACGGCGACATCGCCGAGTCGGTGTGGACCCCGATCCCGGACGTCGCCCGCCTGCGCCGCTCGTCGCTGGTCGACGTCGGCCTCGCCCTGGCCGGGACCCGCCCGGCCACCGGCCACGTCCCGCCGGTACGGGCCGGCGGGCTCGTCCAGCACTGAGGTGTCAGCGCCGGCCCTCGGCCTGGGTGGCGCAGCTCGGGTCGTCCGGAAGTTCGTGACACGGCTGGAAGGTCGGCATGTCCTCGGTGAGCGGGAGCCCGGGGAACATGCCGCTGGACAGCCAGTACTGCTCGGGGTCGGCGGGCACCGCCTCGGCGAAGAACGGCCGGTCGCCGTCGCGGAGGACGACCTCGCCCACCTCGCCTCGCGCGTCGCGGTACCGAGCCCTCAACTCCCACTCGCACGACTGGTCCCGCACCAGTGCCTCCACCCGCAGCCCGCCGGGGTCCAGGCCGCCGCCGAGGTCGATCCGGCGGCGGCTGAAGTACGGCTGCCCCTGGTCGGGCCCCTCGTCGGAGATCCAGAGGGTCGGGGCGTCCTCGCTGAGGTCCGTCAGCACCCCGGGGTAGAAGCTCTCCCCCTGCCCCGGCACCTCCACCACCGTCGCGGCGGCGGGCTCGGTACACGAGACGTTGACGGGTTCCATGTCCACGATGGACAGCTGGGTCTCGCGGGAGGAGAGGAGATTCATGGTGAACACCGTCGTGTCGCCCTGCTGGGCGAGGTCGTAGCCCGGCGGAAGCTGGGCCATGGTCACCGGGTAGCGGATCAGTCGGCCGCCCAGGGGACGGAGGAAGTCCCAGATCTCCGTGTCGGACAGGCGCAGCAGGGTCTCCTGTTCCTCGGGCGTCAGCGGCCGGTCGAGGACGATCTTGAACCGGTCCGGAACAGACGTGTCGTAACTGATGGAGCCGGTGAACGGGGCCCTGGCCTCGTCCAACTCCTCCGTCGCCTCGCGCTCCGCGGCGACCCGGGGGCCGGTCGTCCACAGGTCGAGGCTGTAGCCGACGGCGAAGCCGCCGAGGATGGACAGGACGCCGAGCACCACGATGATCACGACCGCCCGGCGGCGGGTGCGGGGCGAGGCTCCCCTGGCCTCGGGGAGGAACCGTTCCTCGAGGACGTCGCGGACGGACGGCCCCGGATCCGGTGGCGGCGTCGGCGGCTGCGGCGGTTGCGGTGGCGTCGGCGGCTGCGGCGGTAATGCGGGATCGGTCACGGCCTCGAAAGCACCCCCCGTGTCGAGTCGTCGCCCACTGTACGGCGGCGGGGCGCGCGACCGCCAGGACGTGCTACGCCCGCCGCGCCCCGCGGAGCGCCGTCGCCAGGCGGTCGCGGAGTTCCGACTGGGCGGCGATGCGGGCGTCCAGGACGGCGAGGCGTTGTTCGGCGATCCTGAGCCCGGCCTCGCTCGGCGCGGCGACCGTCATGTCGCCGTCCAGGCAGGCCCGGAAGGCCAGGGCGTCGTCCAGGGTGAGGCCGGCCGCCAGCAGGTGCCGGATGTTGCGGACCCTGACCACCGTGGCGTCGGGGTAGTCGCGGTAGCCGTTGGCCGCCCGCTCCGCCGTGATCAGGCCGGCCTCCTCGTAGTGGCGGAGGGCGCGCGGCGTGACGCCGGTGGCCTCCGCCAACTCCCCGATCCGCATGCGGCACATCTCATCACGCCACGGCGGCGCCGCCGTCCACCGGGAGGACCACGCCGGTGACGAAGGCGGACGCGGCCGGGTCCGCGAGTCGGACAACGGCCGCGGCGACGTCCTCGGGCCGGCCGACGCGGCCCAACGGGGTGTGCGCCAGCTGCCACTTCCGCAGCGCGGCCTGCCGCTCACGGCTGAGCCCCATGTGGTCGGCGATCGGCGTCGCGATCGCGCCGGGCGCGACGGCGACGACCCGGATGCCGCGCGGCGCCAACTCGACGGCCCAACTGCGGGTCAGCGAGTCCAGCGCGGCCTTGGTGGCACCGTAGACCGAGTTCCCCGACCAGCCGCGCAGGCCGATCGGGGTGCTGACGTTGACGATCACGCCCGGGCCCTCGGCGAGCGCCCCAAGCGCCGCCTTCGCCAGCAGGGTGGGGGCCACCACGTTGGTGGCGAGCTGGGTCCGGATGGTCTCCTCGGACACGTCGGCGAGCGGCGTGCCGCCGGCCACGCCCGCGTTGTTGACGAGGACGTCGAGGCGGCCGTGCGCCGCGAGCACCGCGTCGATGATCCGTGCCGGCTCGCCCGCGCCGGTGACGTCGGCGGTCAGCGGTGTGATCCCGGGGTGCCCCTCGGCCGTCTCGGCCAGCGGCTCGGCCCGGCGGCCCACCACGACCACCGTGGCGCCCTCGGCGGCGAAGGCCCGCGCGGTGGCCCGTCCGATGCCGGTGCCGGCGCCGGTGACGAGGACGAGGCGGGAGTGGGTTGCGTCGTTCATGGCCGCATCCTGAAACCCTGCCGCCAACGGCAGGGTCAAGCGCCGGCCAGACGTCGCAGTCCAGCCGGCGGGAATCCGACGGTTCGGCCCGCACGGTGCACCTGGCCGGCGATGTCGGCGCCGAGCCCGGCGTGGGTGGTGACCGTGGTGCCCAGGTGCTCGGCGATCCGGCCGCAGTCGCGGGAGGGGTGGAGGGACTGCTGGCTGAACCGCCACCTGGCGTGGTTCAGCGCCTGACCGGCCGATCGCACCCGGTCAGAACCTACGCGCAGAGCGTCTCCAGCAGGTTCTGCCGGTCGACGCACGGCACATGGCCGTAGGAGCGGAGGATGTTCTTGGCCGTGTCCTCCTGCAGGTACCGCAGGAAGGCGCCCGCGAGGGAGTCGGTCGGGGGTTGGCCGTAGGTGTAGAACAGCTCGACCGTCCAGTAGTGGTACGCCTCCCGCATGACCGGCTCGATGTCCGCGACGGCGTTGTCGAGTTGGACGCCGATCACGTTCGGGAGGGCGGCCACGGCGGACGTCTCGGCGTAGCCGATGGCGCCGGGGAGGCGGTCGACCTCCGTCAGCAGTTCGGTCGTGGAGTCGCGTTCGCAGCGGATCACCGGGCCCGAGCTGTTGATGAGCGGGGTGGCGCAGTTGTCGGAGGTGAGCGCGGGTTCGGTGGTGCCCAGGACGCGGTCCTGGAAGACGCGGCGGGTGCCCGACTCGCTGCCGCGGCTCACGATCTGGATCGGGTGGTCGTTGCCGCCCAGCTCCAGCCAGTTGGTGATGTCGCCCGCGTAGATCCGGCGCAGCTCGTCCGTGGTGAGGCTGTGGACGCCGGTCTCGCGGTTGACCACGACGGAGAAGATGACGACGCCGACCGGGTTCTGGATCAGGTTCGGGTCGGGCGTCGTGGTGCGGCCGTCGGAGACGGCGATCCGGTCCCGGGCCTCGGACGCGACGAGGTCGCGCACCGCCTCCAGGCTGCCGCTGGCGGCGATGGTGACGTCGACGTCGGTGCCGCGGCACTCCTCGACGTAGGCGTCCCTGATGTCCTCCAGGATCGGCTGGAAGGCGGTGGAGCCGTCGATGGACAGCTCTCCGGCGACGCACAGGTCGCTTGGCGTCTCGTCGGAGCCGATCGCGAAGGACGCGCCCAGCAGCGTCAGCGAGGCGGTGAGCAGGACGACGAGGCCGATGGTGAACGCCTGGGTGCGGCGCCGCCAGTGGCCCTCGGTGATGCGGCCGCCGCTGATGAAGCCGTGCAGGCCGACCCCGGTGCCGCTGCCGGTGAGCAGGACGAGGAGCTTGAAGTGGTCGCGGCGGTTGAGCGGGACCCTCGGGAGCCGCACCCGGCCCTCGGCGAAGTCGCTCAGGCCGCGGTTCCTGGTGAGCATGTTGGCGATGGCCGGCTCGCTGGTCTCCGGGACCTCGACGGCGAGGATGGTCCGGCCCTCGAAGACGAACGTGAGCGGGTCCTGGATGTCCTCGCGGGAGATCGTCGAGGAGCCGGCGTTCTCGACCCGCAGCAGGGCGATGCTGGCGTCCGGGACCTCGCGCCCCATGTGCAGCAGGCGCAACTCGACGTGGCCGCGCGCCTCCTCGGGGATCATCGGGATCGGCAGGTTGAGCTGGGCGCGCCACCCGATCCGCTTCTGGGCCGGCCAGTAGCGCCGCGTCAGGATGCCGAGCAGCGACACGAGCGTGCCCACGACGGCTATGACGTCCGAGACCGTGATTTCCGACACCGCCGGCTCCCCCTCGCCGTGCCCGCGCGCCCGCTGCCGTGCCCCCCTGGCAGGACCGCATGCCAGGGGGAAACTACCTCCGGGGGCGCCGGCGCGGCGAGGGTTGGCGCGCGCTGCTGACGACCGTTCACCGAGTGTTCGTCCCGGCGTCCGCCACCGCGCGGGGGCGTCAGGGCGTCAGGACGTGAGGCCCAACTCGCGGGCGATCAGCATGCGTTGGACTTCGCTGGTGCCCTCGCCGATCTCCAGGATCTTGGCGTCGCGCCACATCCTGGCGACCGGGTACTCGTTCATGAAGCCGTAGCCGCCGTGGATCTGGGTGGCCTCGCGGGCGTTGGTGACGGCGGCGTCCGAGCTGTGCAGCTTGGCCACGGCGGCCGCCTTCTTGAACGGCTCGCCGGCCAGCATCCGGGAGGCGGCGTCGCGCCAGGCGGTGCGGGAGGTGTGGGCGCGGGCCTCCATGTCGGCCAGCTTGAACTGGATGGCCTGGTTGGCGCCGATCGGGCGGCCGAACGCCTCCCGGGTGCGGGCGTAGGCGGTGGACTGGTCGACGCAGCCCTGGGCCAGGCCGGTGGCGAGGGCGGCGAACGCGATCCGGCCCTCGTCCAGGACGGTGAGGAACTGGGCGTAGCCGCGGCCCTCGTCGCCCAGCAGGTTGGCCAGCGGGACCCGGCAGTCGGTGAAGGAGAGCTCGTGGGTGTCCGACGCGTTCCACCCGACCTTGGAGTAGCCGGGCGCGACCGTGAGGCCCGGGGTGCCGGAGGGGACGATGAGGGTGGAGATGGCGCCGTCGGGCCCGGTGCGGGCGGTGACGGTGATGGGCCCGGTGATGTCGGTGCCGGAGTTGGTGATGAAGCTCTTGCTGCCGTTGATCACCCAGTGGTCGCCGTCCCGGACGGCGGTGGTGCGGGTGCCGCCGGCGTCGGAGCCGCAGCCGGGCTCGGTGAGGCCGAACGCGGCCAGCTGCTCGCCGGCGCAGAGGCGGGGCAGCCACTCCCGCTTCTGGGCCTCGGTGCCGAAGCGGTGGATGGGCGTGACGCCGAGCGAGACGCCGGCCTCCAGGGTGACGGCGACGGAGGAGTCGACGCGGGCCAGCTCCTCGATGGCGAGGCAGAGGGCGAGGAAGTCGCCGCCCATGCCGCCGTACTCCTCGGGGAAGGGCAGGCCGAACAGGCCCATCTTGCCCATCTCGCGGACGATCTCGTAGGGGAAGGTGTGGGCCTCGTAGTGCTCGGCGATCCGTGGCGCGACGACGTCGTTCGCGAACTGCTCGACGGTGCGGCGGAGTTCCTCGTGTTCCGGGGTCAGCCGGTGGTCAAGGGACATGAGCGTCACTCCTCGTGGGAGTCGGTGGGGTCGGGGGTCAGCGCCCGAACGGTGCGGGAGGGGCTGGGACGGCCGAGGTAGCCGGCGAGCCAGACGCTGGCGGCGGTGAGCCGGTCGAGGTCGACGCCGGTCTCGATGCCGAGGCCGTCGAGCATCCACAGCAGGTCCTCGGTGGCGAGGTTGCCGGTGGCGCTCTTCGCGTACGGGCAGCCGCCGAGCCCGCCGGCCGAGGCGTCGACGGTGGTGACGCCGTGCCGGAGGGCGGTCAGGGTGTTGGCGAGCGCCTGCCCGTAGGTGTCGTGGAAGTGGACGGCGATCCGCTCGGTGGGGACGCCGGCCTCGTTGAGCGCGGTGAGCAGGGCGGTGACCTGGCCGGGGGTGGCGACGCCGATGGTGTCGCCGAGGCTCAGCTCGCTCACGCCGAGCTCGATCAGCCGGCGCGCCACGGCGACCACCCGGCCGACCGGCACCTCGCCCTCCCAGGGGTCGCCGAAGCACATCGAGACGTAGCCGCGGACGGGGACGCGCTCGACGACGGCGTGCGCGACGACGGGCGCGAACATCCGCAGCGACTCCTCGACGGAGCGGTTGAGGTTGGCCTGGGCGAAGGACTCGGTGGCGCTGGCGAAGACGGCGACCTCGCGGGCGCCGAGTGCCAACGCCCGGTCGAGGCCACGCTCGTTGGGGACGAGGACGGGCAGCCGGCGGTCGTGGAGGTCGTCCAGCATGGGGAAGAGCCGCTCGGCGTCCGCCAGTTGGGGGATCCAGGCGGGGTGGACGAAGCTGGTGGCCTCGATGGTGGTCAGCCCGGCGTCGGCGAGGCGGTGGATGAACTCGGCCTTGACCTCTGCCGGGACGATGGCCTTCTCGTTCTGCAGGCCGTCCCGGGGGCCGACCTCGTGGATGCGGACCCGGGTGGGCAGCGACTCGTCGCGGGCAACGGCCTTCACGGGGTCGGCTCCTCGGGGGTGACGACGGCGAGCGGCTGGTCCATGGCGACGGTGGTGCCCGGGGTGACGGTGAGCTCGGTGACGGTGCCGTCGTGGGGGGCGGCGATGACGTGTTCCATCTTCATGGCCTCCACGACCAGCAGGCTCTGCCCGGCGGCCACCCGCTCGCCGACGCCGACCTTGACGACGGTGACGGTGCCGGGCATGGGTGCGGCGAGCGCGTCGGCCCCGGCGGCGGCGCGGGGCCCGGCGCCGGCGATCGGGTCGTGCTCGGTGACGTGCCAGGCGTCGCCCTCCCGGCCGAGCCAGTGCCCGTCGGGGACGGCGACGTGGTGGAACGTGTGGACGACGCCGGCCAGTTCGACGCGGACGGTGTCGGGGGTGCGGGCCACCAGGCGGGCCGGGACGGGCGGCGCGTCGCCGAGGCGGGCCTGCCCCGGCCGCACCGCGACCGGCACCGGGTCGTGGCCGGGGACCCGCGCCAGGCCGGTGATCCAGGCCGGCTCGCCGCCGAGCCGCCACCCGGAGGGGACGGCGAACGGGTCCGTCCAGCCGGCCGGGTCGGGCGCCGGGGCGAGGGCGGCGTGCCGGAGCAGCGCGGCGGCCACGTACACCTCGTCCGGCACGGCGGCCGGGATGAGCGCGGGCGCCTCGCGGTCCACCAGGCCGGTGTCCAATGCCCCGGCGACGACGTCGGGTTGGGCGAGGAGGCGGCGCAGGAAGCCGGTGTTGGTGTCGACGCCGAGGACGGTGGTGCGGGCGAGGGCGGCGCGCAGCAGGCGCAGCGCGGTGGGGCGGTCGGGGCCGTGGGCGACGACCTTGGCGAGCATCGGGTCGTAGGCGGTGGACACCTCGGTGCCCTCGGCCAGGCCCGAGTCGACCCGGACGCCCTCGCCCGCCGGCTCGCGCAGCAGCCGGATCGTGCCGGCGGAGGGCAGGAAGCCGGTGGCCGGGTTCTCGGCGCAGATCCGGGCCTCGACGGCGTGGCCGGTGGCGGGCACCTCCTCCTGGTGGAACGCCAGCGGTTGGCCGGCGGCGACCCGCAGCTGCCACTCCACCAGGTCGAGACCGCTGACCAGCTCGGTGACCGGGTGCTCGACCTGGAGCCTGGTGTTCATCTCCATGAAGTAGAAGGTGGCCGGGTCGTCGCCGGGGACGATGAACTCGACGGTGCCGGCGCCCCGGTAGCCGCAGGCACGGGCGGCCTGCGCGGCGGCCTCGCCCATCCGGGCGCGGGTGGCCGGGTCGAGCAGCGGGCTGGGGGACTCCTCGACCAGCTTCTGGTGGCGGCGCTGGAGGGAGCACTCGCGCTCGGCGAAGCGGAGCACGGTGCCGTGGTCGTCGGCGAGTACCTGCATCTCGATGTGGCGGGGGCGCTGGACGAAGCGCTCGGCGAGCAGCGCGTCGTCCCCGAAGGAGGCCAGCGCCTCGCGGCGGGCGCCGGCGATCGCCTCCTCCAACTCACCGGCCGCGGTGACCAGACGCATGCCCTTGCCGCCGCCGCCGGCGGCCGGCTTGAGCAGCAGCGGCATGCCCATCTTCCGGGCGGACGCGGCGAGCTCGGGCCCCGAGACGCCGGGGACGACGGGCACCCCGGCCGCCTCGACGGCGGCCTTGGCGCGGATCTTGTCGCCCATGGTCTCGATGGCGGCGGCCGGCGGGCCGACGAAGGCCAGCCCGGCGGTGGTGACGGCGCGGGCGAACGCCGCGTTCTCGGCGAGGAAGCCGTAGCCGGGGTGGACGGCCTGGGCGCCGGTGCCGGCGGCCGCGGCGAGCAGCCGGGGAATCGCCAGATAGCTCTCGGCGGCCGGCGTCGGGCCGAGCCGGACGGCGACGTCGGCCTCGCGGACGTGGCGGGCGCCCGCGTCGGCGTCGCTGTAGACGGCCACCGAGCGGATGCCGAGGCGCCGCAGGGTGCGGACGACGCGGACGGCGATCTCGCCCCGGTTGGCCACGAGCACGGTCTCGAACATGGCTGTGCTGCCCTCCCTCACCATCACATCCGGAAGACGCCGTGACTCGGCTCCGACAGGGGCGCGTTGGCGCACGCGGTGAGGGCGAGCCCGAGCACCGCACGCGTCTCCAGCGGGTCGATCACGCCGTCGTCCCAGAGCCGGGCGGTGGCGTAGTAGGCGCTGCCCTGCGTCTCGTACTGGTGGCGGATTGGCTCGCGGAACGCCGCCTCGTCCTCGGCCGACCAGGCGTCGCCGAGCTGGTCGCGCTTGACGGTGGCCAGCACGGCGGCGGCCTGCTCGCCGCCCATCACGGAGATCTTGGCGTTGGGCCACATCCACAGGAAGCGCGGCGAGTACGCCCGGCCGCACATCGAGTAGTTGCCCGCGCCGTAGGAGCCGCCGATCACCACGGTGAGCTTGGGGACGCGGGCGCAGGCCACGGCGGTGACCATCTTGGCGCCGTGCTTGGCGATGCCGCCCGCCTCGTAGTCGCGGCCGACCATGAAGCCGGCGATGTTCTGGAGGAAGAGCAGCGGGATGCCGCGCTGGTCGCACAGCTCGACGAAGTGGGCGCCCTTCTGGGCGGACTCGGAGAACAGGATGCCGTTGTTGGCGACGATGCCGACCGGGTGGCCGTGGATCCGGGCGAAGCCGGTGACCAGCGTCGAGCCGAACTCGGCCTTGAACTCCTGGATCCGGGAGCCGTCCACCAGCCGCGCGATCACCTCGCGGACGTCGTAGGTGGTGCGCGAGTCGACCGGGACCACGCCGTAGAGCCCGGCCGGGTCGACGGCCGGCTCCTCGACCGGCGCCACCGACCACGGCAGCGGGCCGCGCTCCGGCAGGGTGGCGACGATGGTGCGGACGATGCGGAGCGCGTGCGCGTCGTCCTCGGCGAGGTGGTCGGTGACGCCCGAGACGCGGGAGTGCACCTCGCCGCCGCCCAGCTCCTCGGCCGTGACCACCTCGCCGGTGGCGGCCTTCACCAGGGGTGGGCCGCCGAGGAAGATCGTGCCCTGGCCGCGCACGATGACGGCCTCGTCGCTCATCGCCGGCACGTAGGCGCCGCCGGCGGTGCAGGACCCGAGGACGGCCGCGATCTGCGGGATGCCGGCCGCCGACATCCTGGCCTGGTGGTAGAAGATCCGCCCGAAGTGCTCCCGGTCGGGGAACACCTCGTCCTGCATCGGCAGGAAGGCGCCGCCCGAATCCACCAGGTAGAGGCAGGGGAGCCGGTTCTCCAGCGCGATCTCCTGCGCCCGCAGGTGCTTCTTGACGGTGAGCGGGTAGTAGGTGCCGCCCTTCACGGTGGCGTCGTTGGCGACGATCACCGCCTCGCGCCCGCTGACCCGGCCGATGCCGGCGATCACCCCGGCGGCCGGGGCCTGCCCGTCGTAGAGGCCGTGGGCGGCGAGCGGGGCCAGCTCGAGGAAGGGGGAGCCGGGATCGAGCAACGCGTCCACCCGGTCCCGCGGCAGCAGCTTGCCGCGCGCCGTGTGCCGGGCGCGGGCCCGCTCGCCGCCGCCCAGGCGGGCGGCCGCCAGCTTCTCGCGCAGCTCGGCCGCGAGCTCGCGGTGTGCCGCCTCGTTGGCTCGGAACGCTTCTGACGCGGGATCCGCTGTGCTGCGGTGCGTCGGTGCCTGCCGCATACCGGACAGGTTAACGCTCGTTAACGGGCCTGTCTACAATAGGTACCTATGACCACGCACGCCGCCGGCAACTCGTCGGGCAACAGGTCCGCGGGCACCACCGCGAGGACGGCCACCGCGCGCCGCGAGCAGATCCTGCGCGAGGCGTCCCGGCTCTTCGCCGAACGCGGCTTCCACGGCGTCGGCGTCGACGAGATAGGCGCCGCCGTCGGCATCAGCGGCCCCGCGCTCTACCGGCACTTCGCCGGCAAGGACGCGATGCTGACCGAGCTGCTCGTCGGCATCAGCAGCCGGCTGCGGGACGGCGGCGTCCGCCGGGTCGCGGAGGCGGCGGCGGCAGGCCGCCCGCCGCTGGCCACGCTGGACGCGCTGATCGCCGGGCACATCGACTTCGCCCTCGACGACCGGGCGCTGATCACGCTCCACGACCGCGAGCTCGACTGGCTGCCGGAGGAGGACCGCAAGCGGGTGCGGCGGCTCCAGCGGGAGTACGTGGAGCTGTGGGTCGCGGTCGCCCGCGACGCCTATCCCGCGCTGCCGGAGCCGAGCGCGCGGGCCGCGGTGCACGCCGTCTTCGGCCTGCTCAACTCCACCCGGCGCCTCTCCCGCCCCCACACC
>NZ_SMKI01000128.1 GCF_004348415.1 Streptomyces hainanensis
CCGCCGCCCCCGACCAGGGCGGAGGCGAGGCGGCCGCCGCCCTCCGGGAGCTCACCGACCCGGCCGGCCCCTTCCTGATCGGGGTGCGGCACCACGCCCCGTCCCTGGCCGCCGTCGTGCCCCGCCTGCTCGACGCGGCGGAGCCCGAGGTGCTGCTCGTCGAGCTGCCCGCCGAGCTGCGGGACTGGCTCGGCTGGCTCGCCCACGAGGACACCCGGGCGCCCGTGGCGCTGGCCGCCGTGCCGCCGGGGCCCGATCCCGGATCACCCGCCTTCTACCCGTTCGCCGACTTCTCGCCCGAGCTGGTCGCCCTGCGGTGGGCCGCGCGGCGCGGCGTCCCCGCCGTCGCGGCCGACCTGCCGTTGGCCGACCGCGCCTGGCTCGCCGACCGCCGTCCGGCCGGCACCCCTCGTGCCGGCCTTCGGCAGGCGCTCGGTGCCCGACTGACCGGCCGCGCGGGCGACGACCTGTGGGACCGCCTGGTCGAGGTCGCCGCCCCTGGCTCCACCCCGGAGGCGGTCCGCCGCGCCGCCCTGCTCACCGGCTGGGCCCTGCGCCGGGACGCGGCCCAGGGCGCCGGCGTGGACGCCGTCGACCTCGGCCGCGAGCGGTGGATGCGCGCCAGGATCACCGAGGCCGCCGCCGGCGGCCGCCGGGTCGCCGCGGTCGTCGGCGCCTTCCACACGCCCGCCCTCACCGCGGCCGCCCTCGCCGCCCCCGACGACGAGCCGGCACCCGCGGGCGCCGCCGAGCCGGGCGACGCCGCACCGTGGACGGTCTCCCTGATCCCCTACACCTACGCGCTGCTCGACGAGCGCTCCGGCTACCCGGCCGGCATCCGCGACCCCGAGTGGCAGCACCGGGTGCTCGCCGCCGCCGGCGATCCCGCCGCCCTGGAGGCCGCGCTGACCGCGACCGCCGTCCGCGTCTGCGCCCGGCTGCGCGAGGAGGACCACCCGGCGGGGCCGGCCGACGCCCGCGAGATCACCCGCCTCGCCACCGACCTGGCCAGGCTCCGCGGTCTCCCCGCCCCCGGCAGGGGCGAGTTGATCGAGGCGGTCGACACCGTCCTCGTCCAGGGCGAACCGCTGGGCCGGGGCCGCGCCGTCTCCCGGGCCCTCGAGTCGGTGCTGATCGGCCGGCGCGCCGGCCGTCCCGCGCCCGACGCCCCGCGCGGCGGCCTCGGCCCCGCCGTGGCGGCCGAGTGCGCCGACCTCGGCCTGCCGGGCCCGGACGACGTCTCGGCCAAGCCACGCGACCTGCGGCTCGACCCCCGGCGCTCCCCACGCGACCACCGCCGCGAGCTTCTGCTGCGCCGCCTCACCGTCTGCGGCATCCCGTACGCCGAGGAGCAGCGGGTCAGCGGCGCCGGCGGCGCCGACGCCGTCACCGCCCGGTGGACCGTCAGCTGGACGCCGGCCACCGCCGCCATGCTGACGGCCGCCTCGGCCCGCGGCGTGACGGCGGCCCAGGCGGCCGAGGGCACGCTGCGCGAGCGCCGGCGGGCCGAGCGGGCCGCGGGCGGCCCCACCGCCGCCCAGGTCGTCACCGGCCTCGACCTGGCCGCCGGCTGCGGCCTCGAACCGCTGGCCGGGGAACGGCTCACCGAGGCCGCCACGGTGCTGCCCGCCGCCGGCACCCTGCCCGAGCTGCTGGCCGCCCTCAGCCTGCTCGACCGGCTGCGCGGCGGCTTCCTCGACACCGCGCCGGTGAGCGGGACGCTGACCACCGCCGCCGTCCGCCAGGTCGCCGGCCTCACCGGCTCCGAGGACCCGGCGGACGCCCGCGCCCTCATCGAACTGGCCCATCGCGCCGACGCGTTCGGCTCCATCCGGCTCACCGCCGCGCTGCGCGCGCTCGCCACGGACGGCTCCCCCCTGATGCGGGGCGCCACCGGCGCGGTGTTGGTGCTGCTCGGCCACGAGGCGCCGGCGGCGCTGGGCCGGCGGGTGGCGTCCTGGGTGGACGCCGCGACCGACCCGGCCCGCCGCGCCGAGCTGACGGCCCGCCTCACCGGCCTGCTGGCCGCCGCCGGGCCCCTGCTGGAGTCGGCACCCGGCGCGCTCGCACCGCTGCTCGACCGCGTCGCCGAGCTGCCGGAACGGTCCTTCCTCGACCGACTGCCGGCCCTGCGCGGCGGCTTCGACACCCTCAGCCCCGCCGCCCGCGACCGGCTGCTCGCCGTGATCGAGGACCGGCTCGGAGACACGCTCGCCACCCTGCCCGACATCGACGCCCCCACGCTCGAACTCTGGACCCGCGCCGACCTGGCGGCCCGCGACACCCTGGCCGCCCTCGATCTCCTCCCCCCACCCGGCGCCCCGGACACGGCGCTTCCGCCACCGCGCACCGCGCCGGGCGGTGGCGACGCGACGGCCTCGCCGGCCGGGCGGGGCGTCGGCGCGACGGCCGACTTCGGGCCGGAGGCCCCCGGCGGCCCGCCGCCGGGCGGCCCGGAGCGGCGGGTTCCGGACCGCCGCGCCGAGCCGGCCGGTGCCGGCGTGTCCGCCGCGCCGGGCCTGGACGTTGGCGCGATAGCCGATCGCACGCCGGAAGGCCCCGGCGGCCAACTGCCTGGCGCCGCGGAGCCGCAGGTTCCAAGGGCTCGTGCCGAGTCGGCCGGTGCCGACGTGTCCGCCGCGCCGGCTCCCGGCGGCGACACGACTGTTGGTGTCCGGCCAAGCGGCCCCGCCGGCCCGGCGGATGGCCGGCCCGGCCCGGGCACGGCCGGTGGTCTGGAAGCGGGCGCCGGCTCTGCCGGCGCCGACGCGGGGTCGCCTGCCGGCGCGGGCACCGGCGCAGGCACGACGGCCGTGACCGGCGGTGCGGAGCCGCCGACCGCCGGTCCGCGCGCCGAGTCGGCTGGCGGCGGCGCGGCCGCCGCACCGGCCGGGCCCGTGCCGGGTGCCGCCGGCTCGGCCGGCGCATCCGGAGCCCCCGCCACCGCGGCGGTCTCGCCGCAGGGGGAGCCGCCGCCGGCGGATCCGGACGGGCGGCCCACGCCGTCGGTGGAGCGGCCGCAGGCGGCCGGTGGTCTCGCCGAAGGCGACCGCTGGCGGTTGGTGCTCGGGCGGCCGGGTGGGCGGCTCGCGGCGGGGGCCGTGCCGTTGGCCACCGCGCTCGACGAGCTCTACGGAGCCGGCCGCGGCGAGGGCGCCCGGGGCGACCTGCCCGGCGGCCGTGGCGGCGCCGGGCGCGAGACGCCGTATCCGAGCGTCCGCGAGTGGTCGGCGGAGCTGGCCGCGCTGTTCGGGCCCGGCATCCGCGAGGAGGTGCTGGCCGCCGCGGCGGCCGCCGGCCGCGGCGAGGCCGCGCTGGCGCTCGACCCCGACCGGGTCCGCCCCTCCGTCGAGTTGCTGCGCACCGTGCTGCGCCACGCCGGTGGCCTCCCCGAGGCCCGGCTGGCCCAACTCCGTCCCCTCGTCCGTCGCTTGGTCGCCGAGCTCACCCGCGCCCTGGCCACCAGGCTCCGTCCCGCCCTCACCGGTGCCGCCCTGCCCCGGCCGAGCCGTCGTCCCGGCGGCCCACTCGACCTCGGCAGGACCGTGCGCGCCAACCTGCCCACCGCGAGGCGGGGTCCGGACGGCGCGATCCAGGTCATCCCGGAGCGCCCCGTCTTCCGCACCCGCGCCCGCCGCACCGCCGACTGGCGGCTGATCATCGTCACGGACGTGTCCGGCTCGATGGAGTCGTCCACCATCTGGTCCGCGCTCACCGCCGCCGTGCTCGCCGGGGTCCCCACCCTCACCACCCACTTCCTGGCGTTCTCGACCGAGGTGGTCGATCTCTCGGGCCACGTCCAGGACCCGCTGTCGCTACTGCTGGAGGTGCGGGTCGGCGGCGGCACCCACATCGCCGCGGCGCTGCGGCACGCCCGCACGCTGGTCACGGCGCCGTCCCGCACCCTGGTCGTCGTCGTCAGCGACTTCGAGGAGGGCTATCCGCTCGGCGGCCTCCTCGCCGAGGTGCGCGGCCTGGCCGCCGCCGGCTGCCACGTGCTGGGCTGCGCCAGCCTGGACGACGCGGGTCGGCCCCGGTACAGCACCGGCGTCGCCGGACAGCTGGTGGCGGCCGGCATGCCCGTCGCGGCGCTCAGCCCGCTCGAACTCGCCCGCTGGGTAGGAGAGAAGATCCGGTGACCGACACCCAGGCCCTGCCCCCCGTGGCCCCGGAGGTGACCGCCCGGCTGGTGGCCGGGCTCAGCCCCCGGCTCCGCAAGCGCCTCGACGCCGCGACCGCCAAGCTGGCCGCCCGGCCGGTCAGCCGGGACGGCGACGTCTACCGGATCGCGCTGGACGACGAGACCACGCTCGAACTGCGGGCCACCGGCGGCAGCGTCACCGACGTCGACGCCATCCACTGCGGCTGCCTCCTCGCCCCCGGCTGCGTGCACCGACCGGCCGCGGCCGGCGCCGCGCCCGTCGCGGCGGAAGCCACCGGCCCGGAAGACCAGGCGACCGACGACCATCCCGCGCCCGAGCCTGCCGATCCCCGGGCCGCCCCACCGACCGAGGCGCCCGACGTCCCGGCGGCCACGCCCCAACAGCTGGCGGCGGCGGCCGGGTTGTGGGCCGCCGGCGCCGCCGCGCTGGAGGCCGGCGTGGACGGGGCGGGAGCCGTCGTCCAGGCCGAGCTGCTCGGGGCCGCGCATGTCGCCCGGCTGGCCGGGCTGCCGCGCCCCGCCGCGGCGGCCGTCGGCGTCGTCGGCCGGCTGCGCGCCGCCCGCGCCGCCGACCCGGCGTACCGGCTCGCCGACCTCGTCGAGGAGCTGCGCGAGCTGCTGTCGACGGCGCACGGCCTCGGCCGCGCCAGCGGCCCCCGGCTGGCCGAGCTGCGCGGCCTCGCCCGCCGCCCCTACCTGCCGGGCGGCTCGCTGCGGCTCTACGGCCTGTTCAGCGAGCCGGTGCTCGCCGCCAGCGGCCACGCCGGCGTCGTCACCTGGACGGCGGACACCGAGGGCCGGCTCTTCCGCGTCCCCGACGTGGCCCCCGGTGGCGCCGAGCGGGCGGCCGGCGCCGTCGAGCGCACCGTGCGCCTCGGCGACGCGGCCCTCACCCACCGCCGGCTGGCCCGCGCCGGCCTCGTCGTCTCTGGCGCCACCGTCTCGCCGGACGGCCGGCTCGGCGCCGGCGCCGCCGTGCGCGCCGTCCAGGCCGGCGGCGCCGGCTGGCACGAGCCGCCGCTCGACCGGTTCTGGGCCGAGCCGCCGCACCGCCAGGCCGCCCGGGCGCTGGCGGCCGCCGCGCTCCCCGAGGCGCGGCGCCCGCCCGGCTCCGACCTGCTGTTCCTCGACGTGACCTGCCGCCGTCCGCTCCGCGCCACGGGCGGCCACGTCCTGCTGGCCGACTGCGCGGGGGTGCCGGTCAGGCTCACCGTCGCCGACGAGGACCCGGCCCTCGCCCACCGGGACAACCTGCGGCTGCTCGCCGCCGCCCCGGGGCTGCGGCTCCGCGTCGTCGGCCGGCTGACCCCCGGACCGCGTCCCCAGCTGCGGCTGCTCGCCGTGGGCCGCCCGCCGGGCGACGAGGGCCCGGTGCTGCGGCTCCCCGACCCCGCCGGCCGCGTCGACCTGGGATACGACCGGCTGCAGCGCACCGACCTGCCCACGTCCGACGCCACCGCGCCCGGGCCGCCGGCGCTCGCCGACGACGAGGCGGTGCCGGCCCCGATCCACCTGCTGCGCCGCCGCGCCGACCGGGCCGTCGCGGCCGGCCGGCGCGCCCTGGCGCTGCCCGGCACCGCCGCCGACGACCTGCCGCGGCTGCGCCGCGCCGGGCTCGCCACCGGCGCCTGGCTGCTCGCCGAGCTGCACCGGGCGGCCGCCGACCGCGGCCGGGACGTGTTCGGTCGGTTGCTGCCCGCCGACGCGGACCGGTTCGCCCGCGCCTGGCTGGCCACCGCGTCGTACACGGAGTCCGTCGCCCACGCCCTGTGCGCCGCGGCCTGGGCGGCCGGCGCCGAGGAGGCCGCCCGGGAGGACGACGCCGCCGAGGTCACGCCCTGAGCCCACCGCTATCGTGAGACCCCCGCGTGCCCCGGCGGCCACACACCGGATCCGCGCGCCGGATCCGCGCGCCGGACCCGCACGCCGCCCGGATCCCGAGCCGGCGCCCCGGTGCCGGCCCCGTGCCCCGACCGAGAGGTGCCATGGCGTTCACCCGCTTCGACCCCGAGGCCACCGACACCGCCCGGATCGGCCTCGGCCTGGCCGCCGTGGGCCGCCCCGGCTACATCAACCTCGGCCGGGATCGCGACCTCCCCACGGACCGGGCCCCCGAGGCGCTGCGCGAGCGCAGCCACCGGCTGCTGGACGCGGCCCACGCGCACGGCGTGCGCTACCTGGACGCGGCCCGCTCCTACGGCCGGGCCGAGGAGTTCCTGGCCGGCTGGCTGGCGGCCCGCCCCGACGCCGCACCCGGCGTGGTGGTCGGCAGCAAGTGGGGCTACACGTACACCGCCGGCTGGCGCACCGACGCCGAGGTGCACGAGGTGAAGGACCACGGTCCCGCGACCTTCGACCGCCAGTACGCGGAGACCCGGGCGCTGCTCGGCGACCACCTGGACCTCTACCAGATCCACTCCGTGACCCCGGAGAGTCCCGCGCTCACCGACCCCGCGGTGCTCGACCGGCTGGCCGGGCTCGCCGCCGCCGGTGTGACCGTGGGCCTGTCCACCAGCGGTCCGGGGCAGGCCGAGGCGATCCGCGCCGCGCTGGAGGTCGAGGTGGACGGGCGGCCGTTGTTCGCCACCGTGCAGTCCACCTTCAACGTGCTGGAGACCTCGGCCGGGCCGGCCCTCGCGGCGGCCCACGCCGCCGGCCGCACGGTGATCGTCAAGGAGGCCATGGCCAACGGCCGGCTGGCCGGCGAGGCGGCGCCGGCCGCGGTGCGGCGGATCGCGGAGGCGGCCGGCACCGGCCCGGACGCGGTCGCGCTGGCCGCCGTGCTGCGTCAGCCCTGGGCCGGCGTCGTACTGTCCGGCGCGGCCACCGTGGACCAGCTCACCGGAAACCTCGCGGCCACCGGGATCGCTCTCGACGAGGCCGCGGCGGACGCCCTGGCCGGGCTCGCCGAGCCGCCCGCCGCGTACTGGCGGCACCGCTCGTCGCTGCCCTGGCAGTAGTGACGACGACGACGGCGGCGGCGCAGCCGCCGTCCGGCCACCGGCGTCAGGCCGCCTTCACCTTGGTGGCGTACATGTCGACGTACTCCTGCCCCGAGAGCCGCATGACCTCGGTCATCACCTCGTCGGTGACCGCCCGCAGCACGTACCGGTCGCGGTCCATGCCCTCGTAGCGGGAGAAGTCCAACGGCTGGCCGAAGCGCACGGCGATCCGCCGCCCCCGGCCGACACGCGGCAGCCCCTTGCCGCCCGGCTGCACCTGGTCGGTGCCGATCATGGCGAACGGCACCACCGGCACGTCCGTCATCAGGGTCAGCCGCGCGATCCCGGTGCGGCCCCGGTAGAGCCGGCCGTCGGGGGAGCGGGTGCCCTCCGGGTAGATGCCGAAGACCTTGCCCTCGTCGAGCACCCGGCGGCCGGTCATCAGGGCGGCCACTCCGCCATGCCCGCCGTCCCGGTCCACCGGGATCATCCCGACGGCCGTGAAGAACCAGGCCATCACCCGCCCCTTGAGGGACCGGCCCGTCACATAGGTCGCCTTGCCGATGAAGAAGACCTGTCGCCTGCTGACCAGGTTGAGGATGACCGAGTCGATGAACGTGAGATGATTGCCGGCCAAGATCACCGGCCCCTCGGTGGGTACGTTCTCCAATCCCTCGACCCGGGGCCGGAAGAAGAGCCGCAGCAACGGGCCGAACAGCGCCTTCATCAGGACGAATCGGGACAACTTCCCCTCCGGTTGTTCATGGTCATGCGCTCCGCCGCATGCGTACGGGACGATACTCGCGCTTCGCCTCGGTTCGCGCACCGGGTTCACACGACGGATACTCAGCTTTGATGTGCCTTCGTCAGCTGTTTCCTCGGAGGTCCCCGGCCGGACAACGCCGCGTCCCTAGCATCAGCCGCGACTCAGAGGGAGGCCCCATGGCAGCTCGGCAGGCGGCAGACGCGGCGCCGACAGGCGCGACGCACTCGACAGAAGCAACGATCTCGAACGGCCTCGGGCGGCGCGCCCTGCTCGGCGCGGCCATGGCGGCCGGCGCCGGCGGCGCCGCGGCGCTCACTACCGCCACCCCGGCGCACGCCCAGGGCGCGCGCCCCACGAGCGCGGCCGCCCGCGGGCGCGGCGGGCTCGGCGAACTCCCCACGCCCACCGTCGTCGCGCACCGCGGCGCCTCCGGCTACCGCCCGGAGCACACCCTGGGCTCCTACCAACTCGGCCTGGACATGGGCGCCGACATCGTGGAGCAGGACCTGGTGCCCACCAGGGACGGCCACCTGGTGTGCCGGCACGAGAACGACATCTCCGGCACCACCGACGTCGCCGACCACCCCGAGTTCGCCGACCGGCGTACCACCAAGACCGTGGACGGCCAGTCGCTCACCGGCTGGTTCACCGAGGACTTCACGCTCGCCGAGCTCAAGACGCTGCGGGCCACCGAGCGCATCCCGGACCAGCGCCGCAACAACACGCTCTACGACGGCCGGTGGACGATCCCCACCTTCGAGGAGGTGCTGCGCTGGGCCGACGAGCAGGGGCGGAAGCGCGACCGGCCGGTGTGGCTGTACACCGAGACCAAGCACCCCACCTACTTCCGCTCCCTCGGCCTCGGCCTCGAACAGCCGTTGGCCAGGCTGCTGCGCCGGTACGGCCGCGACCGGGCCAGCGCCCGGCTGCTGCTGCAGTCGTTCGAGCCGACCAGCATGCAGCGGATGGCCGAACTCGTCGACACGCCCCGGGTGGTGCTGCTCTCCAGCGCCGAATCCCGCCCCTGGGACCTCCAGCAGAAGGGCGACCCGCGGACCGTCGCCGACCTCGTCACCCCGTCCGGGCTGCGCGAGATCTCCCGCTACGCCCAGGGCATCGGCCCCACCCTCGACCTGGTCATCCCGCGCCGCTCCGACGGCAGCCTGGCCGAGCCGACCCGCCTGGTCTCCCAGGCCCACACCGCCGAACTGCTGGTGCACCCCTACACGCTGCGGAACGAGAACCGCTTCCTGCCCGCCGAGTACCGCCGCGGCGACGACCCCAACGCCTACGGCGACGTCTTCGGCGCGCTGCGCACCTACTTCCGCACCGGCATCGACGGCGTCTTCGCGGACCACCCCGACACGGCCCTGCTGGCCGCCGCCGACCACCGCGGCTGACCCCGTCCCGTCCGGGTGGCGGGCAATCATGGGGCCCGAGTCGGGAATCTCACAAGGTAGTTGGCTCCAGCACATTCCCTCCATCCTTGTTTCCCTAGCACAATGCTGACGGCGCGGGTCTTCGTGACCTGCGCCGTCAGGGCTATCGCCGGCCCGTTCGCGTGACCCTCACCCCCCGCCGGGCCGGCCGACACCTCGCTTGGGAGGCGTACGCACACATGGGCATGAGCGTGTTGATCGAAGCGGCGAACGACCGGGACGCCGAGCAGATCCTCAAACTGCAGTACCTCTGCTTCCAGGGCGAAGCCGAGCTGTCCGGGGACTACACCATCGCCCCGCTCACCGAGACGCTGGCCGAGGTGCGCGCCGAGGTACGGGACACCTGCGTGCTGGTGGCCAGGCTCGGCCAGGAGGTCGTGGGCTCGGTGCGCGGCACCGTCGACCCGGACGGGACCGCGCACATCGGTCGCCTCATCGTGCACCCCAGGATGCAGCGGCACGGCCTGGGCGGCCGGCTGCTCGCCGCCGTCGAGGGGCGGCTGGCCGCCGAGCGCGACGCCGCCAGGTACCGGCTGTTCGCCGGCCAGCGCCTGCCGGGCAACCTGCGCCTCTACCGCAGGCTCGGCTACGCCCCGGTCGCGACCGAGGAGGTCTCGCGACACCTCAGCCTGATCACCCTGGAGAAGGAGGTCCCGACCTCCCTGGCCGCCACGGCCTGACAGGCCCGGGCCCACGCGACGAACCGGCCGGAACCGCCCCCGCGGCTACTCCCGGGCGGCGCCCGCCGGCCCGGCCGGCCTCGCGCCGCGCAGCCACAGCAGCCCGGTCACCGGCAGGATCAGCGGCAGCAGCAGATAGCCGAGGCCGTAGTCCGACCACACCGTGGCGTCGGGGAACGCCGCCGAGTCGACCAGCGTCCACGTGCCCACCACCAGCACGCCGGTCAGCTCCGCCGCGCAGCACACCAGCGCCACCCGCCGGGCCGTCTCCCCGCCGCGCACCAACGACACCGTGATGAACGCGTACACCAGCGCCGCCAGCGCCGACAGCAGATAGGCCAGCGGCGCCTCGTCGAAGCGCGTGGACAGCTGGTACACCGAGCGCGAGGCCGCCGCCACCGTGAACACCCCGTAGAGCGTCACCAGCAACCGCCCGGGACCGCGGCTCAGATCCGGCCGCCCGCCCACGCCGACACCACGCTCAGCCACCGACGCCTCCCGCCCACACGTCCGCGAGACGCAGCTCCAGCACCGCGAGCACCAACGCCCCGGCCGACACCGTCGCGGACCCCCACCGGCTGCGCTCGCCGAGCGAGACGATCGCCACCACCGGCAGGCAGAGCACCACCATCACCAGGTACGAGACGAAGACCGCCGTCCCGTCCCCGGCCGGTCGCTCCCCGCCGCCCAGCGCCACCAGACCCACCACCAGCTGGGCCAGCGTGAGCAGCAGCACCGCGGCCATCCCCGCGTAGTGCCAGTCCTTCACCGGCTGGTCCCGGAACGCCGCGTACCCGCACCACGCGGCCTGCAGCAGCGCGGCCACGGCGACCACGACCGTCAGCGGGGTAAGCATGGCGCCGACTCTACGGGTGACCCCGAAACCGCCGGTCGCCGGGGCCCGGCACGCTCCCGCCCCGGCGCCGACGTGGCGTTGGCCACAGCGCCAGGGCACTCCCCGTAACCCGGACGGAACGTCTGATTTACTGGAGCACATGACCGCGACGAGCAACCGTCCCCCGACGACCGAGGCAGTGTCGATGCCCGGTGCTCGTTGTCCGCGTCACGCGCGTTGTCACACGCGCTGTCGAATGTGTCGCCGCTGAGGGCCCCCACCTGAGCCGCCCCGCGCCCCGAAGCGACCGCGCTCACGCCGCCTGACGGCACCCCGCTCGACGCTCGCCCCGGCCTGCCTGCGCCGGGCCATGCCCGCGCCCGGTCGCGCCCCGCCGCGTGCCCCGGCGCCCGACAGTGACGGAATCGCATTGATCACGACTTCGGACCTGACCAAGGTCTACCGCTCACGCGGCCGCGAGGTCACCGCCCTCGACGGCGTCGACCTGCACGTACGACCCGGCGAGGTCTACGGCGTCATCGGCCGCAGCGGCGCGGGCAAGTCCACCCTCATCCGCTGCCTCAACCTGCTGGAGCGCCCCACGTCGGGCACCGTGACCGTGGACGGGCAGGACCTCACCGCGCTCGCCGGCCGCCGCGCCCACCGCGCCGGCCGGCCGCTGCGCGAGGCGCGCACCCGGATCGGCATGATCTTCCAGCACTTCAACCTGCTGTCCTCCCGCACCGTGCAGGGCAACGTCGAGCTGCCCCTGGAGATCCTCCGCCTCACCCGCCGCGAACGCGCCGCCAAGGCCCTGGAACTCCTCGACCTCGTCGGCCTCGCCGACAAGGCCCGGGCCTACCCGGCCCAGCTCTCCGGCGGCCAGAAGCAGCGCGTCGGCATCGCCAGGGCACTGGCCGGCGACCCCAAGGTGCTGCTCTCCGACGAGGCCACCTCGGCCCTCGACCCCGAGACCACCCGTTCCGTGCTCAAGCTGCTGCGCGACCTCAACCAGCAGCTCGGCCTCACCGTCCTGCTGATCACCCACGAGATGGACGTGGTCAAGGCCGTCTGCGACTCCGCCGCCCTGATGGAGGCCGGCCGCGTCGTCGAGTCGGGCGTGGTCTCCGAACTGCTCGCCACCCCCGGGTCCCGCCTGGCCCACGAACTGTTCCCGGTCGGCGGCGCCCTCGCCGACGACGACCGGACCGTCGTCGACATCACCTTCCACGGCGCGACCGCGGGCCAGCCCGTCATCTCCCAGCTCGCCCGCGGCCACGGCCTCGACGTCTCCATCCTCGGCGCCGCCATGGACACCGTCGGCGGCCGCCAGGTCGGCCGGATGCGGATCGAGCTGCCGGGACCCGTCGCCGCCAACGCCGCCCCGCTCGCCTTCCTGCGCGAGCAGGGCCTCACCGTCGAGCTCCCCGGAGCCACCGCGCCCGCCGTCGAACTCACCGGAGAGGGTGCCTGATGACCTGGGACCAGATGCGGCCCCTGCTGGAGCAGGGCACGATCGACACCCTCTACATGACCGGCTGGTCCACGCTGATCGCCGTGCTCGGCGGCCTGCCGCTCGGCGTGCTGCTCGTCCTCACCGACCGCGGCGGGCCGCTGCGGAACGCCGTGCTCAACAAGGCCATCGGCGTCGTCGTGAACGTCGGCCGCTCGCTGCCGTTCATCATCCTGATGGTCGCCCTGATCCCCGTCACCCGCGCCGTCGTCGGCACCGCCATCGGCCCGACGGCGGCCATCGTGCCGCTCGCCATCGGCGCCATCCCGTTCTTCGCCCGGCTCGTCGAGACCGCCGTGCGCGAGGTCGACCACGGCCTGGTCGAGGCCGCCCACGCCATGGGCGGCGGCACCTGGACCGTCGTCCTCAAGGTGCTGCTCCCGCAGTCCCTGCCCTCCCTGGTCGCCGGCCTGACCACCACCGTGATCGCCGTCATCGGCTACTCGGCGATGGCCGGCGCCGTCGGCGGCGGGGGGCTCGGCTCGCTCGCCCTCGTCTACGGCTACCAGCGCTTCGAGACCGGCTTCACGCTCGTCACGGTCGCCGTCCTCGTCGCCGTCGTGACGGCGGTCCAACTGCTCGGCGACGGTGCCGTGCGGCTCCTCTCCCGCCGCGAACGAGCCTCCACCTGAGCACGACCGCCCGCCGGGCGGTCGCGCACACCGCACCACCCGTATCACCCGCACCACCCGCACCACCCGTAACAACAAGAAGAGAGGCACTTTTCGTGCGTACCCGTATCGGAAGCCCCGTCAGAACCGGCATCGTCCTCGCGGCCACCACCGCCCTCGCGCTCGGCCTCGCCGCCTGCGGCACCGACTCCGACCCGGACAGCGGCGACGACGCGGGACAGGCCGACGCCAACGCCCCGCTCACCGTCGCCGCCAGCCCCCTCCCGCACGCCCAGATCCTGGAGTTCGTCCGGGACAACCTCGCCGAGGACGCCGGCCTCGACCTCGAGGTCCAGGAGTTCAGCGACTACGTGCTGCCCAACACCGCCGTGCAGAGCGGCGAGGTGGACGCTAACTTCTTCCAGCACAAGCCCTACCTCGACCAGTTCAACGCCGACCAGGGCACCGACATCGTCCCGGTGGTCAACGTCCACCTGGAGCCGCTCGGCCTCTACTCCGACTCGGTCACCAGCCTCGACGAGCTCGGCTCCGGCTCCACCGTGGCCGTCCCCAACGACGCCACCAACGAGGGGCGCGCCCTCAACCTGCTCGCCGAGAACGGCCTGATCGAGCTCAACGAGGGCGTCGGCGCCGAGGCCACCCTCAACGACATCGCCGACGACCGCGGCATCACCTTCCAGGAGTTGGAGGCCGCCACCCTGCCGCGCGCCCTGCAGGACGTCGACGCCGCCGTCATCAACGGCAACTACGCGCTGGAGGCCGACCTCGCCCCCGCCGAGGACGCCCTCGTCCTGGAGTCGGCGGACGGCAACCCCTACGCCAACTTCCTGGCGGTCAAGGCCGGCAACGAGGACGACCCCCGCGTCCAGACCCTCGCCGAACTCCTGAACTCCGACGAGGTCAGGCAGTTCATCGAGAGCGAGTACGACGGGTCGATCGTCCCCGCCTTCGGCACCCCGGCCTCCTGACCCACCGGGTCGGGCCACCGCCCGCCCCGGCCGGCCGCACACCCGGGCCCCGGCACCCAGCCGGGGCCCGCCGCTGTCTCCCGACCCGGTGATACTGCATGCTGTCCCCTCTGACCCCAGGCATGGAGCGGCCCATGACATCCACCTTCCCCGACGTCTCCATCAGTACCGACCGGCTGGTGCTGCGCCCGTTCGAGGAGGCGGACATCCCCGCGCTCGCCGACATGATGAACGACGAGCTGACCGCCGCCTGGACCTCCGTCCCCATCCCCTACACCCCCGGCGACGCCCACCGGTGGATCACCCGCAGCGCCCCCATGGAGCGCACCTCGGGTCGGGGCATCGTGCTGGCCGTCGACGAACTGCTCACCCACCGGCTCGTCGGCTCCCTCCACCTCAAGAACACCAACTGGCACACCCTGACCAGCGAGATCGGCTACGTCATCGCCCCCTGGGCACGTGGTGAGGGCTACGCCGCCGAGTCCGTGCTGGCCGTCGCCCAGTGGCTGTTCCGCGACCAGAAGTTCGAACGCCTCGAACTCCGCACCGCGGCCGGCAACACCGCCTCCCAGCAGGTCGCGCAGAAGATCGGCAGCCTCAGCGAGGGGGTGCTGCGCAACGCGCTGATAGTGCGATCCCGTACCGAGGACGGCGGTTGGACCGACATCCGCACCGACCTCATCGTCTGGGGACTGCTCCCCGAGGACCTGGAGGACGCGCACGGTCACGGCCCGGTCGGCGCGCGGTAGGCTCAGCGCGTCCTTCACCTGCGAACCAGTCCAGGAGCTCGCCGAGCATGGCCGACCGCGTCACCGTGATCGGATGGGACGGCTCCCCGCTCGCCCCGGCCGCCCGGGCCGCCCTCCAGGCGGCCACCCTGGTGGCCGGCGCCCCCCGGCACCTCGCCCTGCCCGAAGTCCCGGCCCGGGCCGAGCGCGTCACGCTCGGCAGCCTCACCCTCGCCGCCCGCCGCATCGCCGCGCACCGGGGTTCCGCGGTCGTCATGGCGGACGGCGATCCCGGCTTCTTCGGCGTCGTGCGGGCACTCAGGGGCCCCGAGCACGGCCTGGAGGTCGAGGTCGTCCCCGCCGTCTCCGCGGTGGCCGCCGCCTTCGCCAGGGCCGGCATGCCCTGGGACGACGCCAGGGTGGTCGTGGCCACCCCGCGCACCCTGCGCCGGGCCGTCAACGTCTGCCGCGCCCACCCCAAGGTCGCCGTGCTCACCGCGCCCGGCGCCGGCCCGGCCGAGATCGCCCTGCTCCTCGGCCGGACCCACCGCACCTTCGTGATCTGCGAGTCCCTCGGCACCGACCGGGAGCAGGTCTCCGTCCTCACCTCCGACACCGTCAGCCAGCGCCGCTGGACCGACCCCAACGTGGTGATCGTGATAGGCGGGGGTGGCACCACCCGGGAGAGCGGCGCCGGTTGGCTCGCCGGCCTCGACCCGGGCGTGGCCACCCAACCCAGGGGCTGGGCCCTCGACCCCGCCGACTACGGCCAGCCGGCCCCCGGGCCGCCGGAGGCCGGGCCCGGCCGTAGTCCGCGACTGCGCGCCCTCGAACTGGCCGCGCTCGGCCCGCGGGTCGGCGACCTGCTGTGGGACGTCGGCGCCGGCGGCGGGCTCGCCGCCATCGACGCCGCCCGGCTCGGCTCCGCCGTGATCGCCGTCGACCGCGACGCCCAGGCGTGCGCCCTGGCCGAGGCGACCGCCCGTCGGTTCGGTGTGCAGCTGCACATCGTCCACGGCGTCGCGCCACAGATCCTCGAAGACCTGCCGGAACCCGACATCATCCGCGTCGGCGGCGGCGGTCCCCGGACCCTCGTCGCCTGTGCCGACCGCCGGCCGCAGCGCATCGTCACCCACGCCCTGACCCGCGATCAGGCCGAGGCGGCCGGGCGGGTGTTGACCGGAGCCGGCTACGAGGTCGAGTGCACGCTGCTCCAGTCCATCGAACTGGAGCCCGACCACTGGACGGAGAGCGGCCGGACCGTCGCCTTCCTGCTCGCCGGCCGCAGGGCGCCCACCCCCCGGTGACAAACCGGGACCTTCCGGGGCCAGCCGACCACCCACGGGCCGGGGCCCGCCGCATGCCGGGTAGTCTGGTGGATCGTTGTGCCGTCGACCGGACTTGATGATTCGTCCGTCATGTCCGGGATGGGAAGGAGCGCGTGCGATGGGCGAGGTGGACGCGTGACGGACACCGGCCGGACCCCGGAGGGGGGACCGCGGGAGCAGGCGCCGCCGGCGGCCCCGGTGGCCGCGGCTCCCTATCCCTTCCCAGGCCAGCCCGACGAAGCGATGGACATGGAAGGCGACGAGGAGGAGCTGCTGATGCCGGGTGGGAACGGCGCCTGGGGTGACGCGTTCGTCGCGCCGCCGCAGGCCATCACGCCCCCCGTCGCGGTGCGGCCGCTCGCCGACCGCGCGTCCGCGCCGGCGCAGCCGGTGGCGCCGGCCGAGGGAGCGGCGCCCGCCGCGCCGCTCGACGGCGTCGTCCCGGTCAGCGCGCCCGGCGTGGTGCCGGCCCAACCCGGCGCCTGGCAGTCGCCGTCGGCGTCGCCCGAGCCGGCACCCGAGCCGACTCCGATCCCGGCCCCGAGCGCTCCCGCGGTCGCCGCCGCCGCGGCTGCCCCGGCTCCGATTCCGCAGCCGCAGCCGCAGCCGCAGCCGCAGCCGGCCGCCGAGGCGCCCGTCCCCGTCGTGGAACCACTGCCCGCCGCCCCGGTGGCCGCGCGGCCGGCGGCCCATGTCGTGCCGCCGGCCCCCGAGGTCGTCGAGGCGCCCCCCGTGGCCGCCGCCGCTCCGCCGGAGCCGGTGGCGCCCGAGGCCCAGCCGGCCGCCGAGCCCGCGGCGCGGGTCGCCCCGGCACCGGTCGAGCAACCGGCCGTCGCGGAGCCGTCCCCCGAAGCGGAACCGGAGGTTGCCGCACCGCCGCCCGCGCCGGCGGCCACGCCCGAGACCCCGGCCGCCGCGACGC